>JAGCGM010000175.1 GCA_017649635.1 Paludibacteraceae bacterium | reverse complement strand
GGTCTTCAATGGTCAAACAATAATCCACCATGTTCTGTATATTCCTGCCGTACTCAGGCAACGCAAGGCGTTTCATTTTGGTGTTATATATCATACTAATAAATCATTACATCCATTTCACACTGATATGAAGCCGAAACGCCGGCCTCATCGGTCGAGGAAACGACCAATCCATGCAAAGGTACAATTTTTTTATTAATAGAGGAATTTTTCGGGCAATATTAAAAATTATTAGGGCCGTTTTCACTAACTTTGTGGGAGATAAACAAACAAGACGAAGATGGTTTATAAGAAGGGGAAGAGACTGACATGGTTGTTTGCAGTAGGCATATTAGCGATCCTACTGATACCATCCGCATGCGATAACAAAAAGAAGAAATTAGTGGACATAACCTATTTGGGAGAGGCGCTCGGCACTAGTTACAGGATCACATACGCCACAGACAGCGGGGTGTTCATCATGCCTCAGGACATAACAGATTGCCTCGAGACTTTCGAATCCTCCCTCTCCACCTTCCGGGAAAATTCCACCATCTCACGCATCAACAAGAACGAGCCATACGTGGAGCTCGACAGCCTATTCCTCACCGTATTCAACCGGGGCATGGAGATCTCCTCTCTGACCGACGGGGCGTTCGACATGACCGTGGCCCCGCTCGTCAATCTTTGGGGATTCGGTTTCAAGAAGAGCGATGATGTGAGCGACGAGCATGTCTGGGAGGTCCTCCACCACGTCGGCTACGAAAAAGTGAAGATCCAAAACGGATACATCAAAAAATCCGACAGCGATATCATGTTGGACGCTTCCGCCATCGCCAAGGGATACGCCTGCGACATCGTGGCCCAACTCCTCCAATCCAAAGGATGCGTCAACTACATGGTGGAGATCGGAGGCGAGGTCGTGACCCATGGCGTGAACCCGCAAGGAGAGCCTTGGCGCATCGGCATCACCCAACCGTCGGACAGCAACGCGGTGGATAACCCCACACTCCAAGCGAGAGTTTCCCTGGGGGACATCGGCACTGCCACATCAGGCAACTACCGCCAATTCTACTACAAGGACGGGAAACGTTACTCGCATACCATCGACCCACACACGGGATACCCGGTGGAGCATAACCTGCTGAGCGCGACCGTGTTCGCCTCGGACTGCATGACGGCCGACGCACTGGCCACCGCCTTCATGGTGATGGGACTCGATAAGGCTTGCGAATTCGTAGAAAACCAAGTGCTTCCTGTCACAGCCTACTTCATCTATACGGACACGGACGACCATATGCGGACGAAGGTGGTTGGACCGGACAAAGACAAAATCAATCTCACAGAAATGCAATAGTGTACCATGCGTAAAAGAGCCTTCCTATCGATAACGATTCTTTTTCTCGCCCACCTCTTCGGATATGGGCAGATAGGCATACGCATCTCAAACTACACGACGGAGGCGGGACTCTCCCAAAACGACGTCACCAGCCTCCTCAAAGGGGAGTCGGGCTTCATCTGGGCGACCACCCTGGACGGCCTCAGCCGATTCGACGGCTATGATTTCAAGAACTTCAAGGCGGACTCCAAAGAACTCTCACGAAGCATCAGCAACCAGTTCATCGATATCAAACAAGACCAGTTCCACCATCTGTGGATCCTCAACGACATCGGACAGGTGCTGCGTTTCGACCCGAGGAAGGAGACCTTCTCGCTCTACCCTTCCGCCGACAGCAACAAGGGCGACAACTACTTCTCCGCCTCCGAAATCATTCAGTTATCACCCACAGAGCTGTGGGTCCTCAGTTCGAACGAGAACGGCGCGCTACAGATCATGATGGATTCCACCGGAGATGCTCATCTCATCCATGTGGGAAGAGAGACAGAGGAGGATCAAGGGACGAAAGTCAACAACGTCTTCATGGAAAAGAACGGGCAGAAATGGCTGCTGACGAAACAGGGAGCGGCCACCATCACCCAACAGGACACCACCATCTCCCTGAATTACATCTCCTTGTCTGACAGCCTCTCCGCCTTCCAAATGATCGAGACGGACCAGGAACTGCTCATCGCGGCTTCCCAAGGCAAGGTTATCCTATACGACAAGACAAAGAAAAGATTCTCCACCATCGCGATAGGGAATCCGAACGAGGAAATCAGCCATATCTTCCTGCTCGACGAAACGCATTTCTGCACAATCAGCAACAGCCTCAACATCCAAGTGACAGACCTGACAAGCTGGAATATCAAGGGGAAACAAACGATGGAAGGCTCTACCGAAAAGATTTGGCAAGACGACAAAAGAAATGTCTACGCCAAACTGAAAAGCCAGAACATTGTTTACGAAATCAACGCCCAAACGTTGTCCATACAAGAGAAATCAGCCAACTCGCAGACGAACGCCTCAACCCTGTCTGACACGATGGGTGTACTCTGGGCCGCAGAACCCAATGCGGGAATCAGGAAAACTGTGAACTTCGACAATCCTCTAGGACTGAGTTCAGACATGTCCACATCCCATACCAACGTGTTTTGCGAGGCGAGAGCCCTATTCGAAGACGATTCCAGAAGGCTATGGATGGCCACGGAGGATGGCGCATTACGGCTCTACGACACGGAGGACAAGCTCATCGGATTCGTCAACACGAAAGGCGAGGTGAGCACAAACAAAACGCATTTCGGCAATATATCTGTCATCTACCAAGGGCGGACCGGAAAGATATGGATCTCGACAGACAAGGCTCTCCTCGAGATCACGGAACAAAGCAAAAACAGATTCTCCATCAAGAAGTGCCAAGCGATGGAACCTGGCTTCCAGCCATTGTCCAACGACTTCAACAGCATATTGGAAGACAGCAAGGGTCACCTCTGGCTTGCCTCCCCAGATGGAGGACTACACCTCCTCCTACAAACGGAGAACAATTACCGCTTCATCCACAAAGAGAACCTGTTCAAGTTCAACTATCCTCCGACCGTGGAAAAATCACACTCCCTCATGGAAGATAAGAACGGCAACATATGGCTAGGATCCAGCGAAGGACTCACCATCTTCTCCTCCGAATTCGACAAACCTGAAGAGATTCGCTTTCTCTTCTACAACACGGAAAACACCAATCTGTCCAACAGTTGCATCTACGACATCTTCCAAAACGAGAAGGGGGATATCTGGTTGGCCTCTTTCGGCGGAGGACTCTTCCGCCTGAAAAACGAATTCGTGCTCTTCCAAACGCCTGAGTTCGAGCCGTTCAGCCGAAGCAACAACCGGTTCCCCTCCGACTTGCTCTACAACATCTCTGACGATGCGCAAGACAACCTATGGATCCTGACGGAGGAGTCTATCGTCAAGTTCAACACGGAAACGAACGCATCTGAATCCTTCGGGCAAGTGCAGAACTTCCGTTGCACCGAAAACACGGGGAAGAGGTTGGTCAGACGGCACTCCGGCATCATATCCACCGCCACCAACTCAGGGTATTTCTCATTCAACCCGCAAGCGATCAAGCCGGCGGACTACATGCCACCAATCGTATTCACCCGTTTCCTTCTCTTCAACAAGGAACAGAACATCCAGGAACCGAACTCTGTCGTGCAGATATCCGCCGACTACCTGGAGGAAATCACCCTGAAACATAACCAGTCTGTCTTCTCCATAGGCTATGCCGCACTCGACTACAGGTTCCCCGAGCATATCCAGTACGCCTACAAACTGGAGCCGTTCGAGAATGAATGGAACTACGTGGGCAACCAGCGACTCGCCACCTACACGAACCTGCCTAAGGGAGAATATACCTTCCTTGTCAAGTCGACCAACAGCGAGGGCATCTGGTACGACAACATCAGAGAGCTGAAAATCGTCGTGTTGCCATCCTTCTGGGAAACGGGCTGGGCCTACCTGATCTATGCGCTGATCATCGCCCTGATCATCCTCGCCTCCGCCTCCATCTACCGCTCCAGGACAAAGATGAAGATGGAACAGGAGATGTCCGACTCCAAACTGCAGTTCTTCACGGATATCTCCCACGAACTGCGCACCCCGCTCACACTCATCAACGGACCGCTAGAAAACGTATTGGAGAACGGAACGCTCCGCCCTGAGGACAGGGACCAGCTGGAGGTCGTCAGGACCAACACGAACAGAATGCTCCGAATGATGAACCAAATCATGGATTTCAGGAAGATCCAGAGCAATAAGATGAGGCTACGGGTGGAACAGACCCGCTTGGGCGAATTCATCGCATCCTGCAGCTCCACGTTCCTTAAATTGGCGGGCAACCGGCAAATCACCTTCACCGTCAACGACGAGACCAACGGCGCCACCTTCTGGGTGGACAGGGATAAGATCGACACCATCATCTTCAACCTGCTCTCGAACGCCTTCAAGTTCACGCCTGACGGGAAAGCTGTCTCCGTGCGTACCTACCTGGACAACGGAGAGGGCGTCATCGAGGTGGCCGACAAGGGTTGCGGAATGCCGAAGGACAAGCTCTCCATCATCTTCGAACGATACACCACACTGCAGAACTTCTCCCTCACCAAACAGAGCGGAACGGGCATCGGACTCTCCCTCGTCAAGGAGATTGTGGACCTCCACAAGGCCAGCGTGAGCGTGGAGAGCGAACCGGACGTGGGCACCACCTTCTCCATCCGCCTGAAACCCGGCGTGGACCATTTCGACAACACGGTAGACATTGTCATCAACGACGAGACCAAAGGCTCGCCGCACGCCGCTGAAACGGATTCGAAAGGGAACGCGCTTGATGCGGGCTCGCAAGAACAGCCTAAACTGCTGATCGTGGAGGATAATGAACAGCTCAGGGAATTCCTTCGTTCCGTATTAGGCAAACGTTTCCTCATCGTCGAGGCGGCGAACGGGGAGCAAGGTCTCGAAGCCTCGCAAAGGGAGTTGCCGGACTTCATCCTCACCGACATCATGATGCCTGTGATGGACGGCATGGAGATGGTGAAAAAGATCAGGGAGAACGAGCAGACTTCCCATATCCCTATCATCCTATTGACCGCCAAAACGGATATGCAGAGCAAGATAGAGTGCCTGAAGATCGGTGCGAACGACTATATCACCAAACCGTTCAGCATGGCTTATCTGGAGGCTAGGATAGATAACATCCTTTCGGAGAGGGAGAAGTGGCAGGAGAAATATAAAAACAACCTGATAGGCAATAGGTTAACGGTCGATGACGGGGCGAAGGTCGATACGAACACCGCCACCGAGCAGGAAGAACCGCTCGCTCCGAAGGACGACGCCTTCATGCGCTCCATCGTGGAGATCATCAACAAGAACATGGACAACAGTGATTTCTCCGTGGACGATCTGCAGAACGAGCTTAAGATAGGCAAGTGGAACCTCACGTCCAAGGTCAAGGCGCTCGTAGGCCTCACACCGATGGAGTTCATCCGCGAGACCCGCCTCTCCCATGCGGCGGACCTGATCGACAACAGCGATTACAACATGACGCAGATCACCTACATGATCGGCATGTCCGACTCCCGCTACTTCAGCCGTTGCTTCAAACAGAAATATGGGGTCACCCCAACAGAATATAAGAACCGTAAAAAATAATAGATTATGACTGCGTATGATTTCGTCTCCTTCGGAGGCTTTTTGCTGATTATATCTTTTTTGTTAGCCTTGGACTTGGGTGTGTTCCACAAGGATGACCATGTCGTCTCATTCAAGGAATCCATGACTTGGACCTGCATCTGGGTGGCCGTCGCCATGCTCTTCGGCGGGCTCATCTATTTCTTCGGCGAATACATCCATGGTGTGGACTCGCTAGAAAGGCTCACCGAACTTAACCTTTCGCACGGACACGGACTGAAGATAGACCCTCAGCAAGGCTTGGATGTGAACCTGCACCTCTACCGGAAGGCGCTCACGCTGGAATACTTCTCGGGCTATGTGATCGAGGAGATGCTCTCCGTGGACAATATCTTCGTGATGATCATGATCTTCATGAGCTTCGGCGTCGAGAAGAAATATTACCATAGGGTACTGTTCTGGGGAATCATCGGAGCCATCGTCCTGCGTTTCTCCTTCATATTCCTCTGCTCCGCCCTAATCCAACGCTTCACGTGGGTGCTCGCCGTCTTTGGTGGCCTGCTCATCTTCTCCGGTCTGAAAATGCTTGTGGGGAAAGAGGAAGAGGAGAAGATCGACACGGAGAACCACCCTATCGTCAAGTTCGCCGCCAGACATTTCAGGCTGGACAAATCATACAAAGGACATGACTTTTTCGTGCGCAATGAGGGGAAACTCTTCATCACGACCCTATTCCTCGTGCTTTTGGTCATCGAGTTCTCCGACATCCTCTTCGCGGTGGACTCCATCCCCGCCATCTTCTCCGTCACGAGAGATCCTTACATCGTATTCTTCTCGAACATCTTCGCCATCATGGGGCTACGTTCCCTCTTCTTCATGCTCAGCAATGTGATGAACATGTTCTGCAGGCTGAAGACCGGCTTGGGCGTGCTGCTGTCGTTCATCGGTGTCAAGATGTTGCTCAATACATTCTTTGAGATAGAGATCGGTCCGGGCACATCCCTGTTGGTCATCCTAGGCATATTGGCGCTCAGCATCGTCGCTTCCCTGCTCTTCCCTATCAAGGATGCGAAGAAAGAGGAGGCGTAATCATTAAGAGATATAAATCGTAAGATATAAAAAGGGAAGCCCTATTGCCGAATCATCGAGCAATAGGGCTTCCGATATTTTGTGAGGGAGTCCGATATCATATGAACTCCTCGCCGATCTTCACCTTCGTGTCGTTCACGAACTGTCTGATGTGCTGTTCCTCGTCCTTCTTGCAAATCAGGAGGGCCTTGTCAGCCTCAGCGACGATATAGCCATCCAAGCCCTGGATCACCGCCAATTTGCCCTCAGGAAGCGCCACGACGTTGTTTTTGCTGTCGTAGTAGAGCGTCTTGCACTTCAGGGTGACATTCTTGTCCGAATCCTTGTCCGAATGCTCGTACACGGAACCCCACGTACCGAGGTCAGACCAACCGAAGTTAGCGGCCAAGACATGCACGTTCTTCGCCTTCTCAAGAATAGCGTAGTCGATGGAGATGTTTGTACAAGACTGGTATATGCTATCAATGAAGTCCTGTTCCTTGTCTGTGCCATAGAATGCGGCACCACCTTCGAACTTACGGTTCATTTCGTTCAGGTAGAGGTCGAACGCCTCAATGATCGTGTTCACGTTCCAGAGGAACATACCCGAGTTCCAGAAGAAATCGCCACTTTCCAAGAATATCTTAGCCAATTCAATGTTAGGCTTCTCGGTGAAAGTCTTCACTTTCAATATATTACGGTCTGAAGTAAGGTCCGCCACCTGAATGTATCCGTAGCCCGTCTCTGGTCTGCTCGGTTTGATACCCAACGTTAGGATATCATTGTGGTCTTTGGTGTAATCCAGTCCGTTCAGGATTGTCTGCACGAATTCATCCTCCTTTAGGATCAGATGGTCGGAAGGGGATACTACGATGTTCGCGTTCGGGTTCTCCGACTTGATACGGTGCATCGCATAGGCGATACAAGGGGCGGTGTTTCTGCGGGCAGGCTCCAACAAGACTTGGTTCGCCTTCAGGTCCGGCAATTGTTCTAATACAAGGTCTTTATATTGATTGCTTGACGCTATCAATATATGCTCTTTAGGAACCACTTTCAAGAAGCGGTCGTATGTCATCTGGAGCAATGAACGTCCTGTGCCAAAGAAATCCAGGAATTGTTTAGGTCTATTGTTAGTGCTGAACGGCCAAAAACGACTGCCAACACCACCCGCCATTATTACACAATAATTGTTACTCATTATATTGTTCTTTAAATTGTAGTCAGCGCACAAAATTAGTATTTTTCTTTAATAACTCAAGTCTGTTTTGCGAAATAATATAGAATGATATTACACGAAAATTTTTATATATCAACGAAATAGCACCATAAAGCAAAGAGAACTCAGTGTTTCTCTAGCCTCCAAGCCTACACATCTTGACATCCGCGACAATTCAATTTTATTTTTTTAGACTGATTCACAACGCATTAAAATATAATATTCGCAAAAACGAAAAAAAATAGCGCAAATACGCTTGGATGTCGAGAAAATAAACTATCTTTGCACCGCAATTGGGAACGATGGTTCAACAATTCGCCCAGATGGCGGAATCGGTAGACGCGCTGGTCTCAAACACCAGTGGATTCACTTCCATCCCGGTTCGACCCCGGGTCTGGGTACATACATCAAAAGATAATCCCTTGTAAAACAAACATTTACAGGGGATTTAATTTTTTAAAGGTGTACTAAAAGTGTACTATATAACATTGAGGTGTACTTTTGTGTTGTTTTAGCCACACAAGAAAGGGGTGTAAGTGCATCACTACACAACACCCCCACCAAAAAAATATAGTTGGCTTTAACAAAGCCGTTGCAAAAGTATAAAATATAATTATTTTTCTGTCTGGTTGAGGCTCTTTTTACTCTGGCTGTAGCCCATATAATTGAAGTGCATCACTATAAGCCTTTTTATCAAACATACCTCCATCCCATCCAAACATTTCTTGTGTGCATTCCTCCTTAAGCACACTCCTTGCATCCGTTTGCCCCGTGTCCAAATCCTTAATCTTTTCAATTAACCACATTGCCGTTTTCAGCCTATTAGTTTCACTTTCTGAGTGCAAACCATCGTTTATCACTTGCAAGGCATCGTTTGCAAGTCCAAACAAGCCATTTCTTAAATTATCTCTATAGTCTTTAGCCTGTTTGTTTAGAAAGCATTGGAATGTAACAAGCCTTTGCCATTCATATATCGTGCATCGGTTTACATTCAATTTCACAGCAACCGCTGAAATAGTTTCACCTGTTGCAAGCATCATTGCAACTTGTTCCTGCAATGGGGTTAAGCCCGTCTGAGGATTCACATTGTTTTTTTCTGTTGGTTTTCGTCTGTTTTTGTCTGCCATATCTTCAATATTTTAAATTGTTGAATGTTACCAAATTCTGGTAACAACATACACTTTATTATAAGACAATCACACATAAGCCCCACAATTTCTCACCTCATTATCCAACTCCCTCATAAGTTCATCGGAAACGGTAATATTGGCTTTTGTGGCTACTTCTTGGATTTTGTTTTTAAGTCTGGTGTAATTCTTTCTATCCTCAAACACACCTGCCCCTTTCAACTCATCCAGAAAGCCTCCAATCTGGGTTTGGTCTGTCTGGGTTATCAATCGTGCAACAAACACGTTGAAAGCGTCTGTAACGGTCTTAATCTCACTCATAATATTAGTTTTTATCTGGTTCAACTTGGTTATTGAAAAATAACTATCTTGATAACGTCTAACCATCATTTTGTAAAAGGGTGCATCATACAGGGTTGAGGCTGTAACCTCTGGCACTTTCAATTGATTAGATAGTCTGCCATTTAGCCTCATCTCATATCTCAACAGGTTTGCCCCTTCCAAATCCTCTGGGTAGTCCATTCCTTTGGCTCTGGCATCTGCCATCTTATCATAGAAAGCAAACACTTTAGGTTGTTGCCTTCCTGTCCCTTTATAATACAGGGTTGAGGGTTCAAAGTGGTATCGGTTCAATCTGGGCATATTACCCAATTTTGCAAGGTACTCTGAAACTTGGTGCATCATAAAAAAGTTTATGCCAAATTCAAGCCCTGTAACATTTGCTTTGTCTGCCTGTAGGTGTAAAGCGTCACTCAACTTTGCTATTGCTTGGGCTGTTGTGTGCCTATCCAGAGGATAAACATTGCTACCATACAGGTATTTTGGCAAACTCCCCACCACCGACAAACCACCAACAAAGATAGACACTTTCAACCCCTCCAAATTGCCAAAGGTTTTAACCTCTCCCGTCTTGTGGTTTATCTGTGTGTTAGCCTCATCCAGATAGTTGGCTATAGTGGGGTATTGTTCCCCCACCATAGCCCTATCAATCCAGAGTTTTACTTTGTCGTACATCTGTGTTATTTGTTACCAATTTTTGCCCACAAACTACATATTATTATAAAACACTTCCCTCTGGGCTTGCTTTCTCAAAGCCTGTAAAGCCTCATCAAAACCACCCATTTTTAGTTGCTTACAATAGGAACTAATAAGCACCTTTGCACCCTCCAACACCAGCAATTCAATACAGGTGGGAATTAGGTTTGTGGGGTCATTCTCATCTTGGTACAACTTAAACAAATACCCATCTCCCTTATATTCACAGAAAGGGTTGGGCTTTTTATCCTTGCTGTAGTTGGGTTTATCCAGAGGGTAGCCATAGGCAAAACCACTCAACTTGCCATCCTCAAAATACTCTTTCAAGCCTGTAAAGTTGAGGCTGTTTTTTGCCTGTAGCCTCATAGAGGGCACATTATCCCCCTCCTTTAGTTTCTCCATCAAGTTCATAGACACAAGTCCATCCCTGCCCCTTAATTGTTCCATAGGAGGGTAAAATCCTGCTTGGGCTTTAATCGTGTATTTGGGTGTCTTATTGCCTTTAGGGGTGGTGTTCACCATCTTGGCATAAAATCGTATGTTTGGAGTGTTCATTTTGCACCTCCTTTCATACAATAACATTGAGCCTTTTGGCTTAACTCATCGGCTGTTGCAACTCTGTTGTTTTGTAACCACGTTTCCAACTCTTGCCTGTTGAAATAGCACATCTTGCCCATTGGCTTGTAATGAGGTATCTTTTGCCCCATTGTCAACTTGTACAAGTATGATTTGGATATGCCCAAATATCTTGCCGTTTCGTCACTTGTAAGCACTTCTTTTGTGCAAAAAATAGTGTTTGCTGTTATTAGGTCAGCCACCTGTTTTAAATCCTCTGTCATTTTTTAAGATTTATGTTTGGGCTGTCAGAGGGTGTTAGCAAGCCCAACCCCCTTGTTTGCCCTGCTCCCTGTCTGGTAGGGCTTGCTATTCTTATCCTACCTTTGAGAAAGCAATGACAAAGGAATAAAGGAAAATCCACAATAAAGAAAAAAGAAAATGCACTTTAATTGTCCGTTGTTAAGTGACAATTAAAGTACATTAAAAGCAACCTCCATTGGTTTGTTGGGGGCTAATCAAGGCTTTTTATTGCCCCCTCTAATTCCTCATTGATAAACATACTTTCATTTAAGTATCTGTTATAACCTGTCTTACTGCCAATATCCCCAAACTCATTTTTTACTTCGGTGTAAGTCGGTCTTGCCAACCACCCTTTCTTTAGGCAAGCCAATATTATCAAGGTGGCATCTTTCCCCTTTTTACCATCAATCTTTGTGTGTATCTTTTTCAACTTGTTCCCATCGGCATCATCAATCATTCTATCCTTAAAAGTTTTCTTTGGTCTGCCCCTGCCTCTGGTTTTCTTGGTCTGTTCCTGTTGAGGCTCTGGGGTGAGGTTCTGGGCATCTGTTGTTTGCTCTTGTTGAGGCTCTTTTGGTAGTGCATCAATGTATCTTTGTCTGAGGTTGTCACTGCCCAAAGCCTTGTTTACAAGGTTATTATTGGGATTTTCCATTAGATATATACCCATTAATTCTTGCAATTTCATCATATCTATACCACATGACAGCAAAAAGGCATATAAACGATTAGCAAACACAATCATAGCATTGTAATAAAAACTCAAACATTCCTCCACAGAATTTTCCTCCACCCAAGCACCTTTACCAATCATTCTTCTAAATTGGTCTCTAACATACAAAGTCCATTCATTTTGTTCTGTTGGCGTGAAAACGCCTGCAATATTACATCCTTGTTCACCAAATGGGGCTAACAAAGAGAATAAATATTCTCTTCTTTCAACTTCATACAAACAGCTATTAAAGTTTGCTTTAATCTCATTCATCAAAGGACTATCATTTAGTTCAAGCACCTTAAAATTAAAAGCATTTGTATATTTCAATATTTCTTCTGGGTACACCTGTTTTATGTAAAATTCCCAACTTTCATCTCGCTTAGTATCTTTTGTTTCTGGCAAGTCGTGTACGGCTCTTAAATATTCAATACATTTGCTTACAACACCATTAATTTTAAACGCATCAAAAAACTTTTTTTCTATTGTCTTATCCATAGCCTCAACCATTAAAAGTTAGTAATTTCCAGAGTTGGCAGACTGTTTATTGCATCCTCTTTCAGCCTGTCTATTGCTCTGGTGTATTTCTCCGTGTGCTTTAATCCAGAGTGCCCCAACAGGCTTGCCACCGTCTTAATGTTCGCCCCGTTGTTGAGAATATTAACAGCAAAAGAATGTCTGGCACAATGCCAGCTTATATGCTTGTCAATCCCCGCCCTCTTAACCCACCTTTTAAGGGCTTTAAGGCACGTTTCATAACTTGGCAGTGGAAATACAAGGCTGTCTTTGGTCTGGCTCTCTGTTGGCTCTCCTATAAGCCTCAACAATCCATCATTAAGGGGAATAATAACACCGCTATTAGCGGAATGCCCCTTGGTCTTATTCTGTTCAAACTTTAGCAACTTATTGGAGTAATCCACATTGGAAAAAGTAAGGTCTTTCACATCACAAAATCTTAACCCACAATACAGGCACATTATAAAAGCCCTCCTTATATTGGGGTTTTCTCCCTCATAATGGGTGTTAATCAATGCTTGTTCCTCATCCAAAGAAAGCACGTCTTTTCTCAATATCTGGTCATCTGCCTTTATTACAACCCCCGTGCATGGGTTCTTTGTCAACACATCGTGTTCAATGGCATAATTAACAACTTTCTTGAAACGCTGATAAATGCTTTTTGCCCCCTCTCCAACACTTCTACTCTGTAGGTACTCAGAAAAAGACACCATCATATCTTTGTTAAGTTGCTCTGGCTTTATGCTCTTTGCAAACTTGGTGTACTCTGGTGTGGCGTTCAAAAAATCCCTAAACCTCTGTAGGGCAATTTGCACCATCCTAATATCTTTCTTGGTGTAATTGTCAATGTAGTTTTGGAAGTAATCCAGAAAGTTTATTTGGCGGTCTTTCTTTAGCCTGTAGCCCTCACTACTCTCTAATAGTTCCTGCTCCCTTTCTTGTCTAATTTTCTTTGCAAGTTGCAAGGTTTCCTTATTGTGGGTTCTGTCAATAGGAGTTCTGGGGGTAGCCACCAAATAGAGGTTGAGGTTTTCTTTTCTCCTTATGTGCCTAACCTTATACTTGGGTGTTCCTGCCATCCTACCACTCTCATACAATACAGGCTCTCCAAACTCATCTAACACGGGCTCACTTTCCCTGCCCAAATAATACTCCAAATAAAGGCTAATTTGCCCATCTGCTAACAACCTCTGTTCAAGTCTGGGGTTGTCTTTGCTCTTGTTTTCTAACTTTGCCATAGTGTACTATATTCTTTTGGTTTCTTTTGGTAGTGTAAAGATACAACATATTTTCACAGAGGTGTACTAAAAGGTGTACTAATTAACATAAAATAGTACACCTTTATCCTACAAAAAGAAAATGATAAATAATAAAGTCATTGTAAATCAATATCTTTGTATTCTTTTATTTTCTCTTGTATTCAAGGTTATGTATTGGGTCTGGGTACAAAGAAAGGCTGTTAATCGAAAGATTGACGGTCTTTTCTCTTTTCAAGGACAATTCAACGGGTAGCCAAAGGATAGCCAAAAGAGACACGGGCTCCCTCCCCCTCCGACATTAGCCATAAAAGCATGGGCGCTCACAACCATAGGTTCTAAACGCGCCACGGACTAAGGTATGCCTACACCTAGACGGATTTAGTTCGCCTATAAAGCAGTCACTTAAACCCATCAAACACACACTTTCGGGAAAAAGTATGGGCGAATCCATTCGGACCCGCCCAATTTCGCAAAGCTTACACAATACATGCAGGTAATTTTCAAAATCTCGGTTCAGAATAAACCATTATTACACTTTATCAATAATCGTTCTGTCATTGACGCTACAAATATAATGCAAAACCAATGATTTTGCGGAACGAAATGTACTAAAAAATTCTAAAAAATGATTTTTTTATTCGAACAAAATCCCGCAATGGATTTTAACTATATGATAACCAAACAAATAGCATTCGATTCAGCCTAAGACTCTTGGGAAGGTGGATAGCCGAAGAACGACCGATATTTACGGCTGAAATAGAACGGATCATTAAATCCTACCGAATAAGCCACATCCGAAACGCTCTTTCCACTCTTCAACATCTCTTGCGCACGGTGCAAACGATACTCCGTGACAATCTCCAAAGGGGTCTTGTCCGTGATGGACTTCAACTTGCGGGAGAGCGACGATTTGCTCATAGCCAATGCGTCCGCAATATCATCGACAGAGAAGTCGGAGTCCTGATAACGTTTCTCCACCACCTCCAAGAACTGCCTAAGCACAGAGTTGGTCTCTTCGTCGATCCGGTTCACTTCCAGATTGCGCGAAAGGACCTCCTGTTGCTGCTGCCTACGCCATTGCAGGATATTATTCAGTTTCATCAACAATTCCCTGGAAGCGAACGGCTTGGTCACATAGTCAATCGCACCGCTGGAGAGTCCGCGCAACCTATCGTCCTCGTCGCTACGGGCAGACAAGAATATCAGCGGCACCACGGCAGAGTGCAGACTCCGCAGTCGTTTATACATCTCTATTCCATCCATCACCGGCATTTCAACGTCAGAGATGATGATGTCAGGGTTTTCCTTGCAAGCCAACTCGAAGCCCTCCTCCCCATTGTTCGCATCAATCACTTGGAAATATGGTTGCAACATATCCTTCAGATTATTGAGTATCAACGGGTCATCGTCGACAATCATCACCACGTTACCATCCATCAGTTCGGTGTTCACCACAAACTCAGCCTCAACCTCAGGCTGCGAGATCTCGACCAGCTCATCCGACTTAGGCAATAGGATGGTCACAGTGGTACCTTTCCCCACTTCACTTTCCATGGAGATCGTACCGCCACTCTTACGGATAAAGTCTTTCGTCAATTGGAAGCCCAAACCGGTTCCTCGCTCATTGTTCGTACCCAAGGTAGACTCATGGTCTCCATCCCTCATCAATTCATCCACACGTTCCCGCGTCATGCCGACGCCATTGTCCGAAATCGTCAAGCGGACCCGTCCGTCCTCCTCCTCCGCCACAACATTGATTAGACCTCCCTCGGCCGTGAACTTGGCGGAGTTGGTCAACAAATTACGGATGGCCGTACCCACCATACGAGGATCCACATAGACCTTGTGCGAGACATTGCAACTGCAAGTAACGGTAATCTCCTTCTCTGACATCACACCCTTCAGCAAATCCGTCACCTCCTTCAATATCTGACGAAGGCTCACGTTCTGCAACGTGCATGCGACATCCGTCTGCTTTCCTCTCGCCCACTCCAACAGTTTAACCATCACCGACTGCAGGTTGAAGGCCGATAGGTAAGTGTCGTTCAACACCTTCCATGTGTTCGGAGAGGTCTCCTTCTTCTTCAGGATACCGTCCAATGCCCCCACGATGGCGAACATCGGGTTCTTCAAGTCATGCGCCACCACAGAGATCAGGCGATCTTTCTCCTTCAGCACATCCAACAAGTCTTGGTTCCTCCGTTCGATGAGTTCCTGTTTCTGTTCCAGCAATTTATTGCTCTCGTCCAATTCCTTGGTGCGCTCCGCCACCTTCTTCGCCAAGAGTTCCCTTTGTCTGACAATCGTCCTGAACCGCAGATAGAAGAACGCGACCACGGCGGCCACCAAAAAGGAGAAGACGATAAGCGTAAACCACCAGGTCTTCCACCAAGGAGGTAATACTTTTATATTCAAGGAAATAGACTTGGACTCACCCACTCCATCACGCCGATGCGCCTTCACCTCCAGCACATAATCGCCAATAGGCAAGTGAGATATCTTCACTTCACGTTTCTCCCCCAAATCCACCCAGCGGCGATCCAATCCGTTGATTCGATAAGACGCGTCCACATTATTGAGTCCTGAGAAATCCAGGACATCAAAAGCGATCTCAATGTTCGTCTCGTCGTAATTAAGCACCAACTCCTTCGTCTGGGAGAGCGGGGAAGGCAACAACTCACTATTCGGAGCGACCCTCTCGCCGAACAGATAGAGGTCGGAGAAAGAGAGGTAATCCACACTCGACGTCTCATGGAGCAACATTGGGTCGAAGACAATGAAACCCTCCGTACTGCCGAAGTAGAAACGCCCCTTCGAATCCTGGAAGGCGGCACGGGCAGTGAAGTAGTTACGGTTCCTGCACCGTTCATCCAACAAAACCAAGCGATAGGACTTCTCCTTATAATCGAAATGGAGGATGCCATTGGAACCGCTCGTCCACATTTGTCCATCCCTACCCATCACAATCGAAGAGTAATGTCCTTCCGGCAAGAAGTCCAGCCACGCATAGGAAGAGCCGTCCGCCTCGAAGCGCAAAACACCCCGATTACTAACGACAAATAGGTTCCCCTGTTCGTCACAAGCCCCCTGATACATCATCAAAGGGTTGTGGGACTGGTTCGCATCAACATCAGGGAACGTCGCCCTGTAACGGGTTCCGGGATCGCTACGCCACACGGAGCGGGATGTGATCACCCAGCGGGTCCCTTGTTTAGACTCCATGACATGTTCCACCCAACGGTCTTCCGACAACATCGCAGGGTCGTTGTTGAAGCGTTGGTGGGTCCAACGGGAGGAATCCTTCGGCAAGAGGTATACGCCATCGCCCGCCAAACCCACACCGACGTCACCATTTTTGAAGCAACAAAGGACCTTGCTTGTACTATACGGGAAACCAATGCCATCGAACGGATACTGCCTGATCTTCCCGGTTTCAGTGTCGTAAGTGCAAGGCACACCACCCCAGGAGGCGAGCCATATTTTCCCGTCGATCGATTTCTGTGCGGAGAGGACATTGTTAGAGGAGAGCCCATCATCCGTCTGGATATGTTTCAGGAGCTTAAGTTCAGGAGACAAAAGATATGCGCCATGACCGTCCGCGCAAACGACGATATTCCCCTTGTCGTCCTCCGCGAAGGAGGTGCCGTCGACCAACGGGAAACCGATGTCCGAAGAGTGCAGCGATCCAGACCCCTTGATCGGTCCGTAGCGCCAAAGCCCGGCATTCTGGGTTCCGATCCAGATGTCACCATCCCTATCCTCGAAAAGAGTATGCACTTTCTTCAACTCATCCGCCTTGATGTTGATCGGCTCCAGTTTCTCGAAGTGCCACTTTCCTCCTTCGCATGATCCCTTCCAGAGTCCGCTGCCACTGGTACCCAACCATATACGGCCCTTGGAATCCTTCAGCAAAGAGGTAATGCACTTGAAAGGGGTATCAAGAATCTCCACACGGTCAATCGCTCCATCCTCATGCATATAAACGACGCCCAAAGAGCCGATGGAAGAGGAGAACAAAACCCTCTGTTTGTCCAGACGAACCATGGAAGAGACCATTTCGTTGATTCTTCCCAAGAAGGTAGGACTACACAATTTATAGTCCTTGTTCCAGATATGAATGCCAGGGAAACGTCCGATCCAGATACGTCCCCACTCATCATCGATCAAACTGCAGGTGAAAACCGTTTTCGTCGCCTCGAACAAAGAAGGATCCTTATCAAATATGCCAAGGCTGTCGTTGTAGACATAAAGTCCCTCGTTCGTGGAGAGGATCGTACGTCCATTGCTGATAGGATATATGCCCGTCACGCACTTATAGTAAGTCGAATCGAAATCCTTGGGCGCAAGATTCTTGAACGAATCCGTCTGTTCATCATACGAGAGGGCCAAACCATTATTTCCGCCGAAGCAAACCCTTCCATCAGGCAACATGGCGGCGCGGTTGATATCGTTTCGGAACAATGTGGGATAATCCTCAAAGAAATAATTCTTGAAATGGACGCCATCGAACTTATTCAAGCCATACTCCGTCGCGATCCACAAGAACCCATTCTTGTCTTGCGTGATGGCATGGATATAATTACAGCTCAAGCCATCCCTCACCGTATAATGACGGAATGCGGCCCATTCCATTGCCCTAAGAGGTTGAAAGAGGGAAAATGAAAAAACTAAAACTATGACTACCCTTAAAAAAACCATGTACACGTCCTAAACATGGTACAAATATAGAAAAAACACGCGACATACACATAATCAGGAAGGAAAAAGAAAAAATAATCAACTTATTGATATATTACAAACTGATTACAAATGGATTACAGTTCTGACAGGAGGCGGCGAAAGCAGAACGTCCAGGCGCGAACGACTCATCATAGGGGCGAAGCGATCAGCGCCGGAAAGGGTTCCCCCACCCCTGGTTTAGCCGGTTTTATTGAGACGATGAGCTTATAGGATTCGCCTTAAATAAAATTAAAAAATTAAATGCGCACACAACCCAATAATAGAGAAAAAAGACGTAACTTCGCGATGTGAAATTTTTCATTAACTATAATAATTCCTTTATGGTAAGAGACACAGCAATATTCGACATCATCGAGAAGGAACACCAACGCCAGTTGAAAGGCATTGAGTTGATTGCTTCCGAAAACTTCGTGAGTGACCAGGTTATGCAAGCCATGGGTTCATGGTTGACTAACAAGTATGCAGAGGGACTTCCGGGACACCGTTACTATGGTGGTTGCGAAGTTGTTGACTTGGCCGAGCAATTATGTATAGACCGCTTGAAACAAATCTTCGGCGCGGAATGGGCGAACGTACAACCTCACTCTGGCGCACAGGCAAACGCTGCAGTCTTCTTGGCTTGCTTGAACGCAGGCGATAAATTCCTCGGACTGAACCTTTCCCACGGTGGACACCTCTCTCATGGATCCCCGGTTAACTTCTCTGGTCTGATGTTCCATGCCTTGGAATACAACGTGAAGGAAGATACTGGCCGTGTAGACTATGATCAATTGGAGCAAGTGGCCCGCGCCGAGAAGCCAAAAATGATCATCGCCGGCGCATCCGCATATTCCCGTGAGTGGGACTACGCCCGCATCCGCAAGGTGGCTGACGAGATCGGTGCCATCTTCATGGTGGATATGGCTCACCCTGCAGGTTTGATCGCCGCAGGATTGCTCAACAACCCTGTAAAATACGCGCACATCGTAACAACGACTACCCACAAGACTCTCCGTGGTCCTCGTGGTGGTGTGATCATGATGGGCAAGGACTTTGATAACCCATGGGGCAAAAAGACGCCTAAGGGTGAAATCAAGAAGATGTCCGCTCTCCTCGATTCCGCTGTATTCCCTGGTATCCAGGGTGGTCCGTTGGAGCACGTCATCGCCGCTAAGGCAGTTGCCTTCGGTGAGGCTCTTCAACCTGAATACAAGGTATACCAATCTCAAGTGAAGAAGAACGCCGCTGTGATGGCTCAAGCTTTCATGGACAAGGGTTACAAGATCATCTCTGGCGGTACAGACAACCACTCTATGTTGGTCGACCTCCGCACCAAATTCCCCGACCTGACTGGTAAGGTGGCTGAGAAAGCGTTGGTTGCGGCAGACATTACCACGAACAAGAACATGGTGCCTTTCGATAGCCGTTCTCCATTCCAGACTTCAGGTCTGCGCTTCGGTACTCCTGCCATCACAACTCGTGGTGCCAAGGAAGAGCTGATGGGTGAGATCGTCGAAATGATCGACACCGTCCTCTGCGACCCTGAGAACGACAAGGTCATCACCTCCGTACGCGAGAAGGTTAACGCGACCATGAAGAACTATCCTTTGTTCGCTTGGTAATCCAATCGTACTAAATAGTGCATTATACTCGGGAAGGCTACCTATTAGGGTAGCCTTCCATTTCTATCCTAGAGAACAATTCACCTGGGAAGGCTATCTTCCCCAAAAACTAAAATCCAGAGCGCCATGGTAACCACAATCTTCATCGTAGTCACCGTCATCGTATCGATTCTATCGTTCGGACAAAATGAGTTCTTGCCCCAAAGCCTTAGCCATCCGGAATGGTTCCACCATCTGAAGTTCAACGCCTATATGATCGTTCATAAGAAGCAACACTACAGGCTACTCACCTCCGGATTCATCCACGGAAGCTCATGGCACCTGATATTCAACATGTTGACGCTCTATTTCTTCGGCTATTTTGTTGAGGATTGCTTCAATACCGTCTTCGGTGCGAAAGGGGAATTCGTCTATGCGCTGATGTATCTGTTGGCCATTGCGGTATCTTCCATCCCGGATTTGATAAAGTACAAGGACCACCCTGAATTCAGCGCAATCGGGGCATCCGGAGCCGTCTCCGCCGTCATCTTCGCGGCGATACTCTTCAACCCCAAACTAGGCATCTGTTTCTTCTTCATACCCATACCTATTCCAGGGTACATATTCGGTCCGTTGTACCTGATCTATTGCCAATACATGGCCAAGAAAAACATCGATAACATCGGGCATTCCGCACACTTCTGGGGAGCTGTGTTCGGATTCGTCTTCCCTATTCTACTCTGTCCTTCCCTGATAAATTATTTCCTATCCTGCTTAGGGGGGAAAGTATTATAGGCGGAGGGTAGCCCACTCCCACAATTTGCGGTAGAACTTATGTTTCGTCAGCGTAGCCGCATTGCCGACGATCATCAGTTTCATGCGCGCCCTCGTCATCGCGACGTTCATGCGCCGGAGTTCCCTCAAGAAGCCTATCTCGCCCTCTTCGTTCGATCGCACCAAACTGATCATCACCACGTCCCGCTCCTGACCTTGGAATCCATCCACGGTATTAATCGTTATCAAACTACGGAAGGGTTTCAATGCCTTATTCGAGCGTAGGAGATGCCGAAGGTAATAGACCTGCGCCTTGTAAGGAGAGATGACGCCGAAGTCAATCCGCTCGTCCAACACACGATGTGGACCCACCTTCTCGATGAATTGGGAGAGAAGCGTGATGACCAGTTCTCCCTCCATCTTGTTGACACGTCCCGCCGAAACAGCCACATACTCCTCGTCAAAAGAGAAGTTTTGCGTGTCGACCCACTCCACAGGCTCCTCATAGTCCAGAATGCCCCGGCAACGCACACAATCCGCAGCCTTGAGCTTCCCGTCATAGAACCATTCGGAAGAAAACTGCATGATACGCTCATTCATTCTGTACTGCACATCCAGCAAGGAGACGACCCCAGGCTTAATCTCGACGACCTTCTCCATCAATGTATGGGACAAGCCCGCACGTTCCGCCTCAAAGCATTTAATCGTAGGTGGCAACTGCTTATGGTCGCCCGCGAAGATGACACGGTGGGCCTTACAGATAGGAATCCAACAAGCCGCCTCAATGGCCTGCGCAGCCTCGTCGATGAAGAGGGACTGGAATGTCCGCCCATACAGTAACTGGTTCGCCGCACCCACCAACGTACAAGCCACCACACGCGCATTGGCGAAGAGACTTTCACGAATTTCATACTCCAACGCCTCCGCCTTATCCTTCACGGCCAACGCCTTGTCACGATTCGTACGATAGAGTTCACGAACCGTCTTACGCATTCCCCACAAAGTATCGTACTGGGGATGCGCCTCAAACTTACGCTCAAAGGTGTAGGAGAGCATCTTGTCATCCACACGGCTAGGGTTACCGATTCGCAGGACATTCACGCCTCGGTCGACCAGCTGTTCGGAGATCCAATCCACCGCCATGTTGCTCTGCGCACAAACCATCACCTGGCTTTCACGCCGAAGGGTCTCGCAGATCGCCTCGACCAACGTCGTCGTTTTGCCCGTACCCGGAGGACCATGGACAATCGCCACGTCCTTCGCCATCAGAATCTTATTGACGGCCTCCTCCTGCGAAGCGTTCAACCAAGGAAAGCGCAGAGGAGAAAACGAAAGGGTGCCGGCTGGTCTATCACCTATAAGGGTCTCGCGGAGGTCATACAGACGCCCGCTCTTCACGTTCAGCACCCTATCGAGGGTGTCGAACATAGCACGGTAACTGCTCTCATCAAAGCTAAGCTGGACACCCAACCGCTCGGAGGTCTCCAAGACCGACAAGCAGTCACGACCCGGCAACACCAACACCAAGGAATTCTCGGAGGAAAAACTAACCTGGGAGGCGATCCTTATCGTACGGATTTCATGATTCATGCTGACCGTGAAGAATTCCACAGCCTTACCATACTCGAAATGATCGTCCCCTTCATCGGAAGCCCCGCCAGAGACCTCCACGACAAATTGGTTCAGCGAATTATAGTATGAACGACCCACGGATATGGGGAACCGGCAATTGCCCGCCGCCACTTTCTTCTCAACAGAGACCAGGCTGGATTGTGTGGCGAAACTTTTCTTATCGAACTCATATTCCCGCATCAGCAGGTCACGATGTCTAAGGAGAGATAATACGGAAGAGTTGGCGGACATAAGGAGAAAAAAAACAAAAAAGAAGACCGCCCCTAGAGCGGTCTTCCCAATATGGTCAATATAAATTACTATTTGAAGTAAACCACCTCAATGGTACCATTGAATCTAACACCATTGATCACAGCCTCATAGAAGAAGACTCCTGGGTCCACCATTCTACCGTTGTAATCAGTACCGTCCCATCCGTTCTGACCTTCGAACACCTTTTGTCCGTAGCGGTCAAAGATAACAACTTGGCGTCTCTCCAAGAAGACGTCGTTGAATCCATCCTTGAGGTACGGTGTGAAGGCCGTCGGAACGCGTGTCAAGACATCAATATAGTACAAGTTGGAAGGAACGGCAGGACATACACCATCACCTACCAAGACATAGTATGCGGACGAGTCAGCAGGGAAGAACTTGTAATAAGTATGGAGTTCCTCGTAATCCCTATACATGATAGAGTCTCTCAACTCCTCACTAATCTCAGTAAGAAGATTTCCCTCCTTATCGTATTCGTTACCATCACCGTCAAATCCGTTCAGAACCTTGTACCAAGAATAGAACACAGGTTTGAAGTGATGCGTATTGATGCTCAAAACGACCTCATCGCCATAGTAGCAACGGGACAAGCCCAACGGATCCGACGCAAGTACCAACGAGTCACGGACAAAACGCTCATGCAAATCAAGCAAGACACTATCACGTCTGAAGACCTTGTAATTGCGCCAAGCATTCAGATTATCCACAGAGCCTACATAACGCAAGCTATCCTCCATCGAGTTAACTGGTTCGCCGCATGTGGTGAACAAACTGCTATCACTCCTCGTGCGACCGCACTCATTCTCCGCGAAATAATAAACCGGCACCTCATTCCTCGTGTATGGAACAGGAGTATTAGGAACATAATCCTTCGTATCCAACACCCAACCGGTCTTAGTGACCGGAGCACCCATCGAATCCACACAAACAGATGTGAGGCTATCCAACAAATGGAGGTCAAGGGAATCATTCTCGCAAATAGAGATATCACGAGTGAACATGTTGATCCTTGGTTTCTCATTGATGCTCAAGTAAGAATAAGCGGTGTCGGCACACTGCGTGGTCGTATCCATAACGACAAACACATACGTGCCACTTTGGTAGTGCCTATTCAGGTGAGTCTTCTGGACACGGAGTTGATCGTACTTAGCCTTGTCAGAGACATAGAATTGATCGTAGTACGTAGACCTGTTATCACTGAACAAAATGTTCGAAGGTGAAATGCTTTCCTTATAGCAATCGTATGCGAAAGTACTTGGAATCGAGCGGATCTTGCCGCCAGTCTCCACCAAGATATAACCAGAGGCGTAACGAGCATCCTGAGACCACAAGTCAATATAAGAGGAATCACCATCCGCACATATCGTGAGATTCTTAGCGGAAAGGGAGACGACATTCTCCGGCTTCATCACGCGGGCAACCATCTTCAAACTATCCCTGTTGCCACACTTATCAGCGGAGTATATCCAGATCTCCGTATCCTCTGTGATCACCACGCCAGGCGCTGGAGTCTGCCAGATGTCAATATCATCCGTCTCAGTACATGCGTCCTGAACATAGTTCTTGAAGTTCGTGTACAAAGGAGGAACGGTCATCGTACATTTCTTGATATTAGAGGCGAGCACCGTATCCCTGAAATTCTCAGGGAGAACAAACTTAGGAGCAACGGAATCCACTACAAGAACCACTTGCACCATCGGTTCGCTCTCGTTTCCACACTTGTCCTTAGCCACCCAAGTACGCCAAATCGTGTAGTTGTTGTACGAACAATCATGGATGTTTTCGGAGCGATCCTTCTGAATCGACTTGACGATTTCTATCTCATCCTTCTCTGAGCAATTATCGGAAGCATCGATCGTGACATCCTCCATCTTAAGCGCAATGTCAATCAAAGAATCCTGATCACAAGCGATCTTAATGGTATCCAAACGAGTATGGATGGTCGGAGGTGTGACGTCCTTGATGGTATAACGCTGATCACATGACACCTCTTGGTCTCTGATGTCTGAAACGAAATAGGTGCGTACTAACGTGTAATCACAAGGCGCAGACCCTTGCTCGGTTTCCTCGTAACGGAAGGAGCCCTCCTTGTATTTCTTTATCTCAGAGATCTTACCACCTGCCGCCAAGAACTCCTCGAACGAAGTGATTGGAGCATCAATCTCACCATAGCACTCGTAATCGGTTTTTTGTGGCTCGAAACATTCAAGCACGATAGGCACCATGTCTATGACATTCACAACTTGATGACAAGTCTTCACCTCCTTAAAGACATAGTTGAATGTCCAATAAACTGTCGTATAACCAATTTGATAGTCAGCCGTGCTGTCCAAACCGTCGCTACGTGAGAAATCGACAGTGGCTGCATGGCAATCGTCGATGGTTATGGTAGGTTTTTCCAAACCTGCCAGTCTAACCTCTTCCGCAGTCGCATAGAATTTCTCCATCAACTCAAGACTTACTGTATCATCCAATGTTGAGCAATCGAACAACTCGGTTCTCACCTTCACATTCTTTTCGCAGGAATCCTTCATGATTCCCCTCTTGTCGATAAAGATCCACTTCAAGTTGGTCGTACCGAGAGGGAATGGTTGGGCATCCCAAGCGATAGGGTTACCGTTTCCGTCCGTCACGAGTTCACCATTGAAACGACGCTCAATAATAGGGATAATAGTATCATCATCACAAATGTCGATTGCCTGTGGGAATTTCAGACTATCCTGTAGCCTGCTAGGATCCAAAGTACATTCTCCCTTTGGCAACGTGAAAGGAATCGTGTCGCCGTAGATATCACAGCCCTCCAACTTCAGGGAGACAGAGTCCACCACGTCCAAATAGGTCACACAAGAGTCTTGGTTACCCGCCTTATCCGTAAACAACCATACAAACTTGTGCACCTCCGTAGGATACATGGCACTAAGCACCGCATCTCCACGGTATACGATAATCGAGCTATCCTTCTGCTTAACATAAGCGATCAGTTCAGGGTATAACGTACCGTCACAAGCATCCTCAACCGAGAGTTCCGGCAAATGGAGGGAATCAAATGGAATCTCACACGCTGTCGCATAAACCATCATCTCAGGATCTTTACATACAGAATCCAATATCGGAGGAGTAGAATCCACAACATGCAACGGTGTGATACAAGTATCTATATCACCCTTTCCATTCTCGAAATAGAAAATCAACTTGTGATAGCCGAGAGGGAACGAATCCGCCATGCAAGAAGGAAGCACCTCCGGTTTCGTCACTTTCAATGCCATACGTTCGATAGAATCCTCGGCGCATACAGTCTCATACTGTCCGTTACGATGCTGAACCCTCTTTACAGGGACTGAATCCTTCGACGTATAAGGGATATTGCAAGTAATCTCCACAGTTGTTCCCGTAGAAGAGAACGTACTGTCCAAATGAAGGATACGGACCACCTTGAATGGATAGATTATCGTGTCATAATCCTTAGACAATGAGGTACTGAGTCCCAAGTTCTCATAATCGTACGGTGTACCAGAACATGCATCATACGTATACTTCGTCTCGCAGAAATACTGCACATTACCGTAGGAGATATTATCAGAATTGAACGGAGACGGAGCCATACAACTCTTCGGATCCACAGGAACAGGATCACTAAACTCCGTACAAGTCATATAAATTATAGGATTAGACGAAATAACCACATTCTGACTACAGAGAACCGTGTCATATTTTTGTGCGTCATAATCAAATACATCACTCGTAAATTCATAATAGACGGTGGTAATTCCGATTGGGAAGCGATGTTTCAGGAATTGCTCCTCTGTAAGGACGGAATCAACCGCATAAGCAACCGAATCACCTTTGTCGTCCACACACTTTCCTGTGAATCTAATCGTAAGCTTCACGTTTCCGCAATACAACGGATCAGGCTGAGGGATGGTCAAAAGGCCAGCCAGTTTATAGTCCGTGTCCGGATTAACTGTTTCCTGCGCCTGTGCGGAAGCATATTTATATTCACGATGTGGGTTCTTATTCACGATACTCCTCAAAGGGTTCTGCAGACTATCACATTTGAACATAACCACCTTTCCTTCCACATTCACCCTGCTATGGCAATACATGGCATTACCGGCAGGATCAGCGAACCTCCAAAGGATGAATGTGGTACCCACCTCATAATCATCCTCCAACTTTTTCTCCATGGAGTAGTTCGCAGGATCTACACCAGGATCCGACATGCCGGCCTTCATCACCTGAGAACGTCCAGCAAACTCACCCTTCACCCAAATAATGGTATCCGTGAACGTGAGATCTTGTAGAATAGGGATCTCGATTTCCAAATTTTTGCCCGGACGAGCCACGCAACCGTCTTCTGAAGAGACGGACACTGTATAGTCTTTTATCAACTCACAATCCACCACCACAGTATCCACATCCTTCACGACCAATTGGTAGGAGCAAGAACTAGACTTGTCACAGCCGTCCGTCACAGTGATTTCCACATCTCCCTTACCAGAGAATAAGGTCAGGGCGGTCGCCGGCAAATTCTCCAACTGTATTTTATGCAGCGTATAGGACGAGTCGAAACTGTGGTTTGTATCATCCGCCATATAATGTAATTTCACGTGCACGGCAGGATCATCGTCACAACTGGTCTCGAATTTAGGAATCGGCAAGAAAATCGTGGTGTCCAACTGACCTCTACGCAACGTGTATTCGGATGGTTGAGACAACACACTACAATCAACGGACGGAGCATGCGTACCTTTCATCGTGAACACATCACTAATAGATGCCTTACATTTGCCATTCACCACTTCCAATGAAACAGGGAACGTTCCGTCAACCATATTACACAAGGCTTGCTTGTCATAACCGTCAATATGGATGACGCTATCACTCGTCATTGTGGCGCCTGTGAAATTCCACGTGTAACCAGACACTTTCCGATAACCATCCAATAAGATAGTATCCGAAGATGTAGCCGCACATATCGTGTCCTCACCACGCCTCGTGGTGAAATTCAAGTCTGAAACATCCGGTTGATCATAAATCCACACAGAGAGGGTATCAGAGCCTACAGGAGTATGCGCAGTGTCACCCGTCACGCCATCCACCACATAGGTATAAAGATGTAACATATACGGTTTATCCGGTGTATATGACCCACTCAACATGGCATTCTCCGCAATACGCACATCCGCGGAATCTCCATTTGGATACGGATGAAGGGTGACCTTTGTGACATTATCAGGCAATCCTTCAGGGGCTTCTAAAGCCCAAGAAAGCATATAATCGTCGCCATTCTCCTTAATCCAATCAATTTTGGACAAATCTGCCGGCTCAAAATGCTGGGAATGAGGATAAGTGACTATACAAGCATTGTTGCCCTTAATTCCTGGGCCTTCACCTTCACAAACCCTACCTCCCAATGCGAAGTTAATGGTGGTTTTCCCGTCTGACACAGAATAATAAAACACACCCTTATCTTTTATCGTAATATTTGCTCGTTCCTTTTGTCCATACCTATCGAGATCATAAGTTACCTCTCCCGCGGAGAAATTGATTTCAGTCGTGTAAGTTGCATCGCTGTACTTTTTCCATACGTACTGGGCTTTATGAGGGAATCCAGCCGCGTTGACAACGACGACTTCGTCCAGACATGCGATACGAGGTGTTAGGCAAACTCCCTCCGCTTCCGCACTGATATAGTCAATAGCCAACGTCGCACAAGTCGGGAACTGTTCAAAGAATGGTTTAAAAGTATAATACGGTAAATCATTTTGAACAAATGGGAGATAACCATAATACGTCATCTCGAAACGGAAAACATTCAATTGTCCTGGCTTAACATTCCGGTTGATAATGTCACCAAAAATAAACCTTGTGGCGTCGTTTCCTGCCTGAACGGTTCTATCCTCCAGCACACGATTGGTTTGGTCATCATAAATAGTGATATCCATCAGGTCAGTTGTTTGCATACCATGACCTGTACGAGCAATCATTTTTCCCTGACTATCAAATGTACACGGCACACCTTGTGGAATAATCAAGTAAAACCGCATAGTGAAACGGTAATTATGTCCCTGGAATTTGTCCTTCGGGAAGGATATCGTGAAGAATTCATCATTCACGTTTTGTTGGACATAAAAATTATTGTGCGGATTAACGCCAAGAGAATCATCTATATAAAGAGGAACACCCAATTCCGCTTGGTTCATAACCCGACCAGCCTTACCTTGGAATAAGATTCCTTGCTCCGTGAAATACTCCTCCAAACATCCAGGCGGAACACGGCCCCAATCCACAGAGTTACAACCATACGTATAATTGAAATCCGTACCTCCAAAATAATCGCCCGTGGTCGTTTGGTGGCAATCCTTCACGTTACAAGACTGTTTCAACTTGATCTCTTTCCTATACTCTTTCGAGAAGTTGACTTCATCGTTTTTCGCCTCCGCAAAGACACGAACAATCATATCACTCTCGCCCATCGAAAACGCATTGGACGGGACATACAACGTTCCCTGCTTCTTCCACGTGTTTCCATTGTCGTAGGAAATAGACCACTCATAAGTGTATTTCAGAGAGGCGTTACTCTTTACTCCCACAACCTCGAAAGCAATCGGGTCCTTAGGACAAGCCTCAGACGCACCATATGAGGAGAAACCTGACTCCTTGAACGGATCCTCAACCTGCGCCCACACGCCCAACGAAGACAAAAGGGCACAAAGAAGCAAAATCAACTTTTTCAACCCGCTAAAAATATTTGAGTTCATTGTATAACAATTAAAATTACCCATTACAAGATCATTTTCTATTAAACAAAAAATAGTTCACGATATTATATTATTCCGTCATATCTTCTACTTTACATTTCATGCTAAATTCAAGTGCTTTTGTTCTAATATTATTCTATGTTTTTCTCCACACATCGTCATCAACAAGAAACATACTCAATATACAACAAATACTCTTTTTTAACACATACAAGCAAATCTGAAATCTCATACAACTAAGCATGGATACTCAAACTCTATAATCGCAACAAAATTAAACTAAATTTTTCTATTTGTAAATAAATCCTAAAAAAATAGCGCAAAAAAAGAATTTTTTTTGCCCGACACCCCGCAAATGTATGTTCTACAACATATTAGGAAACACTTTTCGCAAACAGAACTTCAAGAAAACGGGAGGAGAGGCTCTATTCTCCCCTCCCATTTATCATTGGACATCAATCCTGCGCCATCATTTTCTTGTAAAGATTGCGCATATTGACCGCATCACCGATAATCTTGTGCAAGTCAGCCACCTTCACGCGGTCCTGCTTCATCGTGTCGCGGTAACGGAGCGTAACCGTGTCGTCCTCCAACGTCTGATGGTCTACCGTCACACAGAACGGAGTACCGATGGCGTCTTGGCGACGATAACGCTTGCCGATGGTGTCTTTCTCCTCGTAAGCGCAACGGTAATCGAACTTCAGCTCGTTCATAATCTCCGTGGCCTTCTCCGGGAGACCTTCCTTCTTCAACAACGGCAGGACAGCACATTTCACCGGAGCCAAAGCCGGTGGCAACGAAAGGACAACCCTCTTGTCGCCTCCCTCCAACTGCTCCTCCTTGTACGAAGCGGCCATGACGGAGAGGAACATACGGTCCACACCGATGGACGTCTCGATCACGTAAGGGATATATGACTTGTTCTCCTCTGGATCGAAGTACTCCAACTTCTTGCCGGAGAATTGTCCGTGACGTGACAAATCCCAGTTCGTACGGGAGTGGATACCCTCCACCTCCTTGAATCCGAAAGGCATGAGAAACTCGATGTCGGTAGCCGCATTGGCGTAGTGAGCCAACTTGTCGTGATCGTGGTAACGATACTTCTCGTCACCCAAACCAAGCGCCTTGTGCCACTTCAGGCGGAACGCCTTCCAATGTTTGAACCACTCCATCTCCGTACCCGGCTTGCAGAAGAACTGCATCTCC
>JAGCGM010000024.1 GCA_017649635.1 Paludibacteraceae bacterium | reverse complement strand
CTCTAGGAAATATTTCAGTCGGTTCGCCCGTTGCTTGCAGAGGAAATAGATGCCGGCGTAGCTCTTGTGGGAGACCTTCGGCTCTTCGAACGTGCCTAGGGCCACGTCGATCATGGCCTTGAGGTAGTCGTATCCGATGCTCTCTCCGATGAGCGTGCAAATCTGGTCTCCCGCTCCCCTCGGGTTCAGTTCGATCAAGTAGATGTTGTTCTCTTGGTCGATCTTCATCTCTATGTGGGAGGCTCCGTTGATGAGGCCCACGCGGTTGAGTATCTCCGGGACGATCTGTTTGACCTTCTCCTTTACCGCTTCGCTGAGGTCGGCGGGTTGGTGGTGGGAGAGTTCCACGAAGTGCGGCGCACCATCGTTCTCCTTGTCCGTCATTTGTAGAATGTGGTGCTTCCCCTTGTAGGAGATGGACTCCACAGAGAACTCCCTTGTGCCGACGAACTTCTCGATCAGGATGACCGCGTCTCCGCCCGATCGCGCATAGTCGACCGCCTTCTTCAGTTCCTCCTTGTTGTTCACGAAGGAGACACCCTTCTTGGAGGACCCTACGGTTGGTTTCACAATGCAAGGGTAATCCACTTCCATCCCCTCCTCGTATAAGTGGCTCTTCACCTGGCACAGGTTGGGTATGTCGTTCGTCAGCTCCCTCATCTTGGCTTTGTCCCTGACGAACTGGAATTTCTCGTAGTCGTTCGCGATGAGCCCCAGTTGGCTCGCCACGTACGAAGCGATTTCGGAGGTGAGGTCGGATGCGTTGGACACGACACCCTGCACACCCTCCTGTCTGCATGCCTCGACGATCTTATCCTTCTCGAGGATAGATATGGGGTAGAATTTATCCGCAACCTCTTTGCAGACCGCCCCATTGTCCCATGCGAAACTGATCACGGTATGCCCTAGCTCTTTCGCTTTCAGGGTGAGGGGGAGTTGCCCCGTCGAAGCTCCTATGATTGCTAATTTCATCTTCTTGGATTTGTTGTGCCGGCGAAGACATTAATCGTCGAAGAAGTCGTCGAACATCTTCTTCACGCCCTCGCGTTCCGCATACTCGCACACGATTTGGCCCCAGTTGCCCTCCACGAGCACCCACTCTTTGTTGACTGTGTAGGCGAGGTCCCAACCCACGTAAGGGTAGAAAGGAATCGTGCGGTGAACTTCCTCGGCGAACTTGAGCAGCTTGTCCCAGTCAGGGATCTGGAATCCTTCGTATTTGGCGCCGCTGTCCGGATGTCTTTCGAAGATGCCTCCGAACTCGTCATAACCCTTTGTCCTGCAGATACCGGTCTTCTCGTCGATGACGGAGAAGATACCACCGTTTCCTGCGTTGTCCACCACCGAGCCCGTACGTCCGGTGCGGAACACTGGTCGCATGATATGGAAGCCGGTCTTGTTTAGGAAGGCCGGGAGACGTACCGTGTTGACGGAGGATGGGTTGAATTGCTTGGTGCTCTCGTCTTGTTGGATAAGCTCCTCCACGATGAATTTGCCTTTGGACTTCAGGTAATCGAAAGCCTTGTCCGGATCGTTGTCGTGGTCCGCCAAACGCAGGATCTCCACTCCCTTTCCGCACTGTCCCGCGATAGGCTTGCAGATGAAGGAGTCGTGTTTCTTGCAGAACTCGGTGAAGGCCTCCCTCGTGACGGTCTCGTTGAACTTGATGACGTCACGTTTGAAGAATTGTCCGAAATGGTCGTAGAAGTTGTTCTTATCCTCCAACAAGTCCCAGTTCTCGCCTCGTCCGACCTTCTCGGTCATGACGTTGTCCTTGTGGCGCGTGGTGAGGTAGGTGGCGCGTTTCTTGTCGTCGGAGTGAGGGAAGTCCATGAGGAAATACTCCCTTGGCACCGCGCCGAAGCGGTAGTAGCACCAAACCATGTCTATACGCATGTCCTCTTTGAGTTTCTCGTCCGCCATCTCCTTCTCGGTTAAGAATATGCCGAACACATGTTCGATTTCCTCCCCGAAGGTGAGTTCACCTCCCCATCTCATCGATTTGAACGATAGGTAATAATCCCTGTTGGATTTGATGATTGCTTTTCCAAAAGCCTTGGAACCCAAGATTTTGAAACGAATTTTTTCTTTTAATGTCATGATATGTTTTTATTTAATATAATCTGATTCATAGCCCCATAGCTCGCCGAAAGGTTGCTCCTCCATCTCCTTCTTGAAGTCCAGAAGATACTCCTTCCAGGTGTAGCGGGGTTCGTAGCCTAGTTCTTTTTTTGTCTTTGTGATGTCCAACACGAATTGTTGGGAGCTTCTCTTTTCGGGACAATAGATGATGTTGGATCGTTTGTCCTTTGGGTTGAAGACCTCCGCGATGGCTTTCACGCGCTCGTCCAGGGTGCTGCCGCCGCTTCCTATGTTGTAGATGCCGCCCTCGACGTTGGCCGTGAGCGTCTTCTCCACGATCTGCAGGAAGTCCTTGACGCAGCAGGTCTCCAAGAGACGGTCCGGGTCGCCCCAAATCTGCAGCTCGGCGCCCTTCATCGCTTGGTAGATGAAGAAACGGTCTGAGATGAGCGTCTTCTCTCCGTCGGTGAAGGTGTATGGGTTCGGGTCGTACATGTAGACCCTGGAAAGCCTCAGGATGAAGCGTTTGAGACCGAACTTGGCGTGGTAGTGCTCTATGAGTTCCACGGCCGCGTTCTTGGCGATGACGTAGACGGCATGGTCGCCCGTCAGCGGTGCTTTCCGCTCAGCGTCCGCCGGGATTGGGGTCTTGCTGCCGAAGAGGTAGCTGACGTCGAAGAGGGATTGCGGGAAGACGATACGGTCCGCCCCCACTTTCAGGGTGTAGTCCAACACGTTCAGTGTGCCTTGCACGATGGAGGAGATGTATTGCTCGGGATGGTAGCCCTCCATGGAGGCGGGAAGCGCTCCCGCGAAGTTGAGCACCGCATAGATGTCCTTCTGGGGCAACTTGTCGAAATCCTCCTTCTTGCAGATGTCGGCGGAGATATATTCCATGCCTAATTTGGCGAAGAACCCGTTGTCGCTCTTGCGTCGACCGACCGCGACGACGTTGTATCCGATCCTCTTCAGGTGGACTGCTATGTTAGTGCCCAAATGCCCGGTGGCACCTAGTACGATGACGTTCTTTCCCATGTTTTCTGCTCTTTTTTCTCCTTACTACACTACAGATATGTTCTTAATCGTCAGGTGAATCACGGAAATATGCATGATAAACCGTCCGTTTCGCAAATTTATTGTGTTCGAGCCTTGTTTCCAACTTTTTTGAGGATTTTTTCAGAAGATTTTGAGAAATGTTGGACGCGCGATTCGCACCCACGGATATTTCATTTGTAAGTGCCGGAATAGAGCCCAGTCTGTCTCCTTGCGCCTCCCAAATAGTAAATCGTAAATAGTCAAATAGTAAATAGACCCCCCAAAATAGTAAATTGTAAATAGTCAAATAGTAAATAACAGTAAATTGTAAATAGCTAAATAGTAAATCACTTTGATTTATTTCTTATATTTGTGGAAAATCGTGAGCCTTTTTTCAGTGGGAGG
>JAGCGM010000174.1 GCA_017649635.1 Paludibacteraceae bacterium | reverse complement strand
ACGAGAAAGTGATTCGCTTCCTTACCACAAAACTCGACAAATATGCAGTTGAGTATGCGGCAAAAAGAAGAAGTTTAAAATCTAACAAAGAGAAGGAGGCTTAAAAATGGCAGCACAAAATTCATCAGAAATCAGATATTTAACCCCGCCGACGGTGGACGTTAAGAAGAAGAAGTATTGCCGTTTCAAAAAGAGCGGTATCAAGTATATCGACTACAAGGACCCTGAGTTCTTGAAGAAGTTCTTGAACGAGCAAGGTAAGATTTTGCCTCGCCGTCTCACCGGAACTTCCTTGAAGTACCAGAGAAAGGTCGCTCAAGCAGTGAAAAGAGCTCGCCACTTGGCGTTGCTTCCATTTGTAACCGATTTGATGAAATAAAAAAAGGAGGAACGAACAATGGAAATCATTTTATTGCAAGACGTACAAAACTTGGGTTACAAGGACGATGTTGTGAAGGTAAAGAACGGTTATGGCCGTAACTACCTCATTCCTCAAGGTAAAGCTATCTTGGCTACTCCATCTGCCAAGAAACAATTGGAAGAGAACTTGAAACAACGCGCTCACAAACTGGCTAAGATCAAGGCTGACGCTGAGGAATTGGCCGCTAAGCTGAACGGTGTTTCATTGCAAATCGGTGCGAAGACCAGCGCTACTGGCACGATCTTCGGTTCTGTCAATAACATCCAAATCGCTGAGGCTTTGGCTAAGCAGGGATTCGATATCGACAGAAAGATTATCTTCATCAACGACAACGTGAAGGAGCTCGGCTCCTACAAGGCTACGGTTAAACTCCACAAGGAGGTTTCCGCGGAAATCAACTTCGAGGTTGTCGCTGAATAATCCGGCGATTCTATAAAAACGCTATGCGGGGACGAATTTTTTTCGCCCCCGTTTTTTTTGTTTTTTTGGCTTTACTAATTGAATCCGTTTTCCTATATTTGTGATGTCTGATATAGATTTGGAAGAGTTATGAAAAGGATAATCTTTTTTTTAATTGTCGGGCTGTTTTCGGCCGCTACTGCCTTCTCTATCAATGAGGTAGATTCGAAGGGCCGTAAGCAGGGCGTGTGGAAGAAACCATACGGGAACGGTTACTTCATGTACGAGGGCGAGTTCAAGGACGACCAGCCTGTCGGCACCTTCAAGAGATACTACGAGGATGGTGTGCTGAAATCCATCCAACAGTATGGGGAAAACGAGACTTCCGCCATCGTCATCTATGAAAACGACGGATTGACGAAAGCCGCGCAGGGCGCTTATATCGGTAAGGTGAAGGAGGGCGAGTGGATCTACTACGTCGGAGGAAAAGTCTCCCTCATCGAGCACTATGCGAAGGGCGTTCTCGTGGATACCCTGAAATCATTCGCCAAGACGGGTGAACTGATTGAGAAGACCCCTTATAAAGAGGGCAAGATGAATGGTATACAGACCCGTTACCTGCAGGATGGCAAGCTCTATTCGGAGTCCCCTTACAAAATGGGCGTCGAGGATGGTGTCTATAAACTTTACGAGGGCCACGATTTCCCTGTCATTGAGGGCTTGTATGTCGGCGGGAAAAAACACGGCAACTGGCTGGTGAAGGACGATGCCGGCAACGTGAAGGATACCCTGAAATACAACATGGGCGTGTTGCTGAACAGCAAAGAGCTGAACAAGGAGTATGCCGCGGAGGCTGCCGAAAACGAAAAGAATGAGGGCAAGATACCTGAACCTGACCAAATGCTCAACGCACAGGGCAAATAGGTCTTTCCGACATCGGGTTCGGGTTGACCGACATAAAGCGGCGGGGCTTGATTGCCTCGCCGCTTTTTCGCTTCTTCGGACCTGCCTCGGTACCCTTCGTACGAATGGTGGCCGGGCGGATTGATTGTGGTTAAAAATGGTGAAAAAGTTTTTCATCGTGCGCATATATTTTGGCGCTTGGCGCATTCCCTATGCGCTTTTTTCGTATCTTTGCCCAAAACGGTAATATTTTGAGTTATGAAGATTGCGTTAATTGGTTACGGGAAGATGGGCCATATCATCGAACGTATTGCGAAAGAGAGAGGACATGAGATCGTTTCCACTATAGATATCGATAATTTGCAGGATTTCGAGTCCGCCGCTTTCAAGAGCGCGGATGTCGCCATAGAGTTCACACGCCCTGAAACGGCCTTGGAGAACGTGCGGAAATGCTTCGCCGCCAATGTGCCGGTGGTTTGCGGCACGACGGGCTGGAACGCCGCTGCCTTGAAGGATGAGGTGGAGAAGAACGGGAAGACACTCTTCTGGTCCTCCAATTACAGCATCGGTGTCTATGTCTTCAACGCTATCAGTAAGAAGTTGGCACAAATCATGAACCAATTCCCCAACTACAACGTGGAGATGACGGAGGTTCATCACATCCATAAGTTGGACGCTCCGAGCGGTACCGCCATCACTTTGGCGGAGGGCATCCTCGCCAACTTGGACCGCAAGACCGCATGGACCAAGGAGGTGGAGAACAAACCGACGGACCTCGCTATCAAGTCCATCCGTGAGGGGGAGGTGCCAGGCATCCACACCATCAGGTATGAATCCGAGGTGGATAGCATCACCATGACACACGATGCGAAGAGCCGTGAGGGATTCGCCCTCGGCGCGGTGGTGGCCGCGGAGTTCACCGCAGGCAAGAAGGGCTTCTTCGGGATGTCGGACATGTTTAAGTTTTAAGAAAAGAATGACGCTATATGGCAAAGGAGAATAAGACATTTATGGAGCGTGTCCGCTCGGCGAGCACGAAGCAGTGGGTGAAGTTCGCTCTGGTCATGCTGTTGATCCTCGGATTCCTGGTGTGGTCGGGCGCATGGTGGTTGTTGCTGTTGATCCCTTTCGCCGTGGATATATATATCACGAAGTATGTGCCATGGGGCGGGTGGAAGAAGTCTGAGAATCCACTTCTCAAGTGGCTTGCCGATTGGGTGGACGCGATCGTGTTCGCCCTCGTCGCGGTCTATATCGTTAACCTCTATATTTTCCAGAACTATAAGATTCCTTCGCCTTCCTTGGAAAAGACATTGAGGGTGGGAGACTTCCTTTTTGTCAGCAAGATGAGCTACGGCCCTCGTTGCCCGATGACGCCGCTCTCCTTCCCGCTGGCGCAGCATACGCTCCCTATATTGAATATCAAGTCATATATCGATAAACCACAGTGGGAGTACAAGCGTTTGAAAGGCTTCGGTGACGTCCAGCGGGGCGATATCGTGGTCTTCAATTTCCCTGCCGGCGACACGGTGGCGCTGAAGGCGCAGAACTCCGATTATTACACCCTGACACATGCTTTCGGAAGGGATGAGGTATGGCGCAATAAGAGGAAATTCGGAGATATTGTTGTGAGGCCAGTCGACAGACGCGAGAACTACGTGAAACGTTGCGTGGGCTTGCCGGGCGATTCCTTGCAGATCATCGACGGAGTGGTCTATACGAACGGAGTTCCTGAAAAGGAGATTCCTGGACTGCAGGCTAATTACTTGGTTGAGACCCAATCCGCCATCTCTCCTAAAACATTCGAGAAACTGGGAATCCGCAAGGATGATAGGTTCTTGTTGAACGACGTGATGAATGTGAGGGAGTATGGTTATGGTGACTCCCTTGGCAGTGTGCCTTTCGTTTACAGGTTGCCTCTCACGAAGGAGGCCTTGGCGGAGATGAAGAAGCTTTCGATCGTCCGCTCCATCCAAGATGAGCCGGACCTCTTCAGCGGGGAGACCTTCCCGTTGAATATGCAAAAGAACTGGACAAGGGATGACTTCGGCCCTATCTACATTCCGAAGATGGGCGCTACCGTCAGCTTGGACCTGAACAACTTGCCGTTGTATGAACAGATCATCCGTAATTACGAAGGCAATGAGCTGAAGGTGGAGAATGGTCAGATCTATATCAATGGTGCGGTGGCTAACTCGTACACGTTCAAAATGGATTATTATTGGATGATGGGCGATAACCGACATAACTCGGCGGACTCCCGCTTCTGGGGCTACGTGCCTGAGGACCATATCGTCGGGAAGCCAATATTCATTTGGCTCTCTCTTGACGAGGACAAGTCGTTCCCTTCCAATATCAGGTGGAGCAGGATGTTCACCAAGGTGCATGCGGATTAACGGTTAGCCGGTTATGGCCCCCTGCGGATCGTCGGTTGACCTTCTTGCGGGCGGGTTCCTCTTTCTCTGCGATGATGACGCCCGTTGAGGCTTTCAGTCTTGTAAGTGTTTTTTCTGATTGATTTTCAACGAATTATTTTAGGATTATGATAAGAAAATTGTTGTTCACCCTATCGTTGATATTCGTCCTGCCGTCTCTGCTTTGGGCAGACGATTATATGAGCGACGAAATCGCCTTTAAGGGAGGGGAGAAGGCCACTTACTATATCTATTTCAATTTGGGTCCCATATGGATCCATGCGGGCGATGTCCTTTTCACCGTAAAGGAACGGACGGTGAAAAACGAGTCCCTTTTCGATATGCAGCTGGCGGGTTCCTCGACGAAGTCGTTCGACCGTTTCTATTGTATCCGTGACACTTATTCCGTGACGGTGAAGAAGGAGGGTTTGCTCCCTCTCAATTACAGGGAAGTGAAGCATGAGGATAGCTATTTCAGCGACAATCGCTATCGGTTCGATTGGAAAGAGAACGATAAGGATTCGAAGGTCTATTTCGAATTCAACAAGAAGGGTAGATTGTCGTACGACACGCTATCCATCCAAAGGGGTGTCCTCGACCTGATCACCTCCTGCTACCGTATCAGGAGTGTGGACATGACGAAGGTGAAGAAGGGTCAGCAGATTCCTTTCCGTTTGGTGTTGGACAAAGAGATATACAACCTTACCGTGAAGTATTGCGGTGAGGAAACGATCAAGTTAAAGAATAAGAAAAAATACAAGGCGCTTAAGTTCACCCCTAAATTGGTGACGGGGGATATCTTCGAGGATGAGGATGCGATGTCCATATACGTCTCGAACGATGAGAACCACGTGCCGCTGTATATCGAGGCTAAAATCAAGGTGGGATATGTGAAGGTGATGCTGAATGATGTGCAGAACACGAAATACCCGATGTCCTCGCTTCTTGCTAAGTAATTAAATTAACGCTATTATGGATATTCTAATCATAGATGATGAACGTAGTATTCGTAACACATTAAAGGATATCTTGGAGAATGAGGGATATTCGGTCGATGTGGCGGAAGATGGAATACATGGCCTTGAAAAGTTGAAGGGCGAGAGTTTCGATCTGGTCTTTTGTGATGTCAAGATGCCTAAGATGGACGGTGTTGAGGTGCTGTCCAATATCAAGAAGGAGAACCCGGACCAGACGGTGGTGATGATTTCGGGACATGGTACCATCGACACGGCTGTCGAGTCGTTGAAGCTGGGCGCCTTCGACTTCATCGAGAAACCGCTGGACTTGAACCGCTTGCTGGTCTGTGTGCGCAATGGCATGGAACGGAAGAACTTGGTGCAGGAGACCAAAACCTTGAAGAAAAAAATCTCCAAGGATGTGGTGATGGTCGGACATTCTCCTGCGATGGAGCATCTCCGTTCTGTCATCGAGCGTGTGGCGGCCTCTAACGCTAAGGTGCTGATCACCGGCGAGAACGGTACGGGTAAGGAGGTGGTGGCTAAGATGCTCTACCGCTCCAGTGCCCGGGCAAACTGCCCTTTCGTGGAGGTCAACTGTGCCGCTATTCCGTCGGAACTGATTGAGAGTGAGCTGTTCGGACATGAAAAAGGCTCCTTCACCTCTGCCGTGAAACAGCGGATCGGTAAGTTTGAGCAGGCCAACGGCGGAACGCTCTTCCTGGATGAGATCGGTGATATGAGCCTCTCTGCCCAAACCAAGGTGTTGCGTGCCTTGCAGGAGAACGAGATCACCCGTGTGGGAAGCGATAAGAGCCTGAAGGTGGATGTGCGTGTATTCGCCGCGACGAATAAGAACCTGATGGAGGAGATCCAGAAGGGCAACTTCAGGGAGGATTTGTATCATCGTCTGGGTGTCATCCTTATCCATGTGCCACCTCTGCGTGAGCGCTTGGAGGATATCCCTGAACTGATCGATTATTTCTTGGGGATCATTTGCGACGAGCAGGGTATCCCGACGAAGACCTTCTCTGACGAGGCGAAGGAGGAGATGAAGAAGTTCCGCTGGGGTGGTAACATCCGTGAGCTGAGGAATGCGGTGGAACGTATGGTTATTTTGTGTGGAAATGAAATTACGGCGGACGATGTGAGGCAGTACGCTTCCCCGTCTTACCTATGATTCGATAAAATGTTAGTGTCATGGCAAATGTAGTGGAAACGCCTTTGATGAAGCAGTACCTGGAATTCAAGGCGATGCATCCTGATGCGATCCTGCTGTTCCGTGT
>JAGCGM010000173.1 GCA_017649635.1 Paludibacteraceae bacterium | reverse complement strand
TTATTTAGTGGTTCGACAAACAATGTACAAAATCAGCAAAAAAATTTACATCTCTGATCTCAAAAGTGTCAAGGATGTTCTGATACAAAGTGTCAAGGATGTCTTGATACAAATGTGTCAAGGATGTTCTGATACATGGCAATTAATTCTTAATTCTCCAAGTAATTCAACAGCCCCTCGCAAGCATCCTCCAGCAAGTCCATCACATGGGTGAAGCCAGCCGAGCCACCATAGTAGGGGTCCGGCACGTAAGTGTCGTGCATGAGGATGCAGAACTCGGTCATCTGGTGAATTTTCCTGCGTTGCTCGTCGGTGTGGGTCTTGTCCATCAACGACTCCACATTGTCGTCGTCCATCCCCACGATGATATCAAAATCGTCGAAGTCATTGAAGAGGACTGGTCGCGAGATGGAGGTCACGTCATAGCCCCGCACCTTCGCGGCGGCGATCATGCGCGGGTCGGCAGGTTCGCCCGCATGGTAGTTCAGGATGCCGGCGGAGTCCACCATGTAGCGGTCCGCCAAGCCCTTGCGCTCCAGCAACGCCTTCATCACCGCCTCAGCGGCAGCGGAACGGCAGATATTGCCCAAGCAGACAAAAAGAATGCGTTTCTTTCCCATCATCTACGGTTATTGGTTGTGACCCGGGTTCTTACGTCTATGGTGGTGCGCTCCCCCACTCTTCTTAGGAGCCTCGCCTGGATTACCACCCTTCGCGCCACTTCCCTTCGGGCGGTGGTGGAACTTGCGGCCATCCCCGCCATGTCTGGAGCGTCCGCCATCCTTCTTCGGGTTATAGGCAGGCGCCTCACCCAAGCCTTCCGGCAACGGATATTTCTCTACCTCCTTCTGGAGGAACTTCTCGATACGTTGGAAACGGAACTGGTCCATCTCGGAGATGAAGGTAATGCCGGCGCCCTCCTTCTGGGCACGGGCCGTACGTCCGATACGGTGGATATAGTCCTCCGCGTCATGCGGCACGTCGTAGTTGAGCACCACATCGACGTTCTCGATGTCGATACCCCTCGATATGATGTCGGTAGCCACAAGGATATTTACCTTACCGCTCTTGAAGTCGAGCAAAGCCTGGTCGCGCTCCGGTTGTTCCAGGTCCGAATGGATCTCCACCGCCCGCAGTTTCATCCTACGCAGGCTACGGGCCACCTCCTTCACCTTCTGCTTGGAGGAGGAGAATACGATGATCTTCTCGTCTTTCTTATCGGCGAACAGGGATTGAACCAGAGCGAGCTTCTGCGTCTCATAGCAAACATACGCACCCTGCGTGACGCCATCCGCCGGTTTGGAGGTGGCGATGTTCACCATGACCGGATCACGGAGGATCGACTCCGCCAGCTTCTTGATCTTAGGCGGCATGGTGGCTGAGAACATGATGGTTTGCCTATCCGCAGGAAGTTTTTTCACGATTTGTATGATGTCGTCGAAGAAACCCATGTCGAGCATACGGTCCGCCTCGTCGAGCACGAAGTAGCTGACCCGTGAGAAGTCCACGTTGTCCAGACTGATGTGGGAGATCAGACGTCCCGGCGTCGCCACGACGAAATCAGCGCCCAACTGCATGGCGCGCTTCTGCTGGTCCCAAGCCCCCGCGTCATTTCCTCCATAGACCGCCACCGAGGAGATCGGAAGGAAATAGGAGAAGCCCTCCAACTGCTGGTCAATCTGCTGCGCCAGCTCGCGCGTAGGCGACATGATGATCGCATTCACAGCATCCTCAGGATGTTTCTCCTTCAACATCTTATTCAACAATGGGAGGAGAAAAGCGGCCGTCTTACCCGTACCCGTCTGGGCACACGCTATCACATCCTTACCTTCCATGATCACAGGAATCGCTTGTTCCTGCACTGGAGTCATCTCCTTGAAATTCATCACGTTCAAACCGTCCATCAAGGCGGGCTCCAAATTCAATTCTTCAAACTTCATTATAAACTATATTCTGCTCTGTTCTTCCAAAATTTCCGCGAAGTTAATCAAAAATATGGGAAAGATATCACATCGGGTCCACATCTACTTGAATATAAACAGATTTATGTGCGGGATGGGCCAACGTCAGGTTGGTCAGTTCGCGTAACATTCCCTTGGCCTTCTCGACCGACGCCCGCAGCTCCACCTTCAGCATCACCTTCAGGATGTAGAGGTTCTGGATCCTGGCCACGACAGGCTTGTCGGGTCCATAGACACGGTCGCCGAACGACTGCCGCATGAGCGTGGCGAGGTAATTCGCCGCACTGTTCACGGGCGCATATTCTTTCCCTTTTATATAAATATAAATCAAACGATAATAAGGCGGATACTTGAACGCCGCCCGATCATTCATCTGCACGTTGAACATGGAGGTGTAATCATTGTTCCGCACCTGCCGTATCACGGGATGGTCCGGCTCGGAGGTCTGGATGACCACGATGCCTCGGTTGTTCTTCCTGCCCGCCCGTCCGCTCACCTGCGCCATCATCTGGTACGCACGCTCGAAAGCACGGAAATCAGGGTAGTTCAGCAAGGAGTCCGCATCCAGGATGCCGACCACACGCACCCGTTCGAAGTCCAAGCCCTTGGATATGATCTGCGTGCCAACGAGGATATCGATCGCACCCTCCTCGAAATCATGGATGATCTTCTCGTAGTTCTTACGGGACTTCGCCACATCCAGGTCCAGGCGCACCACACGCACGCCAGGGAAGATCTCCGCTATCTCCTCCTCGATCTTCTCCGTACCGAACCCGCGAGGCTCCAGCTCAGGCGTTTCGCAGGCGGGGCACAACGTAGGCACGTTCATCGTGTAGCCACAGTAGTGGCAAACCAACTGATGGGTGGATTTATGGTAGGTCAGGCTAATGTCGCAATTCTGACAACGGGGCACACAACCGCACGTCCTGCACATCATGAAGGGCGAGAACCCTCGTCTGTTCTGGAACAGGATCACCTGCTCCTTCCGCTCCAAAGCCTTCCGCACCTGCTCGATGAGCAACGGGGAGAATACCCCTCGCACCATCTCCTTCTTGCGCCTCGCCTCCTTGACATCCGCCACCATGACGTCCGGCAACTCGATACCCTCGTACCGGGTCATCAACTCCACCAAACCGAACTTGCCGGAGCGGGCGCACTCATAGCTCTCCAACGAAGGCGTCGCGGAGCCTAACAGGACCTTAGCCTCCGACATCTTCGCCAAGACGATCGCCGCATTGCGCGCATGATAGCGGGGAGCGGGGTCGAATTGCTTGTA
>JAGCGM010000172.1 GCA_017649635.1 Paludibacteraceae bacterium | reverse complement strand
GGTGGTGGATCAGGTGACCAATGGCGTGCGTGAGTTGTATGTCTATTATCCTTTCTCCAAATTCCCTGTTTTGCGGCAGTTGACCAAGGCTTTCGGTTTCCTGCGGGCTTTCAGGAAGGGCTACGCTTTGGTGGAGGAACGGTTCGGAAGACCTGATGTTACCCAGACGAATGTCTTGACTCGCTGCGGGGCGCTCTCCTATTGGCTAAAGAAGAGGTTCGGTATCCCTTATGTGGTCGTGGAGCATTGGACGAGGTATCTTCCCTCCAAAGACGAGTATAGGGGATTCTTCCGCAAACGGGTCAGCGAACGGGTGGTGAGGAGCGCTTCGTATGTGCTTCCTGTCTCCGAACATCTGTCGAACGTGATGCGCCAGCAGGGATTGAAAAGCGACCGTTACCGTGTGGTGCATAATGTGGTGGATGATTTCTTTTATGATGCTGAAAAAACGCCTCTGATTCCTCCGGGTAGGTTCAGGTTCCTGCATATCTCTTGCTTCAGCGAGTCTGCGAAGAATGTTTGCGGTATCTTGCGGGCGGTGAAGCGCTTGTCGGAGAAACGGACTGATTTTTCGATGACGATGGTGGGCGTCGGACCTGATTATGAGATGGTTAGGAATTATGCGAAGGAGCTTTGTCTCCCTGACGGCCTCGTCTCTTTCTTAGGCGAACTGCCTCCTGATGAGGTGTGCCGCCGCTTTACCGAAACGGATGCTTTTGTGTTGTTCTCCAACGCTGAGAATGCGCCGGTGGTTATCTCCGAGGCGTTGGCTACGGGCACGCCTGTCATCTCCACCAACGTGGGGGGCATCCCTGAAATGGTGGACGACGAATCGGGCTGCCTGATCAACCCTGGCGATGAGGATGCCCTTCGCGACAAGATGGATTGGATGATAGACCACCATGCGGACTATGATGCGGAGCGCCTCCGCGAGAAGGCCCGTTGCTATGGATACGACGAGGTGGGTCGGTTCCTCGTCTCCTGCTATGAAGAGGCGGTGAGGGCTGGTCGGTAGTGCTCGCAGTAGCACGTCAGCCCCTCATCGTGCTGTCACCTTGTATGGTTTGCCATCCACTACCAATAGATAAACTCCCATGCCGCGGACCGGTATTTCGGCGCATGAGGTAGTACCGAGCTTCTCTACTTTCTGGGAGAAGAGCGTGCGCCCGTTCATGTCGGAGAGCAGTATTCGTCCATCTACATTGCACACGTAGATAGTGCGGTCCATCACGTAGATTATTGGAGAGGAAGAATCGTTCGCCGCATCCTCCACAGAGGAGGAGGTCGGTGGGTAGTTGAAGTAGGTTGTACCGTCAGTATAGACTGTGCGGTGGGTCTTGTCCAACACTGGATAAGGATCTATCGTGACAGGAGCTGGACGCATAGGAACGGGGCGTACCCGCACATCGTTCAAGTCTTGGTAGAATGGTTGTGTGCCGTCTGTCACGCCCTGGTTCAGCCGGTAGCATACCTCTCCGTTGGCAAATTGTTCGAGGGTCATGGGGTGGACGTCAATGTCGGATGTGCGTTTCCTCGCCAATGCGGTACTGTATGGGTCTTCCATGTAGGTGCTATCCGCCAGATAGTAGCAATTGCGGTAAATTAAACATTCTTTGTATCTATAGATCGTGTCTGGATTCACATCGTCCATATTGTATTCAATCACTTTATCACTTTTCAAATAATGGGTGGAGACGAGTTCCCCAGTAACCAGTTCGCCGTCATGATAGGAGACAATTCCGGCGTTGTAGCAATTCTCCATTTTTATTAGGCAGAGTCCATAGCCCAATCGTCCGACCAATCCCCCGGAATTTGTTTCATTGCTAGAGGTCGAAACGAGTTCGCCAATGTTGTAGCAGTTGGAGAGTGATACGACATCGTAATTGATGTTGAGTAATCCTCCACATAGAGGGTCGGAAGACGTGATGTTTCCTGCGTTCCAACAGTTCTTCATCACAACTACCTCTCCAGGAAATTTTATCATATCGTCCATGCTTGTTCCCGCATAGCCACCTTCTGCGTCCGATATCCAACCTATGTCTGCAATGTTACCCACAATACCGGCTACGTTTCTGAATCCCCATATGTCAGCCAGGTTGTAGCAGTTTTGGAATGTGCATCCATACGCTTGTCCCACTAATCCTCCAAGTCCTTTGGCCTCATAAGTTCCCACATATATGTTGCCGGAGGTATGACAGTTTGTAAATGAACTATTCAGCGCATATCCACAGAATGTTCCGATAATCACTTGGTAATTGTCCGTATGAGGTCCATAGACAATGCAGTTTTCTAATCCTAAATTTTTAAATTCCGCACCATTGACCGTACTGAATAAGCCACAGTACACATAAGAACCATGGTATTGGTCATATCCTATTATTAGACCGTTGATGACATGCCCCTGTCCGTCAAAGACTCCGCTGTAGACACCATTGTATAGATTGCCCTCAATGATGTTATTGTAGGAATCTTTCGCTCCGCTTTGCCATTTCACAGGCTGGTTTCTTATGTACTCATCCCATTCCTCCCATTCAAAAGAGTATTCAAGCATATCCAGTTCTTCATGTCTTTTGTTGTGTGTCATTTCAACGAAATAGTCCATTCCCTCCAAAGGCGTTTCGTTCACCACGATATCGTTCATCAACCGTGCGTTCAGCCATCTATTCCCTTTGTTCACCTTCTTGGCAAATTCATAGAGGTCGTCTAATGTGTAGATGTCGAAATAGCATTCTGTTGTCGTGTCTCGTTCCCCGCATGCGCAAAGGCAATATTCATAGCGATGTTCATGGTTGGTGCATGCGTAGTCTCTCGCTCCGCAGTTTATGCAATAGCAGTTGTCAAATTCGTGCATCGCTTTGCCGCAGTATATGCAGGCTCCTTCTTTCTCCACGTGCTCGCAGATGCAGGTGGTGTCCCGATAGCCGCATTGGATACAGACGCAATGGTCGAATATGTGAGGGAAACTGGAGAGAATCGAGTCGCTCGGGTCGTTCGAGAATCGCTTCGGACACTCTGGAACGTATACTGTGTCATTCCCGAAAACAGGGTGGATGTCTGTCCCGATTTTTTGCCCCCAGATATGCTCTTCCTGTCCTCTTTGCAGGAGATATGTTATCTCTCCGTTTTCAAAGGGATATTTTTTCTCTGAATTCTTCATTTCAGCAAAGGTGATGGTGTGACAATTCTTGATTTCTGAATTTTGATTTCGTGGGCAGATGCCATTGCCATCAATCTTTCCATACTCACCATTTGCCTCGCAAATGGTGAAACAGTTGCTGATGGACCCGTTCTCGCAATATGCGCAAATGCCGCCCACGACATCTTTGCTGCAATAAATTTTTCCGATAAAATAGCAATCGTGGATTGATGAGGAGTCCGCTTTCCCGCAAATTCCGCCATGATATCCGCTTGTAGCCCATATATAGGCGTCTTCGATGCCTAACTTTTTCACTTCAGCTTTCCTTATGACGCTGAAAAGTCCATATGCGCTGTTGTCGCGTGTGTATAGCCCTTTGATTACGTGTCGCCTTCCGTCAAACACACCTCGGAACTCCGCGATGGGTGTCCATCCTCTGTATGTGCCATTTCTTAGGTTTCCCATGCTGTCTAAGACATTCTCGTTGATGACGATGTCGTTCATTAGCGCCGCATTGGCGCTTCGGTCGATGTTGTTCACATAATTCGCGAACTCATACAGGTTGTCCACTGTGTAAATCTTAAGAGTATCGCTGGTATATTGCCCGCAGTATGCGCAACAGAAATGTCCTTGAAAATCGTGAGGCAACTCCGTCGTTTCTTCTTCGTTCGAGAAATGTCCCGGGCAGATTGCGGATGTCGAGTAAATCGCCGCACCTCCTATGTGTGGCAGCGTGTCCACTCCGATTGTTTGTCCCCAGGGCAGGCCTTCCCCGTCGCGGTTGCCATTTAGCAGGTGGCACGCCCATCCGTTCTTCATTTGATCCTCGGTGACAATGTAGGTGTTGTCAGCGTTTTTCAGGTATAATATTCCTTTATATACCGAATGGACAATATTTTTAGTCCCTGTGTAAACGATAGGACCAGTTTTATCCGACAAGCAGGCTCGTATTTCTCCGCCGCTTTGTTCTGCGCATATTCCCGCCCGCGCTGGGGATACTTGTGGATTAATGATGCCTGTATTGAGGCAATTGACGATGGAACCATCCTTTAGTTCTCCGCAAATGCCAGCATACCTAGTACCCTTGTTATCCAGTCCGATTTCACCGAGGTTAACACATGCGCTTATGACGCCATCCTTCTGCGTGCCACATATACCGGCGAAGTTGTAGCCAGTGGATACATTACCGTAATTTGTGCAGTTTTCTATCGTTCCGCCATCGTTCATGCCACAGATGCCACCTTCCGCCGTCATGTTTCCATAATTGCTGCATGATGAAATCTTTCCTTCGTTAAGACCTACAATTCCACCGGAGTAATCGTGGGAATAATCAATCGTTCCTTCGTTTTGACAGTTGGCAACAATCCCTTTGTTATGTCCTGCGATAAATCCGTTGTAATATCTTCCTGCGAGACGGGAGTCTTTGATCCCCAGATTTTTCACTTCACCCTCTTCCTCGACAAGGGTGAACAACCCGCAGTAATCGGAAGTGTCTGCTTTGATATATATTCCCTGGATTGTATGCCCCATGCCGTCAAATGAGCCTTTGTAAGCCTTGATGGATGTCCATTTTTCGAATGAGCCTTCTTTTATGTTCCCCGCACTATCCAGAACATTCTCGTTGATGACGATGTCGTCATGTAGTCTTGCGTTCAGCCAAATGTCTCCTCCATTTACCTTGCTGGCAAATTCATAGAGGTCATCCATTGTATAGATGTCGAAATAGCATTCTCCTATCGTGTCTCGTTCCCCGCATGCACAACGACAATTTTCATATTGATGTTTATGGTTGGTACATGTTAAATCCCTTTTTTCGCAGTGCACGCAATAACAGTTGTCAAATTCGTGTATTTCCTCCCCGCAATAGATGCATTTGCAGTCCTTTACCTCATGCGAACAAATACAGGTGGTGTCGCGATAGCCGCAATGGACGCATATGCAGTTGTCAAATGCGTGGGCGGAATGTTCGTCAAGCGATGTGGCTTGGGGGTCGTTCGAAAAATATTTTGGACACTTCGTGGGGTATACTGAGTCTCCTCCGAAAACAGGGTGAGTGTCCTTCCCGATCTTTTGTCCCCAGATGTGCTCTTCCTGTCCTTTTTGCAGGAGATATGTCACTTCTCCGCTCTCGAAGGAATGCTTCCCTTCCGAATCATCTGGCTCTGTGAAGGTTATGGTGTAACAATCTGTGATTTTTGAGTTCTGGTTAATTGGACAGATGCCATTTGTCTTATTCTTTCCTTTTGTCCGACAAATGCTGAAGCAGTTGGTTATAACCCCACCGTTGTTGAGGGAGGAGCAGATTCCTCCTACTTCTTCCCCTGTGCAATTGATTGATCCAATATAGTAGCAGTTCCGGATTGATGATACTCCCCAGGATTGTGCGCAAATGCCACCGCATCTCCCCATCGGTGAACTTAAATAGGAATCTTTAAAACCTAAATTTTTCACTTCCCCATTGGCCAAATCTTTGATGAATGCGGATTTGTCGTTTCCTTTTATGTATAACCCGTTGATTGTATGCTTCTTCCCATCAAATACACCTTGGAATGTCACGATGGGGGTCCACTCTCTGAATGTGCCTTCTCTTATTTCCCCTACACTGTCCAGGACATTCTCGTTGATGACAATGTCGTTCGATAGGAATGCGCATGCGGCTGTGTTCCCCTCGATGCTTTCATGTGTGCCGTTGGTGATGGATGCGAACTCATACAGTTCGTCCGCTGTGCTAATCTGGTAGGGATCTTCCTGTGTGCCCGTTCCGTTCATGGCAAAGGAGAGGCAGGTGTTTATCAAAGACATCCATAGAATCGTGTATACATGTTTCATATTCATTCCTGATTTGTTCCGAATTTTGTGAATAATTCGGTTGATGTGAAAACCTTGTATTCCATTTATTGCTGAAGGGCAATTAATTCGCCAAATGTACAGAAAACAATTCGGATGCGGAAAAATCTCATGTGCGAATTCGGTACCGTCTTGTATTTCTTAGTTATTGTCAATTGAGTTCTTCCCTTCCCATGTGCGGGGGCGGATGGCTCAAAAAAAAGCGACGGTTTTGCCATCGCTTTCTTGTTGAGTTAATAAATAATTCCTTGGTGTTTTCTTTCCCCTGCGGATCCCACTATCCTACCTTCTTTTGCAATTGGTCGTTCCCTTTGTAGTTCTTGCAACCTGTCGCGATGGAGGATAGGGCGTCTTGAATCATGTAGAAGGCCTCTTTGAGGGTCTTGTCCGCTTGGGTGAGTCTGCATACCAAGTCTTTCGTTACGACCATGGTTTCAGGAGAGTCACAGTCTGATGGACTGACGTTCGCGATGTCATTGGTGAGGGGTTGGATCTGTTTTTGCTCAAACTGCAGGATGTTGAATTTCTGCTTCATGTCTGCCAACAACCGATCGATTTCCCTGGCGATGTCTGCCGCGCTTTTCCTTGTAATAGGCTCTAGTTCCTTTTCCATTGTTTTGGCGTTTTGTTAGTTCATATTCGTTCCCGCTAATATAGTCATCTGCGGTGGAGATATGAAATTTTTAGGAACTGAGTTATTAACAAAATGTGAAATGACAAATGTCTTGAAAGCGGATTTGACCCTATTTTTCTAGTGTGGAACCGGTCGAAAAGTTCCTCAATCCTCGCATCTCTTCGATTTGAAGGCCAAGGCGTACATCCTCATCTGCTTCACCATGGCGAGCATTCCGTTGGATCGGGTGGGGGAAAGGTGCTCTTTCAACCCTATCTTGTCGATGAAGTAGAGGTCGGTCTCCAGTATCTCGTCTGGGGTGTGCCCGGACATCACCTCGACCAGCATGGCGACGATGCCCCCGGCGATGTCGGTGTTGCTCTCGCCTTGGTAATAGACCAGTCCGTCCTTGTATTCCGCATAGACCCACACCTTGCTCTGACATCCTTCGATGAGGTACTCGTCCGTTTTGTATTGCGGTTCGATGCCTGGGTTAGACATGCCCTTGTCGATGATCTGCTGGTACTTGTCCAACCAATCGTCGAGGAATTCGAACTCCGAGATGATCTCTTCTTGTTTCTCCGCTATTGTCATGGTGTATGTGTTTAGTCTTCTTTATCTTCTTCCGAACATTTTCGCGGCACGTTCCACGCCTGCCACGAGGGTGTCGATCTCCTCTTCGGTGTTATAGAGTCCGAAGGATGCCCGCACGGTTCCCTCGATGCCGAACGCTGTCATGACGGGCTCCGCACAGTGATGGCCGGTGCGCACTGCGATGCCGAGTTTGTCGAGGATGGAGCCGAGGTCGTACGGGTGGATGTCGCCGACGAGGAACGAGATGAGTCCGCTCCGTTCCTTCGCATTGCCGATGAATCGTATGTGCTCGATTCCGCTCAGCTTCTCCTTGGCGTATCTGACCAGCTGCTGCTCATGCTCCGCGATGTTCGCCATGCCTATTTGGCTGACGTAGTTCAACGCCGCCGCCAAGGCTGTGGAGCCGATGTAGTCGGGTGTGCCGGCCTCGAATTTGAATGGCAGCTCGTTGAAGGTGGTCTTCTCGAAGGTCACCTTCTTGATCATCTCGCCACCGCCTTGGTAGGGTGGTAGCTTGTCGAGCCAAGCCTCCTTGCCGTAGAGCACGCCGATGCCTGTCGGTCCGTAGATCTTATGCCCGGAGAAGACGTAGAAGTCTGCGTCGAGCTCCTGCACGTCGATCGGCATGTGCGGTACCGATTGCGCGCCGTCCACCAGTACGGGGATGCCGTGTGCGTGCGCTTTCCGTATGATTTCCCTCACTGGGTTCACCGTTCCGAGCGCATTGGAGACGTGCGTCACGGATATGAATTTTGTCTTTCCCGTGATGAGTTGGTCCAGCTGGTCCACTTGCAGCACACCGTCCGCATCGAAAGGGATGACCTTCAAGCGGATGTCCCGATCTTGTTGCTGCAGTTGCCAAGGGACAATGTTGGAGTGGTGCTCCATCTGCGTGATGATGACCTCGTCACCGTCCTTGCATTGGCTTCTGCAGAAGGAGGAGACCACCAGGTTGATGGCTTCGGTCGTGCCGCGGGTGAAGATGATCTCGCGGGCATATTTCGCGTTGATGAACTTCCTCACGGTTTCGCGGGCCGCTTCGTGGGCTTCTGTCGCCTCTTGGCTCAGAAAATGCACGCCGCGATGGATGTTTGCGTTGTGGTTCAGATAGTTCTCGCTGATCTTCTCCACCACGCAGAGCGGTTTTTGGGTCGTCGCCGCATTGTCCATGTAGACAAGCGGTTTGCCGTATATCTCTTTCTTCAGAATAGGGAAATCTTCCCTGATTTTTTCTATGTTGATACTCATCTTGCTATCGTTTTTTATATTTTGCGCGAATGTATTAAAAAAGTGCCAATCCAATACCTCCTTATGGTAAAAATGCATCTTCTATGTGTTCGATTTTGAATGAACTGTTCTGGGCACCGACGACGACGGAGAGGATGTCGAACTGGGTAGGCATCATGATGTTGAATTTGAAGATGTAGGCTTCCGCCGCCATGATGGTGTTGCGCATCTTCGTCTTGTTCACGGTCTCCGCAGGCGCTAAAAGATAGTTGTCCCGTCTGGTCCGCACCTCCACGACCACCAAGGTGCCCTCCTTTTCCGCCACGATGTCCAGCTCCAGCTTGCCGCTTCGCCAGTTCCGATGCCTGATCGTGTATCCTTTCGCCGAAAGGTATTCCACTGCTTTTTCTTCGCCTAATAGGCCTAAGTCATTATGTTCTGCCATGATTCCACAAATAAACAGGTTAATAATTTATTGAATGTGACGCAAAGTTATGTAAAATTTTCAGTTTCGCAAAAGGTGTATTGGGTGTTCGTCCCGAAAAGTGTGTTAAAAGTGTTATTGTCGTCCCGAAAAGTGTTGTACTTGTTGTGATATCGTCCCGAAAAGTGTATGGTTCGGGTAATATGTCGTCCCGAAAAGTGTGTTAAAAAATGTTATTGTCGTCCCGAAAAGTGTATTTGTACTTGATTGTCAGGAGGTAATGTTTTTGCTGTTTGTGTCGATGTCTATGATTGCTTTTTCGGGGTCGACCCTCCTGGACCCTATTTTTACTATCTTTGCGCCATGGCAGGCATCTACATCCATATTCCGCTCTGCAGGAGCCGTTGTGTCTATTGCGACTTCTACTCCTCCACGTTCGACGGTAACCGTTCCGAACTGGTCGAGGCTATCTGCGCGGAGTTGGTGCAGCGGCGGGACTACCTGCGGGAGGCGACCGTCAAGACGCTCTACTTCGGGGGCGGTACGCCTTCGCTCCTGCGCCCGGACGAGCTCTCCAAAATCTTCTCTGCCGTTGAGGCGAATTACCCTTGCGCCTTCGAGGAGGTGACGCTGGAGGCGAACCCGGACGACCTCTCTGATGATTTCCTGACGTCGCTGAAACGTTTCCCCATTAACCGCTTGAGCATTGGCATCCAAAGCTTCCATGACGACGACCTGACCCTCTTGAACCGCAGGCATACGGCGGAGGAGGCGAAGGCGGCGGTGCGTCGTTGCCAGTCGCACGGTTTCACGAACATCAGTATCGATCTTATCTACGGATTGCCGAACCAGACCCTCTCCGCTTGGGAGGATAACCTGCGCCAGGCTATCGAACTGGATGTCCCGCACATCTCCGCCTACCACCTGACTTACGAGGAGGGGACGAAGATCTACAGGATGTTGCAGAAGGGTGAGGTGCGTGAGGTGGACGAGGAGCTGAGCGTCGAGATGTTCCATCTACTTCGCTCCATGCTGCAAGAGGCTGGCATACAGCAGTATGAAATCTCCAATTTCGCCCGGCCGGATTGTCATGCTCGGCACAACTCCTCCTATTGGGACGGCACGCCTTATTTGGGTGCGGGTCCGGCCGCCCATTCGTTCGACGGCAAGGATAGACGATGGAATATCTCCAACACGCGCCGCTACATCGAAGCCATCCGTTCGGGAGAACCTTACTATGAATTGGAGGTGCTGGATGAAACCTCCTCCTACAACGACTATGTCATCACTTCGTTGCGCACCATCGCTGGGATGGATTTGAAACGCCTTTCGGAACGGTTCGGTGAACCCTATGTATCCTATTGTATGAGGCAGGCGCAGCCTTTCATTGATCGTGGAATGCTTTGCCGCACGTCGGACCGTCTCTTCCTGACCGAACAGGGACTTTTCGTCTCGGATGCGGTGATGGAGGAGATAATGATGGTAAATAGTTGATTGTTAAAAGATTGTTGTGGTAGATTATAGACGTAGCACCTCTTCGAGTGGAAGTCCGCTCAGGTCCGCTACCGTTTGTTTGTCAAAGCCTTTCGCCAGCATCTTTTTAGCCATCTCCAGCGCTTTGGCTTGCGCACCTTCCGCCCTGCCTTTTTCTAACCCGAAGGCCTCACCTTTCGCCAAACCAATCGCTTCGCCTTCGTCGCGGCCCTCTTTCTTGTAGGTCTCGATGGTGTCGTTCTGAGACATGATGGCGTCCACGTGGGCGAAGTACTCCTTGCGTTCCTTCTCGCTCATGGTGGTGATGCGGAGTTTCTCCTCCGCCTCCTTGAGTCCCGGCGTGGTG
>JAGCGM010000003.1 GCA_017649635.1 Paludibacteraceae bacterium | reverse complement strand
GGTGACACTGTGGATGTCGTCGGTATCCTGACGGATGCCTATGGCACACCTATGGCGGGCAAAACGCTTACGATAGAGGCTAACTCCAATACGGGCGTCTCCCATTCGACAACTGACGTGACGGATTCGACAGGAAGGGCTGCGGTTAGGTTCGCCACTTCTAAGACGGAGTTCGGTACTTATTCGGTGAATGTATATGTCGGCTCGAAGACGAATGGTGATGCCCTTGCGAAGTTCGATATCCCAGGCATGTCTTACACGGGCGGTACGGTGAAGTGGACAATCCAATTGGGTGACACGATCGAAGGATCGATCACGATGACCAACAGAAGCAACATTCCGCTTCATAACCTTGTGGTTGAGTCCCGTGAGCTGGCCGAAGGCTTGGTTGTCGAGTTCGATACCTTGGCACTCCTTCACGGCTATGAAACCGCACGTATTCCATTCAGGGCTACCGGAACGAAGTTGACTGAGGGTAGGTTGTATCTCCCGAGTGTGTTCCGCGTCTCTTGCGATGAGAAGACGACAAGTGACTTCTCAACCTATTTCTATTGCGAGCAGCCTTACGGACAGATTAAGGTTTTCCCTTCGAACATCAACGAATATGTGTCGAAACAGAAGCCTAAGTACATCAACATCGAGTTGACGAATGCGGGATTCGGCGAGACGGGAGCGGTTACGTTATCCTTGCCGGACTTCGGCGGATTCAGCGTTCCGAACACAACGTTGCCAAGCATCAAATCTGGTGACACCGCAAGAGTCTCTTTGAGGATCGCCTATTTCGATGGGGCGCCTATCAATGTGCCGTTCACAGGAACGATTGGTGTCAACTGCGCTAACGGTAAGTCTACCAGCCTTCCGTTCAGGGTTGAGTACTCTTCGGAATCAAAGGGTAGTTTGGAGGTGGATGTCGTGGATGAATACTTCTACAACACGGCAGAAAAGAGACATTTGAAAGATGCCAAGGTGGTGGTTCGCAACCAGTATAACAATGCTGAGGTTGCGTCAGGCTATACGGATACCACAGGTGTCGTGAGATTCGATAGCATTCCAGAGGGAACTTATTTGCTGAGCGTAAAAGCGGACAAGCACTCTGAATACCAGGAGACGATAGAGATCCAGGCGGGACAAAAGTCGAGCCGATTCATCTTCTTGGCATACCAGGCGATTACATACACTTGGAATGTGGAGCGTGTTGAGATTGAAGACAGGTATGACATCAGTTTGGACCTCGAGTACGAGACCAACGTGCCTGCTCCGGTAGTGACGTTGACGTTCCCGAACGGTGTGCCTGATAAGAGCCGTTTTGAGGTGGGTGTGCCGAAGACCGTCCGCCTTCAAATCACCAACCATGGTTTGATTGCGGCTCGTTATGTGAAGTTCGCGATGCCTAAGGTTCCATATTACAGATTCTATGTGCCATATGACTATATTGATTCGTTGCCGGCGAACCATACGGAATTTGTGCCAGTCACGATTGTCCGTACAGAGAATGAGTTCGCTTCAAGCTATGACATCAGCGGTGGCAATGGGTTACTTCTGGAGAACGAGTCGTTCGGAACATCCGAGTGTCCGAGCGTTCATGCCGAGTATTCCTACGTTTGTGGTGTGCTGAGGCTGTTGTCTACTGTTAGTGAGACCGCTTTCCCTTGTCCAACCTTGGAACCTGTAACCCATGGTGGTGGCCAAGGCGGTTGGGGAGGAGTTGATGTGCCTCCTTATGGTGGCGGATCGCATAAGGACGAGCATCAGTTTGGGAAGGTTGAGAACCACCAATATTCTGTTAATTTGGATATTCCTTGTAATACGTGTCAGTCGAAGATCGATCCATGGAAATGTGTCGGTGATATCCTCGGATATATCCCTATTATAGGGCCTCTTCTTAATTATGGCGTCGACCAATTTGATGACGCTATGAGGAGAGATCATGAGAGACGGATGAAGAGACTCAGTTGTGAGCAAAAAGATCAGGTTGATTCCCCTTATGATTGGTCTTCTCTCATAGATGCCGATGTCCCAGAAGATATCGCGAAAAGCACAGAGAGTTTTACTGTTGGGGTGGAGACTAAAACGTTTGGTGAATCCCTGACGGACTTCAAAAAATTTAAGGCTTCTGGCGGTGTTTTAAATTATGTTGGTGAGTTCCAGAAATTAGATAAGGCTGGACAATTATTAAATGATTACTTCGATGAAGACCCGGATAAATTTGACTCTTATGAGGCGATAGATCTTGTTTTTGAAGAAGGCCGGGATATTTTTGATGCGGTGGCAGGGGAGACTAATATCCCTATAATTAGTGCAGTTCCTTGGGATTGTTTGGATTTGACTTGCCAAGTTAAATCTTGCGAAAAGGGTAGATATGCATCGAGTTGCGGTCGATATATGCTGGATAGGCACTATCATAAGAATTCGGAGGATGAAGACACTCGTAAAACTGTCACTACGGAGGGTGATACGGTCGTGATTGTGGATGGCGAAATTGTGGATGTGCTCTATCCTGGCGGAGACAGTTTGAGCGCTCAGAAGAGATCTGAGAAGTCGAAGGACGCCGCGATCGCGAAGGCGAAGTATGATATGCCGAGTAGCATTTATCAAACCTCTGATGCCCGCATGTTGGCCGCACATGATGCCGTAGAGCTTGCCGGATTCCTGCAGTATAGGGGAAATGTCATGAAGGAGCTCGCTGGTTCGGGTGAATTGCTTTCCCAAAATGGTATTTTAGACTACTTTGATTATACCATCAAAAACTATTCCCGCGGTGAGGCCATTGATATTGAAGCCATTAGGAATTTGCCGACGACAGGAATCTCCACCACGGATTTGGTCGGAATGGCGCTGCGTTGGAACGAGACATTGTTGGCGAACGAAAACGGGGTCTATTCTCCTAATGAAGAATATCCTAACATCGTGGATAAAAGGGTGATTGACACATACATGGATAGCATTATCAGTTTCTATACTTACTTGAGATTGAGAGGAATGGGAACTGTCCATGGCATGATGGTCTCCATTAACGAGCAAGTCAATAAACCTTCACAGAAAGGTGTATGTGCTACTGTCAAGCTTCATATCGCACAGACTTTGACGATGACCCGCGAGGCATTCGACGGTACGCTTACGGTCAACAACGGCAATGAGTCTGGTGCGATGGAGGGATTCAAGGTCGTGCTTGAGGTCCGTGACGAAAAGGGTAATCTCTCGAATGATTTGTTCCAAATCAATACGGAGAAGTTGACGGGCGTTTCCGCCATCGATGGTACGGGCGAGATTGCTCCGAAGTCGGAGGGAACCGCTTTGTTCAGATTCATCCCTGAGAAGGGTGCGGCACCTACCGCTCCGGTGAACTATTCGTTCGGTGGACATATTATCTACGTCGATCCATCTTCCGGCGATACGGTGACGGCTCAACTCTATCCGGTGACGTTGACCGTCAACCCTTGTCCAGACTTGCAGATCGATTACTTCATGCAACGTAATATCCTTGGTGACGATGCCTTGACGCTTGATCGTGTCGAGCCAAGCGTGCCGGCTGCTTTGGGCGTGAGAATCGACAACCAG
>JAGCGM010000171.1 GCA_017649635.1 Paludibacteraceae bacterium | reverse complement strand
GCCAATGCCCGCTGGAGCGAGGAGTACATGCCCTACGACGCCGACGCGTACCTCTTGGCAGGAGAGTTCCACAACCGTGAACCGGAGGCGGAAGACACCGACGAATGGGCGCTTGCGCACCACATGGCATCCGTAGTGCCTATGCTCGTGGACCACACAGACTATAATTATCTAAACAAACTGAAATACAAATATGGCAAATAACAATTTAAACGAAGATTACTTGGACAAGGACCATTCCGACGAAGAGGAGGATGAGTTCGAGGAAGAAATGCTCGGCGAACACATGGTCGAGGAACATTTCGACGAGGACTGGATGGAAGAGAAGAAACCGAAACTGTCGTTCGACAACTTCTTCGTGGGGCTCTTCGGCGCCGTCCTGCTTTCCATCATCACCATCCGTCTGGTGACCTACTCCGAACTGCCCGACATGGGGCTGAAAGACCTCCTCAAGCAAGTCTATAACAGCGAGGGCTTCCAGACCATCATGATGACCGCCATGATTCCGAACCTCATATTATTCTTCATCCTCTACAAACTGGAGCGGTGGAAGACGAACTACGGTGTGGTGGTAGCCTCCCTATTGATCACAGCCTTCCTATTCCTGCACGTCGTATGAAGTACTTCATCATAGCGGGTGAGGCGTCGGGAGACCTGCACGCCTCCAATCTGATGGGCTCCATCAAGAAGAAGGATGCGGATGCGGAGTTCTGTTTCCTTGGCGGTGACCTGATGTTGGCGCAAGGAGGCAAATTGGTGAAACATTACAAGGAGATGGCTTTCATGGGCATCATCCCCGTGTTGCTCCATGCCCGTACCGTCCTGGCGAACATCAAGCAGTGCAAGCAAGCCATCCTGGACTATGCCCCGGACGTGCTGATCCTGGTCGATTACCCCAGCTTCAACCTGAAAATGGCGCAGTTCGTGAAGGAGAACATGCCTTCCGTCCCTGTATATTACTACATTTCGCCTAAACTATGGGCTTGGAAAGAGTATCGCCTGAAGTCCATCCGCAAATACGTGGACAAGGTATTCTCCATTCTTCCTTTCGAGGTGAAATGGTTCGGGGAGAGAGGCTACACCGTCGATTACGTGGGCAATCCGTGCGTCGACGCGGTGGAGGCGAGGAAGCACAAGGACGAATCCAGGGAGGAGTTCGAGGCACGCACCAAGGTAGGCGCACAACCGATCATCGCCCTGCTGGCGGGCAGCCGTGTGCAGGAGATCAAGAGTTCGCTCCCCATCATGCTGGAGGCCGCCTCACAATACAAGGACTACCAGATGGTCGTCGCAGGCGTGAAATCGATCGACCCGTCCGTATATGACCCCATCATAAAGAAACACAACGCTCAAATCATCTACGACGAGACGTACGAGCTGTTGCAGCAATCGGAGCTGGCCATCGTCTGCTCAGGCACCGCTACGTTGGAGACCGCCCTGTTGCGCGTGCCGCAGGTGGTTGTCTATATGATATCGGGAGGGTGGTTGGTCCACCGTTTCCTGGAGCTCTTCATCCGAGTGCCCTACATCTCCCTGGTGAATCTGATCGCCGACAAATGGGTGGTGAAGGAACTCGTTTCCGAGAATTTCACGGTCCAGAAAGTACGTGAGGAGATCGACAAACTACGCGCGGGGACCCACCGCGAACAGATGTTACGCGACTATGACGAACTCATCGAACTGTTAGGACACGAATCCGCCTCGGACAGAGCCGCCAACGCAATGTGGAAAGCCATCAACGAGAGGGTAGTGGCACGTAAAAACGCATGAATTTCAACGATTTAGAAACGAATTGAGAGCAAGAAAAAAAGTGTGGAATTATAAATAATCAATATAATAAAGATATTTAACCAATTGACACAAAATAAGTGTGGCAAATAGAAATTTAAAGAATATAATTTGGAATTCAGAAGACGGTTTGCTATATTCGTATTGATGTGTGATGCAAGATTACAAATAAAGGGTCACAAATTGGAACGATGTAAGTTAAGAGTGTATATGATGTAATAACCATTTAGTGACTTTGGGTAATATATAAATTCAGTGTCATTAATTTTTTATTCGCATGCTAATGGTAAGTTGTAGTAAGTTGTTAAAACCAATTCAAGGTCTGTTAGCCTCTATGTCAAGGACGATTTCGACGGAGTCCAAATATCTGACGATAGAGACCTTTTCGGGAAAGAAGTTTTCTTTTTCGATCACAGACAATCCGATGATTTCGATTCGGAAGGGATGTTTGACGGTCGAGAGTTCAGACGACCGGTCATACAGAGTTGAGAATGTCAAGGGCTACCAGTTCTGTGAGAACAAGTCCTCCATTCCAGAGTTATTATCCGATGCCATCCGCATCATCTCCAGCAAGAGCAGATCCATCCAGTTGACCGGCGTACCACCGTCCTGCGAGATCGCCATCAGTTCGGAGAACGGAAGCCTCCGCGACAGCATTCACTCCGACAATCAGGGGAATGCCTGGATATGCGACAGGTTCTCAGCCGGCACATACGTGATCACGGTCGACAACAAATCTTTTCATCTAATAAAAAAATAATATAAGGAAGTTGCCTATGGGTATATTTTTACGCTAACCTTAATAAACTACATATAATAAATTTCAGGTATCCCCTGATTCCTATTTCGATAGGGATATACTTTGATGCGTTCGATGTGAATGTGAAGTTGTCCATTTGAGATATATTCTCCGTATTGCGAAGCGGAGAGGGAACCAAAGAACCTTTAGGCAAGATTTTATTTAGACGTTAGTCGTTAGACCTTAGACCTTAGAAAATAATGTCTATTGTCTAAAGTCTAACGTCTAATTTTTTATTTTCTAGAGATTAAACTAGTGGTTAAAATCTAATGCCTAACGTCTATCTACTGGTACATATACCGTTTGATGCTTTTCTTAGCCGTCTTCTCAAACGGTTCAGGCATTATCTCCACGGAACTAAGATATTCGTATGAAGCAAGATTGCGGTTAATCTTTTTCCTCATGGACTCCATCATCTCCGCCAACTTCTTCGGATCCACGTTTTCTCCCACGGCAGGGTAGCAAGGGTAAACCAGCGCCACCAGCTTCTTACCTTCCCGCAATACGACCAAGCTCTCTTCCACGATAGGGTCGTTGTTCAACCTCGCCTCGATCTCCTCCGGGTAGACATTTTGTCCGGACGATGTGAGGATCATATTCTTCGTTTTGCCCTTGATGAAGAGGTTCCCTTTCTTGTCAAACACACCGACATCTCCCGTCTTAAACCAACCGTCCTCTGTAAAGGCATTCTTCGTAGCCTCCTCGTCACGATAATAACCCTTCATCACGTTCGGGCCCTTCACCAATATTTCACCAGGCACAGAAGTGGAATCAGAAGAATCAATTTTCACCTCGACGTTAGGAATAACCTTTCCCACAGAATATTTCTCGAAATCATTGTAGTCCGCACAGATAAGAGGAGAGCACTCCGTCATCCCGTAACCCACGACATAATTGAATTTGATTTTATGGAAGAAATCCTCCACCTCGCTGCTCAATCCAGCGCCACCGACACCCAACTGCTTCAGTCTTCCTCCGTACAAATCTATCATCCTACGTTTCAAGGAACGACTCATAATATTGGATATCAACGGAATACTGAACAATATTCTTCTATAGCGTTTGCTGAAATAGGGAACGACAGCCTTCCTGTAAGCCGTCTCAAAGAATATAGGAACAGTCGAAATCCATTCCGGCTTCAACTCTTGTATCGCGGACATCAGCACCTTGACGCTCGCCACTTTGTTCAAGTACACTATATATACTCCAGCAATCAACGGCCAATACAAATCATACATCAGCGCATACGTGTGGGCAAGCGGAAGAACTGAGATGATCTTATCGCCTACCGCAATCCATTCGGCTAAGAAATCAAGGCAACAAGCGAATCCCTTACCCGTAAGCATAACACCCTTCGTAAATCCAGAAGTACCTGACGTATATATAATTACAGCAACTTCCTCATCATCCTTATCCGTAAAATTGAAATTCTCCTTGCTTAAACCATTAGGATATGTCTCATTATAAATGGTTTGTATTTCACTGATATCAACAGCCAGTTTTTCTGGAGACAACTGACGAATCTGCTCGAAGTCTGACAAAGGGAAAATATACTCCACACCCGACAACCGCTCCTTGTTGAGCCGTTCTAAATTAGATTCCGTAATAAATAATATCTTAGATTCCGAATGTATAATTATTTGCTCAATAACCTCAGGATGGAAATCTTCTTGGATAGGAACCGCTATCGCTCCGTAGGTGACAGCAGACAAGAGGGTCATGGACCAATCTTGCGAGTTAGGTCCCACAATGGCTATCTTATCCGTTTGCGTAACGCCAAGCTTATTAAATAGAATTTGTGTCATGGCAATCCTTTGAGCAACGTCTTTGTAGGCGTAAGTCCGTTTTTTCGCATGGTCAACCATACACTTCTCGTCCCAATACTCTTTGAAAGATTTCTCTAAATACTGAATAAAACGCTTTGACATATCCTAGAATCCTTTTATATTAATTATATATCATTATTTCTTCAAGCAACAAAAGACAGTTAGAGGCGTGATTACCAATCGGTTATAACAAAAGATTGTGCACATCTCATAAAAACTTGTGCAAAATTAATGATTTTTTCCCGTTAAAATATAACGTATAATGGAAAAACGCAATAGAATCATTAAAAAACATACGAAAAGGGAATGAAAAAAGTTCCGACCATGAAGGGGATGCGCAAGGGAAAAACAGAGCCAATGCCCGTAGTTCATTGCATTTGGCGAATATTTGGCCATCTCAGACTAAGTTTCTTAACACTTAATGAATACTCCTACAGCTAAAATGATTACCTTTGCGACCAAATTATTGGCTTAGATGGGAAAAGTACTTATCGACTTATCAATCCTAAAACACCTCAACTGCGGCTTGGGTCAGGTTGCATACAATTATGCGAAATATTATCAGGCACATGCGAAGGATCTCGATTACGAAGTCCATTTGTTGCTTCCCAAGGCATTCGTCAACGCATTCGGTCCGGATGTGCATTACCACGTCAGCAGGGAGATATACAAAATATTCCCAAGCCTGTTGCCTCACTTCGACGTATGGCATACCATCCACCAATTGGCTAGGCAAATGCCATCCCGCCAATCGACCAAAAACATCCTGACCATCCATGATCTGAACTTCCTATACGAAAAGGAGGGAAAGACCAAGGAGAAATATATCCGCAAAATCACCAAAAGGATCAAACGAGCGGACAAAATCACCTGCATATCCAACTTCGCCAAGAACGACGTGGAGCAAAACTTCCCGATCGATCACCCAATCGAAGTGATATACAACGGCGTGGAATTCATGTCTCCATCCGCAGAGAAGCGACCTAACCTGCCTTGCGCGGATGAGAAGAAATTCCTCTTCACCATCGGACAACTATTGCCGAAGAAGAACTTCCACACCTTGTTGGACGTCATGAAACTGATGCCGGAGTACAACCTCATCATAGCGGGGAAAAACAGCACCGAATACGCCAAGATGATACAGAAGCGAATCGAAGACGAGGGTATCACCAACGTGTTCCTCCTGGGCGAAATCCTCCATGCGGAAAAAGTGTGGCTCTACAACCACTGCGAGGCGTTTGTCTTCCCTTCACTGTTCGAAGGGTTCGGACTGCCCATCATCGAGGCCATGTTCTTCGGCAAACCGGTCATCTCATCCGACAAGACATCCCTAAAAGAGATCGGTGCGGACCACGTCTTCTTTTGGGAGAACTTTGAACCCGAGCACATGGCGGCAAGGATACGGGAAGCGATCGAACAATTCAACAACAACCCTTCGATGGCCCTCGACAACAAAGCCTATGCCGAATCCTTCTCTTACGAAAAGCACCTCGGCCGATACAATGAAATATTTCGTGAACTAATGGCGAGGAAATGATTCCCTTCGCCAGGCACCCCCAAGGACTGCGGAGCGTCACCGAGCGGTGAATCGCTGACGGGCCTTACCCCTAAAAAAATATTTTTGCCACTCGTAGAGCTGGTGCAGTTTCTTTTGTATACCCCTCTTCAACTTATCCAATAACGGAGTATCCTTCTCCTTGGCGAGGTATTCGGCATAGAGTTGGATGTAACGCCGCAACTGCACGTCGACGTTCAGGTTCCGCAGAGCGAACTGCCGGAAAAATTCCCCGTCCTCCTTTTTGTACTTAGAAATCTCACGTAACAATGATTCGGCGTCAAGAGGCGTGCGCGTATGTCTATTCACGCAATTGTCCACCATCGCCTCGTTCACGTTGTCGGAGGAGAGGTAACCATAACCGCTCGTCTGCCCGTTGTAATCCCGCATATCGAACGACACGACCGCACGACCGCACGCCATCGCGTCGTAGAGAGACCGACCGATTCCGACGACCAAATCCGCCTTGTTCATCATCGACTCAATCTCCCACACGTCGTCCAACAATTTATCCGCACGCAGGAACTCCACATTCAGGCGCTCGCAACACGACTTGACCATGGCATGCGCCCTCTCAGACTGACAGAGCGAGAGAACGGTCGTCAATCGGTCATGCAATGCGTTCACCGGTCTAAACCGCTCACAGTCAATTCCATTCCATATCGTAGTCGTAGGGAACCCCAGCGATTCGACATGCGTCTTCACCTCGTCAGACACGCTCACCCAAATATCGGCGTAACGTGACGGCTGCTCAATCTCCGGAATGACACCATGGCAGGTCTGGAGCAGGACCCCCTTCCCGCAAAGATTGTCGGCTATCGGCTTGTGGTTCAGAAGTACCAGGTCATAGCGCTTGCGGGACATGAAAGGAATGCCCATCGCCTCAATCCTGTCAGACACACCGCCCCGCTTGAAGCAATAGTACTCCACATCATATCCTTGTCTTCTCAAGGAAGTCGCCACCGCGAACGTAAAAGCCTCCGTACCACCCGTTCTTTCCAAATGATGGGTGGCTAATAAAATGTTCATAGAAGTAAGCCATAACAATATACAACACAAAGTTACAACAAAAAAACAAATAACCGATCGATATGCACTGTTGGGGAAGCATATGACGAAGGAAAAAACATCCCCAATAATTTTCCAATACCCACCTTAATCTTTACCTTTGGAGAAAAAAAAAGCATGAGGGATATAAATACACTGCTGATCTTCATATTCATCCTATTCTTCGGAATATGCCTTTTCGTCTATTTCAGGTCGAGCAACCGCTCCTACGAAAAGACCAAGGAGGGCAGGGTGGCGCGGGACATCATCGCGCTCTTCTCCATCGTGATGAAGATGAACGGAGTGGTGGACAAGGTGGAGCTGAACATCGCGAGGAAGTACTTCTTCCACCACTTCCACGGACACCTCATCTGGGCGGTCAACATGCTGAACGAGCTGAACGGAAAGAAACTGAAGCGGTACATCGACTACTGCACGGACCTGCTAAACCTCCATGTACTGAAATACAACGAACGCCTTGAACTGCTCAATGTCCTCTTCGAGATCGGGTACACCTGCAACGGCATAGACGACAATAAAATCGAGCAGTTGCGCGGCATCGCCAAATACCTCCTCATACAGGATTGGGACCTCGCCTCGCTGGAGTACAAGTACGAATGCGGGAAGTACAGCAACAGAGAAAAGCAACAGCAGGCGCTCGAACAAGCCTACAAATACAAGATGGAGGTGGCCTACACCATCCTCGGACTGAAACCGGGCGCTCCGCTCAGCGCTATCAAAGCCGCCTATAGGGAGATGGCGAAGAAATACCACCCCGACCATATCCCGGCGGAACTGGACGAGGAGATGAAGGAGATGTCCGCCACCCTCTTCCGACAAATCACCGAGGCTTATAATTACTTGAACGAAATATTCAATCCATCCAACAGATAGGAAAAATGAAACACGAACTTTTTTACCACATGCGGGGGAAAAGATACCCGACGCTTCCTGATATACTCATCACCCTATTCCATATAATCGGGATACTATACACCATCACAATGGTTGTTTGTGCAATAATGTCACAGGAGAAGTCATTATTTGCCCTTATCATCTTCCTTATCATGAGCCTCGTCCTTATCTACGCGTTCATAGATTATTGGAAGGGACGCAAAAACACCAGGAAATACTATATGTTTGTGAGCCAAAGAGGCATTTTTATCCGCCAGGAAGACACGATGGATATACTATGGTCTGATATCGAGCGGATTACCATGAACCGGGGGGGCATGTACATTTACTGCAAGCCCAAGGAGAACGAGGAGGAGCAGAAGACGGAGGAAGAAGGGAAACCCATTTACATCGACTTTGACGACTTCAAAATCGACAAGAAGGATCTATGCGTGGAGATGATGCGTTACAATCCGTCGCTGGAGCTGGAACATCCCGTTTGGGACTCGCCCCTCGACAACTTCTACCACACCAAGCACGATGTCCAGAACGCGAAGGAGCTCAAATCCTTGGGCATATCGCAGGAAAAGATATCCCGCATCATACATTTGCCCGAGAAGGAGATTGAAAAACTATAACATTTACGATTTAGCTATTTACGATTTACTATTTAATCACTTGCGATTTACTATTTTCAAGACACGGCGCATACAATCTTTATGATCCCCATTCATCATTAATTTTCATAATCGTTTGAGAATTAAATATTTTTTGTAATTTCGCATCGTCTTATGACGGATGTGAGAATATTGAACTATAGTTTCCGACACGTGAAAATTAGAACAAAAGAGATGGTTACAGAAAATAATGCACTTCAACGGAACTACGGATTAGACAACCTAAAACTTACCATATGTCTAATCGTGGTAATGGCCCACACGATGTTGCCCTACACGGACATGAGCCTGCCATGGTTTTTTTTCCCCGAACTTCCCAACGAAGTACTTTCCACGAATCTCTTGATTAAAACCAACCATCAGTTCAGCATGCCTATTTTTTTCATGATAGCAGGCTATTTCGTTCCTTCCAGTTACGACAAACAAGGCTTCGGGACATTCCTATGGAAGAAGACCAAACGTCTGCTGATACCGGCTTTCGTCATACTAACCTATTGCTTTGTGTTCATCCGACCAATATACCACGTCTGGTTTCTTCAGATGCTCTTTCTCTTTTGCCTAACATATGCCCTTTTCAGAAAACTGACACAATGGAGGACACCAGAAGGGAGCAAGGTGCCCCTAACCTTTCCCCTTTTGTTGGGGATAAGCTTTATCGTCTGCGTCCTAACCCTCATTTTACGCACAAGATATGACGTCACCCACTTTTCGGTCCTCTTCGGCATATTTTACTTCGAGCCAGCCAGATTGACACAATACATCATGGTCTTCATATTCGGCATCTTCGCCAGAAGATTCGACTGGTTCAAATTCACTTCCTTGCGGCAACTCATCATGCTGGGCGCCTTTGTATTCGTCGTCACGACCATCCTGATCGTCCGAATCAATGAATTCAACTACATAGGCAGCAGACTATACACGATACTGGAGTCAATCCTCTGTATCTGCACCAGCCTTTTGATCATCTGGATATACAACCATTTCATCACCAAAACCAACCCTCTCATCGCCTCCCTCACGGAGAACTCGTTGGGCATATACCTATTCCACATGCCCATCCTCTACTACGTACAGACCTACACGAAGACATGGGAGATTTACTTCCCCCTCAAACTGGCGCTGATCATACTCTTCGCCATCTGTACTTCCTACTTATTGAGCTTCCTACTTCGTAAGTCCAAATTCATCAGGCAATTTATCTGATGACACATGACTCTTCCTTTTAAGGCAGACAGTGATTATTCGTTCTACGTTTCTGGAATAGTAAATAGTAAATCGTAAATATCTTGCCCCACCGTGTGCCGCAGTAACATTTATTAACGGGGCCCGCTCTATTTTGTCCGCCTACATTTCTTTTTCTATGATTTTCTTCCTATTTTTACTCCCATCCGTTTGGACCAATAATATACCAAGGAACAAAAAAACAAATCGATATGAGGAAATGCATATTTTTAGCGACGACCTTATTCCTACTGGGCATATTCGCTCAAGGTTGCAGCAACAACAAGAATTCGGAGTCGGAGTCGATAGAGTTAAGCCATAATGACGAAGAAGAACCGGAACCGGAACCTGAACCTGAACCTGAACCTGCCGCATCATTTGGCGCGGACGACGAGGAGGGGAATTACGAAAGTGGATATAGCCAGAATAGAAGAGCATTGAGCGTCGCCAATGAAGTCGCCGAATCCCAATCGGAAAGTCCAACAAAGGGTCAGAATTACTCCGTGGATTATTCCAAGAACCTCCCTGTCGGCAGGAAATTGGAGAAGAAAGCCAGGATATGCATCCAATCATCCGACATCACCCGATGCAGGAAATTCACAGACAGCTTGTCCTCCCGATACGGAGCCTACGTGGAGAAAGAGCAATACGCCTCCGCCGGCACCCAATCATACAACATAAAACTGAGAGTCCCTTCCGCCTCCCTGGATTCGTTCCTATCCGGCATGCATGGAATAAACGGGACCATCACGGAGAAGAGCGTGTCGGTGAACGACCGCACAGCCGAATACCGTGACAACGAGTCGAGACGGAAGACCCAAGAGGCCATGCTGGAGCGTTACCGCACGATGCTGAGGAACACCACCAACATCTCTGACATGCTGGAGGTGCAAAGCCGCATCGACCAAATACAGATGGAGACGGACCGTGTGCAGGGCAGGATGAACGTGATCGACCACAACGTCAGCTACAGTTTGGTGTACATCATCATCGATCAAGAAAGGAAGGAAGAACCGATTCAGACCGTAGAGGAGGAGAAACCTAGCTTCTGGAAGGATATGGGCGAAGCATTCTGTACGGGATGGAGCATCATCAAAGCCATCGTATTAGGCATCATCACCATCTGGCCATTGTGGATCCTCGTCGGAGTCATCGTCTATATCTGGAGGAAAAAGAGAAAGAACAAACCAGTCCAGGAAAAAAAGAAGCTCTTCTAATAGATTAAAAGACCATGTGGTACACCTACTTGATACCTCCCGTTGTGGGAGCCATAATCGGCTTTTTCACGAATGAACTAGCCCTTATGATGCTTTTCCGTCCGCACAAGCCCAAATATCTTTTCGGACATAAGATACCCTTCACGCCAGGCATCATACCCAAGGAGAAGAGCCGCATCGCGACCGCCATCGGTGAGACCGTGAGCAACCACTTGGTGAACAAAGACACGCTCTCCAAGACCCTCCTGTCGGACGAGATGATCGCGAAGATCGAGACGGGCATCGACGACTACGTGGCGGAGCTGAAGGAGAAGAAAGAGAATCTCCGCGACTATATCACGCAGTACCTTCCTAGCGACGACCTCGACACGGTGGTCAGGAAGGTCACCGAAGAGTTCTCCGGCAGGATAGGGGGGAAGATCGAGGAGAACAACCTCAGCCAAGGCATTTCGCACAAGGTGGTGGAATACGCCATGCAACAGACGGGGAAAGGATTCCTCGGGCTCCTTCAGGCCGACAAGCTGGTCAGCAAACTATCCGAACCGATAGAGAAGGCGCTGAGCAAACACCTCGACAATATCCTCAAGGAGAACGCGGGGGAGATCGTGTCGAAACTGGTGGACCATGAAATCACCGCATACCTGGACACGCCTGTCTGCGAATTCATCCAAAACAAGGATAATATCGTGGAGAAGGTGAAGGAAATAGCCATCAACAGCTACAAAACCATCATAACGGAGCAACTGCCCACCATGATGGATTCCATCGACATAAAGAAAATCGTGGAGGACCGCATCAACGGCATGGACATGTCCGACACGGAGAAAATCACTTACTCTGTACTGAACAAGGAACTAAAAGCTATCGTTTGGTTGGGAGCATTGCTAGGCGGCATCATCGGTCTAGCCAACATCATCATCCTATAGATTTTTTCAGGGCAATTGCGGAAAGACAGGGATTCGAACCCTGGGAACAGTTACCCGCTCACCGCATTTCGAGTGCGGCCCGATCGACCACTCCGGCATCTTTCCTTTATATTTGATTTAAGTATGCCCTTAAAATAAAAAATCCGAAGCACTCTTCGGATTACGCGGAGAGAGAGGGATTCGAACCCCCGGTACCTCTCGGTACGGCGGTTTTCAAGACCGCTGTAATCGACCACTCTACCATCTCTCCAAATCTTCTAAACTCACTCGCCTCCGCAAGTTCTTCGTCTTTGTTTTGTGACCCAGCAGGGGATCGAACCCTGGACCCACAGATTAAGAGTCTGTTGCTCTACCAGCTGAGCTACTGAGTCATTGTCCTTTCGTTTTGACGTTGCAAAAGTAGTGCTTTTGCTATGTTCCACCAAATTTTTGGAGCACTTTTTTTCGCCTTTTTTTCAAATTATTTTTGGAAGCATTCTATTTTTTTCATTATCAACGAAATAAGAAAATCGGGCAAATGCTTGCAGAAGGGCAGGAACAGGTAATTGATGAGTCCGGGGATGTACTGACGCCTCTTTTTGAACATTTTCGCGATCGCTTTCTTCGCCAATTTCTCCGGTGGAATGGATACGCCCAGGCGGACCGCCAGCCGACGGAGGTTCATGCTCAGGTTGTAGAGTCCCGTATCCACCGCTCCGGGACACACCGCGGTGACCCCCACGCCGAACGGATTCAGTTCGTACGACAGCGCGACGGAGAAGGAACGGAGATAGGCTTTGGTGGATTCATAGACGGAGATGCCAGGGAACATCATCCATGCGGAAAGGGAGGACATGTTCAGGATATATCCATGCTGCTCCCGCTTCATATCTTCTCCGAAGAGACGGCACAGCTTGGTGACGGTCACGACATGAAGCTGCAGCATCACGTCGATGCGCCTCATATCCGTGTTCGTGAGACTATTGAAGAAGAATACACCCGCATCGTTCACTAGGATCTCCACCTTCTTCCCGGAAGATTGGCACATCCCGTACAACTCCTCCGCGGCCTCGCTCCTCGCCAAGTCCATGCAGATCGGTTCCACAGCCACACGGTAAGTCTCCGCGATCTCCCGCGCCACCTCGCCAAGCTCCTTTTCCTGATTGCTCACGATGATCAAATCGTGGCCTCTCTTCGCCAATTCGAAGGCGTACTGCGCCCCAATGCCCGAACTGGCCCCTGTAACTAACGCTAACATTCCTATCGCCTCTCTCTAATTCTTTTTAATCAATCACAGATGGAACGGTTTATTCAACTCTTCCAATAACTCTTTGGTCACATCTGTACCGCTAAACGCCTTAAAGATGGATTGTATGGTGTAAATCGGTCCCCAAGGTATTCCCCACCATCCAGCGAATAGGCTGATCAACAAATACTTGTATCCGTACTTGATCGCCGACTCATTCGATTTCAGGAAATAGATGTCACTGCTCCTCTTAAACGTCATGATCAATACGGATATCGCATAAGGGAAGACCACGAACTTGCCACCTAACTCAAGTTCCCTGTTTATCTCCTCGTTCGTTAAATTTTCTAATCCTTTGATCTTCATTATCGTAAAATTATTCATTAAACATCTTCCCCAGGGAAACACCTCCCATCTCTCCATAGGAATTTAAACAAAGTTAATCATATTTACCAAAATACGCCCTCTGTCCCTTAAAATCATTGGGAATCCCGCAAAAATCCATTTAGGCAAGGCATCTATGAAATGGTAAATTGTAAATAGTTAAATAGTAAATTATAAATAGCTAAATAGTAAATACCGATGTATTTTTTAGCCATTACGGAACATTGCAAAACGGTTGCAGAACCCTATTCCTTCATTTGTACCGTAAACATAAAAACTATTT
>JAGCGM010000023.1 GCA_017649635.1 Paludibacteraceae bacterium | reverse complement strand
TGGACATGGTCTGCGAGAAGAACGCAGGCACGGAGCATGACTTCGACAACGACCCTATCCGCACCATCGTGGAGGGGGATTGGCTGAAGGCGCAAGGCACCACCCTCGGAGCGGACGACGGAATCGGCGTGGCCGCCATGCTAGCGGTACTTGAGTCCAATACCATCCAACACGGTCCGCTCGAATGCCTCATCACGGTGGACGAGGAGCGTGGCCTGACCGGTGCGCAACACGTCAAGGCGGGTTGGCTCCAATCAAAGAGACTCATCAACCTGGACTCTGAAGAGGACGGCAGGTTCTGCATCGGATGCGCGGGCGGTATCGACACCGTCGCCACGTTTGACCTGAAGAGAGTGGCCGCACCTCAAGGCGCATTCTTCCTCAACATCTTCGTCAAAGGGCTGCAGGGCGGACACTCCGGCGACGACATCAACAAAGGTCGGGGCAACGCTATCAAGATCCTAGCCAGATTCCTCTGGAACGAATCGAAGAAGTACCCAATCCACCTCTGTCGCATCGAAGGGGGTAACCTCCACAACGCTATCCCGAGGGAAGCGCACGCCACCCTCTGCATCGACTGGAACAAAAAGGAGGAGATACGTGTCGCACTGAATCATTACATCAGCACCATCGAGGCGGAATACCCGACGGAAAAGGAACTGGTCATCGACCTCGAATCGACCAATGCGGAAGAGCAGGTTTACGAGCAGGAAGGGGCCAACAGACTCATCAGCGCGCTCTACGCTTGTCCGCATGGCGTGATTGAGATGAGCACGGAGATAGAAGGGTTACCGGAGACCTCCACCAACCTCGCCTCCATCAAGGAGAAGGAGGGTAAAATCGTCGTGGCCACCAGCCAACGAAGCTCGACCAACAGCAAGAAACACGACATCAAAGACCGTGTGGAGGCAGTCTTCGCATTGGCAGGGGCAAACGTGAAACACAGTGACGGATACCCGGGATGGAAGCCGAACATGAACTCCGAACTAAAGAACATCGTGGCAGGCTCCTACGAGAGACTCTTCGGGGAGAAACCGGTAGTGGGCGCCATCCACGCTGGTCTGGAATGCGGACTCATCATCGAGAAGTACCCGGACATGGACATGATCTCCATCGGTCCTACCATCATCGGCAACCACTCGCCTGCTGAACGCTGCGAAATACCAACCGTCGAGAAGTTCTGGGAACACCTGATCGACGTGCTGGAAAAAATATAAACGGGAAGAAACACATAAACTACAAACAAAAGAGTATGAAGAAGTTAACATTATCCAACAACAAAACTTTTCTTGGTGTGGCGGGCGGATTCGCCCAATACTTTGATGTGGACGTGACACTCGTCAGAGTCATCTGGGCCCTCATCACGGTCTTGAGCGCAGGCGTGGGCGGAATCATCGCCTACCTGATCTGCTTTGTCGTTATGAAAAACAACTAATCGCATGGACTTCAAGTTAGTATCTGAATTCGCACCGACAGGCGACCAGCCCCAAGCCATCAACGAACTGGTGAGGGAGGCGGCCGCCGGCACGAAGCATCAAACACTGCTTGGAGTCACCGGTTCGGGCAAGACTTTCACCATCGCCAACGTCATCAAGGAACTGAAGCGACCCACGTTGGTCCTCAGCCACAACAAGACCTTGGCGGCGCAACTGTACGGAGAGTTCAAGGCATTCTTCCCGGAGAACGCCGTGGAGTACTTCGTCTCCTACTACGACTACTTCCAGCCGGAAGCCTACCTGCCCAACACCGACACCTACATCGAGAAGGACCTCTCCATCAACGACGAACTGGAGAAGCTCCGTCTCGCCGCCACCTCGGCATTGCTGTCCGGACGAAGAGACGTCATCATCGTATCGTCCGTCTCCTGCCTCTACGGCATAGGCAACCCCGACGACTTCCATGACACCATGATCAACGTGAAGCAAGGCCAGCTCATCAGCATGACCGTGCTCATGCGCAAACTGGTGGAGAGCCTATATGTACGCAACGAAATAGAGCTCGACCACGGACGGTTCAGGGTGAAGGGAGACACGATAGACATCTTCCTCGCCTATGCGGACTACATCATACGTATCCATTTCTGGGGCGACGAGGTGGAAGAGATAGAATCCATAGACCCGGTCAACGGCATGCACATCGAATCGTTCGAGGAGATCAACATCTATGCCGCCAACCTCTTCGTGACCACGCCCGAAAGAATCAACAAGGCGCTCATAGAGATCGGGGACGACCTCACCACGCAGGTGGAGTATTTCCAGAGCATCGGCAAGGTCTTCGAGGCGAAACGCCTCTACGAAAGGGTCAACTACGACATGGAGATGATCCGCGAATTGGGGCACTGCTCAGGCATAGAGAACTACTCACGCTACTTCGACGGACGAGCGCCAGGCACACGTCCATTCTGTCTGCTGGACTACTTTCCGAAAGACTTCCTGCTCGTCGTCGACGAGAGCCACGTGACGATACCGCAGATACATGCCATGTACGGTGGCGACTACTCCAGGAAGCGCACGCTCGTGGACTTCGGCTTCAGACTACCCTCCGCATTGGACAACCGCCCGCTCAAGTTCGAAGAGTTCGAGAGCATGGTGGGACAAGCGATATACGTCAGCGCCACACCGGCGGACTATGAGCTGGAGAAATCGGAAGGCGTGTTCGTGGAGCAAATCATCCGCCCGACAGGCCTGCTCGACCCAGTCATCGAGGTCCGTCCGACGCTCAACCAGATAGATGACCTCATCGAGGAGATCCACACCCGCACGGAGAAGGACGAACGGGTGCTCGTCACCACCCTCACGAAGCGCATGGCGGAAGAGCTGCAAGCCTACCTCTGCAAGATGGGCATACGAAGCAACTACATCCACTCCGACGTGGAGACGCTCGAACGCGTGAAGATCATGGAGGACCTACGCAACGGGCTCTTCGACGTGCTCGTGGGCGTGAACCTGCTCAGGGAGGGACTCGACCTGCCGCAAGTGTCGTTGGTAGCCATCCTGGATGCCGACAAGGAGGGTATGCTACGCTCGCACAGGGCGCTCACCCAGACCGCAGGAAGAGCCGCAAGAAACCTCAACGGACTCGTCATCATGTACGCCGACAAGATCACGCGGAGCATGCAGCTGACCATCGACGAGACCAACCGCAGGCGGGAGAAGCAGATGCAATACAATATAGAGCATAACATAACGCCTAAGGCCGTCGGCAAGAACAGCAAAGCCATTCTGACAAAGGAAGAACCTACCGAGCGCAAAGAATACAAGGCAAGCAACACCGCCCGATATGCGGCGGAAGAACGTGCCGAATACCAATCTACCGCAGACCTGGAAAGAGCATTGGAGCAGGCGAAGAAGATGATGAAGGAATGCGCCAAGAGGTTAGAGTTCCTGGAGGCGGCGCAATACAGGGACGAGATCGTGAAATTAGAGGCGGCATTAGCCAAGAAAAAAGGATGAACAACATCCTCCACCCATCATTAACATCAGGGAAGCAATCATGTCTCGCAGGAATCACAAAATAAGAAGATCACCGGATACGCCGCCAAGCTATTGGCAAAAGTTCGGAAACTGGGTGGAGAAGCTAACCGATAATATTTTTGGCGAAATTTTGTTGCAAGCAATAGTAAGCAGCACTTTTGTTGGAATAGTAGACATGATCTACAGCAGCGATGGAAAGTGGTCATTGTTTTTTTTGCCATTAATCATAACGGTTGGCTGTATTGCACTCTATTTTTTTATACTACTCATCGTTTTTTTAGCAGAAAAAATCAAGACATGGTGTTGGAGCCTCTGGCCGAGGGAAGAGGAAGAGAAGAAAGAGAAGGATCCTGGGCCAAAACAATCCCAAGAGACGCAGCGCAAGCGTCGAAACAGCGGAATAGCAGGCATAGTATCATTGATCATGAAAGCCGACGGAATCACATCGAGGGGAGAGATGAAAGCTGCCAAGAATTACCTGAGGAGTCATTACAGCCCCTCCGACTACAAAGAAATCCGAGAGGCGTTAGAGATAAACATGCGAATCAACAATCCGAAATTCGTGAAGCAGTCCTGCATTTGGTTAACCGCCAACATGAACTATTCCGAGCGGCTAGGATTCACCGAGTTCCTCTTCGACATCGCCCGCCTAAGCAAAGGCATTGACGTGGGAGAATGGAGACTATTGAATGACATCATGAAGCGCATCTGTCTGGAAGACGAGGACATTGAATACCTAACACGCAAATATTCAAGAAATTACAACAGAAAAGGAAACAAAGAAGCCAAGGATGCCAAGGAAGAGAGCTACACCAACGAATTATCCGCAGAAGTCCTATCCGAGTCAACCCGCGATCCATACCTTCGCATTTTAGGTCTAGCGGGGGAAGCCACACCAGACGAGATACAATCAGCCTACCACAAACTGGCGAAGAAGTACCACCCCGACACTGTACAAGACGAGGAGATGAAACAGGTATTAACCGAGAAGTTCAAGGAAATCAACCTTGCCTACAACGCGTTGTCAAAATAGAGATAGAAGAGCCAAGGGGGGAAAAAGAAAACGGGGACGCGATATCAAATCGAATCCCCGAAAAAAAAACAACAAATATGAAACAAATTTACTCTTTCGTCTCAACTGGGCTAAGAACAGGATCTACAGAAACGTAAGAACGATTGTCCTTCTTCTTTCTGAAAACCACGATACCGTCCACCAAAGCGAACAGCGTGTGATCCTTACCCATACCTACATTCTCACCTGGGTGGTGCACGGTACCACGTTGACGAATCAAGATGTTACCAGCCTTA
>JAGCGM010000022.1 GCA_017649635.1 Paludibacteraceae bacterium | reverse complement strand
GTATGGTAATGGTTGCCCAAAACCATCCACTGCTGCCGGTAGCTCAATCCGAAACGTATGTCCTTCGCGTTACCCACCAATGACGGGTTCAGGCTGAAGGGGGTCAGGTTATGATTCACCAAAGAGAAGTCCTGAGCGGAAACCATCCCGCTTAGACCCATCGCCAATATAAACAATAACTTCTTCATTTCAATTCAATTACGTATGAGTTGTTCTTATCTGATGAGTGAGACGAATCCTCTGCGATCCCCCTCCTTATCGATTCCCATATAATTGCTTTTATATTTGCAATACCATCCATACACGCCCCAAGGGCAAGGCTCTCCATTGACAGTTCCGTTCCACTCGTCCTCGATGCTCTTTCCCTCGAACACGATCTCTCCCACTCTATTGAAGATGATGTACTCGAATTTGTCCATGTACTCACCGCCAAAGAACTTGAAGGAGTCGTTCATATCGTCCCCATTAGGCGTGAAGCCCTCCGGAGCCCAGAAGTCGAGCCACGTGAAGATGGCTTGTCTACCCACATATTCGCAACCATATTTGTCGATGGCCCGAACCTTCACCACGAAAGAGTCCGCAGCGTTCGGATCGAAGAAGTGAGAAGTATTCAAGCCTTCATAAACCTTATCACCATCATCCGGCTCCCAATACCACTTACTATCCTTCGGAGAGATACCGGAGAAACGCACATTCGAACTACCAGACTCGATGAAGGTCGGATATACCTCAAAACGGATGTCCTGTCTAGGAAGGAGCTCCACACTGTATTCCGCATGTCCCTTACAACCGAACTCGTCCGTTCCCTCCACATTCAACACAACTGGTTCTTCTATGGTTGCCACCAAGTCGGAAGTGATTCCGTTCTTCGCCACGCTCGCACTATAAGGCTCGCTGGACCACTTGTACATCACACCACCCTTCGCGGAGAAACGTATCGTATCAGGTCTGCCCTGGCAACCTGTCTGTGAGCCTTTCTCTATTTGGATAATAGGGTTAGGGCGTACTTCCACCACATGGGTAGCCTGGGAAACGCAACCCGACTCGTTCGTACCCCACACCGTGTACTCGGAAGATGAGCCCGTGTTATACTTGATGCTGGAGGTCTCATCCCCCGTGCTCCATTTGTATGTCGATGCGCCAGAAGCATAGAGCGTGAACTCGTCGCCGAAGCAAACCGCGCTATCACCCGTGATCAAAATGGACGGCAAAGAAAGCACAGTCAATTGGATATCGATAGTGGCAGGGCAATTACCCACGTTACTACCCGTCATACGGATGAGCGTATTCTCTTTCGGAGAGACGTTAATGGAAGATCCTGAGTACTCCTTCTCACCATCACTCCACGTATAGTTCACGGCACCTTGGCCTTGCAATGTGGTTGTTTCTCCGTAGCAGATGGCCGTTTTGCCCAAGAAAGAGAGGACAGGTTGTTCCGTCAGATAGACAGTATGCGTCGCCTGAGCCTTACAACCATATTGGTTTTGGGCAGTCACCGTAAAGGTCTGGTCACCCATGATTTTCGGGGTGATGACAGAGCCCATGTTACCATTGTCCCACGAGAAGCTTGCGGTCTCACCATTCGTATCCATCGCCTCGATAGTGACGATAGACTCCAAACATGCCTTCGTGTCTCCCTTCGTATAGACCATAGGGTTAGGGTTCACCTTAACCGGCACAGGGATAAAGACTTCGCAACCCTTCTCGGAATAGCCATACAAGGAGTAATCCGTCGAGTTGGCCGGGTAAATCACGATCGTGTCGGTCGTCTCGCCATTGCTCCATTGGTAACGGTCGGCGCCATGTCCGATCAACACGGCAGGATCCCCCGCACACACACCCGTCACGCCAGAACCGGAAACCCAGAGAGACGGGACAGGAGAGACACTGACAGGGATTATGATGCTGGAGGAGCATCCATTGATGACACCCTTCACCTTCAGTTCCATATCCCTCTCCAGCACTTGGCTGAAGACAGAAGTACCGGAACCATCCTGCCACTCGTACGTGTTGGCGCCGGAAGCCGTGATGGTCAATATATCACCTGCGCACACGGCAGTATCGCCCGAATAGGAGAGTTGAGGAAGCTCTTTCTTCTTGATAGTCCACGTGGCCGTCGACTCGCATTGGTTTTTATCCACGCCACGTACCGTAAGTGTATCATCCTTCGTCACCCTCACGGAAACGTTAGGGCCGTAAGCGCTATTGCTCCAAAAATATTCATTCGCACCCGAAGCGGACACCTTAGCCTCATCCCCATCGCAAGCGTCCGAATTACCGGACAAGACAAGGGTCGGAGGCTCATTGACACTCACCTTAAAGGTCGCCGTGCCCACGCAACCGCCGTTGTTCATAGTACCTATCACAGAATACTCGGACTCCGAATAAGGGGAAACCCAAATGGAATCCACATTATCCGACGTATTCCAAACGTACGTGTCAGCTCCCCGGGCGATCAGATTCGTCGAATCACCCCGACAGATGGACGAAACACCCTCAATCCAAACCGTAGGGACATCCAGAATCTTGACGGTGAAATCCGCCCTGCCCTTACATCCGTTAGAATATCCCTCCACCCAATAGGTGGTATCCTGCGTTGGGCTTCGGGTAATAGTGGTCTGTCCAGACGTACCATCGTACCACTCCACATTCGTACCCACACCATTCACCGTCAACTTCGCGGATTTACCCTCGCAGATGGCGGAATCACCCGTAATCCTTATATCCGGCAAAGGTTTCACCTTGACTGTGATGGAGACTGGTCGGGACTTACAGTTCATTTCGTCCACACAATAGACGGAATAAGTAGTCTCATCGTCAGGATAAACGGCGCGTTTCTCACCCACCGTAACCTGATCCTCCCAAATACATGACGCGAAATCTCCGTTATAAGATACCAACTCGGCAGTCAAGTTCGCCGGGTCATTCTTACATACCTGCCTGTCGCCGTCAACATTCAACACCGGAAGAGGCAACACATTGACCTTGTACGATGCCTCACTGAAGCAACGAGGACCATAAGCATAGGTTCCCCTCACCGTATACGTGGTGTCAGTCAACGGACAAGCTCTCAACAAATCGGAATTCACGCCCATCGATATCCAAGTATAATTGATGGTCGAATCAGGGAAGAGATAATCACGGACCTCCAAGTGCGCCGTATCACCCAGACACACCTCTTTTTCACCAGTTATCGAAAGGCGAGGGCTCTCGACACCATATACCTTCCAATCTTTCGTGTACTTACAGAAATATTCATCTATCACATCCACACGGAAATCATTTTCATATGAATTGATCACCGTTTTGAGGGAAGAAGAAGTGGAAGTATCTGAAGGATTCGTGCTCCATACATAACGGCTATTGGCAGATGCGCCGACCGTTTCAAGCTCCACCTCATGTCCGATACAAACGGTTTTTTGGGAACTAATGCTCAAATTAGGGAAATGGCGCACGTAGATATCCCTATCGATGGATTTTGTACAACCCAATTCGGTTTTCACCGTCAGCTTCACAGTATACTGACCAGGAGCCATGTATCGGGCATCCGGAGTCTGTACGTTTTGAGGTGCGGATCCATCTCCGAAGTCCCACATGTAACCAGTCACTTTGTCACCGATGATATTGTGCTTAACGTCCTTAAAATGCACCATTCCACCGCAATCGTTCTCATAATCGAAATCCAACGTGGCGTCCATCTCCTGCAACTGAGCGGTCAACTCCACAGGATCGGAACAACCCGTTTGCGTATTTGACAATTTACACTTGTAGACTGCCACTGTACTCTTTAAATCTTTCGGGATGACAGCCACGGAAGGATCGCTTGGATCCGTGTCCACATGCACACCGTCATCGCGGGTCCATTCATAGAGATCGAACCCCGCAGGAGCCATAATCCGCGCATCTTCATCGATACAATTCTTCACCTTCAGCTCCAGTTTCCTTGTTTCCGCCCAGAAATAGCCATATGCCCTATGTCCACCTGCGCCGACCACTCCAGTGTTTTTATCCGCCCTTAAACAATCATGCACAATAACCTCAATCTGTACCTCTTTCCCGATATAGTTCTTCAAATCATAACTTCCATAAGTCCAACGACGAAACGCATACTCGGACAAAGGATTGGTATTGGCATGATCAACGAGAGAACGCGTACAGGTTTGGTCAGTCTGATCCTGTACCAATTCAAGTCCATCCGCATTATGTCCCTCCGCATTGATGACAAACTCTCCACAATTCAAGTGACCTATCATACCTGTCGATGGGTCTACCGTGGTGATGCCGACAGAGAAACTCGGCAACTGTTCACCGATATGTTCATTACCCGATCCTCCTGTGCCACCAGCACCGACAGCGCCGCCAGCACCAGCACCACCGCCAATGCCGCCACCGATACCACCACCGATACCGCCGCCAATACCACCGCCAATACCACCGCCGCCAGTAGATCTGGACGACAAGTCCGGACAATCCAAAACCACAGCAAAACCATAGTTGAACAACGTGGTATTCTCCGTGACAGTGAACTTGTACACCAAGCGTTCAGCGGCAGCGACCTTAGTAGTAGTCATACCAGAAGCGCTTTCCGGATATCTCCAATTGCCAATCCTCACAGTTTTCCTGTTGTCCGGATTCGTCAACATATTCCAGCAACTGATAACAGGGTCGTTCTGCTCTCCACTACCACTCACAACGGTAATGCGGTCACCTGCATTCGTCACCTTGTTCCATTGCTGATACTTATACGTGCTATCCGTATCGTCAAGATAAAAGCCTCCCGTGTATTGTTCCCAGTTCGCCAAATTACCCTCCTCGAAACTCAGATTCGGAGTGTCAATGTTGGTGTCCTGCGAAAACACATCCAGAAAGTTGAGCAACAATCCTACGATCATCACTCTCTTTATCGTTTTTGTCTGGAATATTCCAGTAATCAGATTTAAGGACATAATCTCAATTTTTTAATTGCGCATATTCATTTTTAATTCATGGATAGAAGAGACACCAGCGCATGTATCCTTTTCAGGTCATCAAGATGTGTGTTTATGTTCAATAAAATTTAAAAATATACATACACTTCCCTTATTTTAGCATACTCTTCTACACGTCGCATCTACAAGAACCATTATTCCGTCATAATGGGAAATCTTCTTAACTCTTCTTCTTTTCACCACACAAAGGTGTATAATTAATTTCTAATAATTTAAAATATTTGACTATTGCCATGAAGATTTCAGTGAACAGACTTTTTCTTTCAGTAAAGCATTTTACTAAACCCACAGAACACTCCCTATTTGAGGTCTATTTCCATCTACAAAAAAGACAAATCGCAACAAAACAAACAAAAACAAATCAAATAACAAACATAAATTAGCGTTTCCCACTCAAAATAATCCATAAAACAACAGGCGCACCGATCAATGACGAGAGCGCATTGATCGGCAGGACATATCCATCCCCAGGCAGTTGGGAGAAGATATCACACAATAGCACTAACACCGCCCCACAAAGCATACAGCAGGGCGTCAGCAAACGATGGACGGAGGTTCGCAGAAGCCCCCTGACGATGTGCGGCACCGCAATGCCGATAAAACCGATCGGACCCGTGAAGGCTGTGGTCGCACCCGTCAACAACGTGGCGGACAGAATGATCATCCACCGCATCCTCCGCACGTCCACCCCGATACTGCTGGCGTAATCATCCCCTAAAAGCATCGCATCCAACGGTTTGAGCAAGAAAGGCACAAAAGCAACGCCTATGCCCACAAAGAGGATCATGACCCGCAGCTTCTCCCACGTGACGCCGGACAACGAGCCTAACGTCCAGTTAACAAACATCTTGACGGAGTCCGGATCACTGATGTTCTGCAACAGCGATATGGCCGACGTGGCCAAACATCCTAACATGATGCCCGCGATCAACAGAGAGACCTTCTCCCTCAGCCGGAACGAAACCGAAATGACCAACAAGAACAGAAGCGCCGCCCCAATCATGGAGGAAAACGCGACACCCCACCCGGAGACATAAACAGTCGATATACCCAAGGCGGAGAACAACAACAGGTATACGGCGACTCCCAACGATGCGCCAGAACTGATACCCAACACATAAGGACCTACCAAAGGGTTCCGGAAAAGCGTCTGCATCCATAGTCCCGAGACAGAGAGGGATATGCCTACCAGCACAGCGGTGATGGCCTTGGGAATCCGAATGTCGACCATAATCGTCCGATGGATTGGGTCACAACTCCCCTTGAGCAGTCCCACAAACTCACCGAAGGGGATATCCACACTTCCGAACAACACATCCACCACAAAAAGTACGATGGAAAGGAAGAAAAGTACAGTGAAAACCAATCTTTTACGATTCATGACAAATCACCTCCCCTCACCTGATTTAACACAACGTCCTAAATAAACGGTCTCATGTTCAGGCATCACCTCTGGATGAAGCACCGATATCAGATCCGCCAACACGACATCCGGCCTCGCCACAGCGCTTTCGTAGAAATCGGTGATATGCAGACCATCCGTCGTCTTCTCCCTTTTCTGGAAATGGAAGAGATTACCGTTTTTGTACGATTTCATCTGGGAAAGACGGGAATCCAAATCCTCCAGCCTAACCGTCCCGCAGTTCATCCAAAAATCGGCTTCGGAATAATGCGCCAACAGCCACTCCGTTCCACAGGTGACAGTGGGCACCATCGTATCGGCCAAAAGGTAAATTCCGCCCGCATCCTGGTAAAGTTTGGACATAAAGCCTTCCCCACCCGTCATATACCACGTGTCTCCGTAAGATCCAGCGGAGAAGAGCGTCGGTCGGGTCTGAATCGTATCCACCATCTCCTTTAGGTCCATATACCTTTGCTCGATGGTCTGGAAGATGGAATCCGCCATAACATACCTGTCAAAAAAGAGGGAGATGAACTTGATCCACTCCGTCCGGGCCAGTGCGGAAGACTCCTTCCACTCGAAGTTGTGGACAACCGGACAGACATTGGCATGGGGATCGTCACGCAAATCGGACAGGAACAGGACATCGGGATGAGCGAACAACAAGCGTTCCCCGTTAATATCGAACGAGGAGCCCAAAGAGACGATATCCCCCCGATTGACCTTCCCCCTGATTTCATCGGAGAAAATGAACTTCGCGTCGCAGGTGGCCACCATCTTGTCCATAACCCCCAAAAGTCCCAGGAACCCGAACAACGTGCCGGAATTGGTGCCCAAGCGTTCAACCGGTATATTGATTCTGCAAGCGTCATCAGGCACTTGGGCGGAATCCCCACGCACCAACGCATACCTGAACGTCACCTGCTGATCCGCCCCACCCGCATACACAGTGGCGAGGTACCCATACGATGTCTCCTCCACCCCGAAATGGGTGGCGTACCGAAGCGGCAACGAATGAGACTGAACATCAGGAGGAGTCGACCCCCGTCTTGCGTCGCGGCAAGAAG
>JAGCGM010000170.1 GCA_017649635.1 Paludibacteraceae bacterium | reverse complement strand
CGGAAAGAAGTCCGTGATCAAGACTTGGTCGAGAGCTTCCATGATTTCTCCTGATTTCGTGGGCCATACATTAGCAGTTCATAACGGAAATAAGTTTATCCCTGTGTACGTTACTGAGAACATGGTCGGCCACAAGCTCGGTGAGTTCTCCATGACGCGTACGTTTAGGGGACACGGTGGCAACAAGAAGAAATAAGCCGTGAAAACTTACTAAAACATTTTTCAAAATGGATGTAAATAAAGAAAATAGAAGATTGAAGAAGAGTGCGAGGGCAGCCGTTAAAAAAGAGGCTCTTAAGACTCAATACTTCGCGAAAATGAATGATATACCTACATCTCCGCGCAAGATGCGTCTGGTAGCAGACATGGTACGCGGAATGGAGGCGTATAAGGCTCTCAGCGTGTTGAAGTACTCCACTAAGGACGCTTCCAACCGTTTGGAGAAGTTGCTTCGCTCCGCTATCGCTAACTGGGAGCAGAAGAACGAGAAGAAGGCGGACAACGGAGAGTTGTACATCAGCACTATCTTTGTGGATGAGGGAAGGACTTTGAAGAGACTCCGTCCGGCGCCGCAGGGTAGGGGTTACAGGATCCGTAAGCGCTCTAACCATGTGACGATATATGTAGATTCTATTAATTCTAAAGAAAGTAAAAATTAATTGTTAGATGGGACAGAAAGTAAATCCAATTAGCAACCGCCTCGGAATCATCAAAGGATGGGATTCCAGCTGGTTTGGCGGTAAAAGTTACGGCGATACTATTGTGGAGGATGCTAAAATCAGAAAGTACCTCAACGCCCGTCTCGCAAAGGCAAGCGTCTCTAGAATAGTAATAGAACGTACATTGAAGCTCATCACCATCACGGTGTGCACGGCTCGTCCGGGCATCATCATCGGTAAGGGTGGACAAGAGGTAGAGAAGTTGAAGGAGGAGTTGAAGGGAATCACCGACAAGGAGGTTCAGATCAACATCTTCGAGGTAAAGCGTCCTGAGTTGGATGCCATGATCGTCGCGAACAACATCGCTCGCCAGGTGGAGGGTAAGGTAGCTTACCGCCGTGCCACGAAGATGGCGATCGCGTCTACGATGCGCATGGGCGCCGAGGGTATCAAGGTGCAGGTTTCCGGCCGTCTGAACGGAGCCGAGATGGCTCGTTCCGAGATGTACAAGGAGGGAAGAACTCCGTTGCATACTTTCAGGGCTGACATTGACTACGCGCAGGCTGAAGCTTTGACGAAAGTGGGTTTGATCGGTATCAAGGTATGGATTTGCCGTGGCGAGGTTTACGGCAAGAGGGATTTGGCTCCTAACTTCACGGCGTCGAAAGAGGCTGGTCGTCCGGGAAACAACTCACAATCCGCCGGAAAACCACAAGGCTTCAAGAAGAAAAAGAAATAATTCTGTTTAACGAATTAAAGTTGAAGGAAAATGTTACAACCTAAGAGAGTAAAATACAGAAGACCGCAGAAAGGTCGTTCTAAGGGAGTCGCTTCCCGCGGAAACCAGTTGGCATTCGGTTCTTTCGGAATTAAGTCCTTGGAGACCAAATGGATCACCGCCCGTCAAATCGAGGCTGCCCGTATCGCGGTTACACGTTATATGCAAAGGGAAGGTAAGATTTGGATCAGAATATTCCCTGACAAACCAATCACCAAGAAGCCAGCCGATGTCCGTATGGGTAAAGGTAAGGGTAGTCCGGAAGGGTTTGTGTTCCCTATCACGCCAGGTAGAATTGTGATCGAGGTGGAAGGCGTACCATTCGAGGTAGCTAAAGAGGCATTGCGTCTTGCTGCCCAGAAGTTGCCGGTAACCACTAAGTTTATCGTCAGAAGAGATTATGACACTCAAAATCAAAATGCATAAGTGATATGAAAATAACGGAATTAAAAAATTTGACCACTCAGGAGTTGCAAGAGAGACTTGCTACAGAGGAGCAAAACTTGGCTAAGATGAAGCTTAACCATTCAGTATCTCCGTTGGATAATCCTATGCAGATTAGAGCTGCTCGTAAGGATATCGCTCGCATCTACACGGAGTTGCGTTTGAGGGAAATTAAAGAGAATTAATAAAAGGGCTGATAACAATGAGAAACTTAAGAAAAGAAAGACAGGGAGTAGTTTCCAGCAACAAGATGGACAAAACCATCACTGTCGCTGTTAAGTGGAAAGAGAAACACCCTATTTATCAGAAGTTCGTCAACAAGACGAAGAAATATCACGCTCATGACGAGAATAATGTGTGCAATGTGGGCGACTTCGTCCGTATCATGGAGACTCGTCCGTTGAGCAAGACTAAGAGATGGAGATTGGTTGAAATTATCGAAAGGGCTAAGTAATTATGATACAGCAAGAATCAAGAATGGTTGTGGCTGACAACAGCGGAGCGAAAGAGGCACTGTGTATCCGTGTCTTGGGAGGTACCGCTAAGCGCTACGCCACAGTAGGTGACGTCATCGTAGTGACTGTCAAGAATGTCATTCCATCGAGTGACATGAAGAAGGGTACTGTCTCTAAGGCGGTTGTCGTTAGGACGAAGAAGGAAATCAGACGTCCGGATGGATCATACATCCGTTTCGACGATAACGCTTGTGTCCTTTTGAATGCTGCAGGTGAGATGAGGGCTAGCCGTATCTTCGGTCCTGTCGCTCGTGAGCTCCGTGCAACAAACATGAAAATCGTTTCATTGGCACCAGAAGTGCTTTAATTCTTAATGTTTAAGGAAATGAGTAAGTTACATATCAAAAAAGGAGATACGGTATACGTAAACTCTGGAGAGTCTAAGGGTAAGCAGGGGCGTGTTCTCCGCGTCCTTGTGAAGGACCAGAAGGCGATCGTTGAGGGTCTCAACATCGTGAAGAAGTCAACCAAGCCTAGCGCAAAGAATCCTCAGGGTGGAATCGTGGAAATTGAAGCTCCTATCCATATCTCCAACTTGAATTTGATCGATCCTAAGAGTGGCAAGCCGACTCGTATCGGCCGCCGTGAGGGTGCAAACGGCAAGTTAGTGCGTTACGCAAAAAAATCAGGGGAGGAAATTAAATGATGAATACCGCAAGTTTAAAGCAAGAGTACGCTAAGCGTATCGTTCCTTCCTTGATGAAGGAGTTTAACTACAAAACGGTGATGCAAGTCCCTGTTTTGGAGAAGATCGTTATCAACCAGGGTTTGGGTTTGGCTATCGCCGACAAGAAGATCATCGAGGTGGCAATCAACGAGTTGACCGCCATCACGGGTCAGAAGGCAGTCCAGACGTTGTCCAAGAAGGATATCTCAAACTTCAAGCTCCGTAAGAAAATGCCTATCGGTGTGAGGGTTACCTTGCGTAGGGAGAAGATGTACGAGTTCCTCGAGAGACTTATCCGCGTGGCTCTTCCTCGTATCCGCGACTTCAAGGGCATCGATTCCAAGCTCGACGGAAGGGGTAATTACACCCTCGGTATCGACGAGCAGATCATTTTCCCTGAAATTAATATCGATTCGATACAGAAATTGTTGGGAATGAATATTACCTTTGTGACCTCTGCGAAGACGGACGAGGAAGGTTTCGCTTTGTTGAGAGAATTTGGGTTACCATTTAAAAATGTAAAGAAGTAATAAGATGGCAAAAGAATCAATGAAGGCACGTGAGGTTAAACGTGCAAAACTTTGCGCCAAGTATGCTGAGAAGAGGGCTAAGTTGAAAGCCGAGGGCGATTATGAGGGTCTTCAGGCTTTGCCTAAGAATTCCTCTCCGGTGCGTAAGCACAACCGTTGCAAGTTGACGGGGAGACCAAAGGGTTACATGCGCCTTTTCGGCATTTCACGTATCCAATTCCGTGAGATGGCTTCCGCAGGTTTGATTCCAGGTGTGAAGAAAGCAAGCTGGTAAAAAAATTAGTGTTAAATATTGTCAGGTTTTCCTGATCAATTTAATTGTTTTATTATGACAGATCCAATAGCAGATTATCTAACGAGATTGAGGAACGCTATTCAGGCTAAACACAGAGTGCTTGAAGTTCCTGCGTCAAATTTGAAAAAGGAGATTACGAAGATATTGCTCGACAAGGGCTATATCTTGAACTACAAGTTCAGCGATGAGGGTTACCAAGGCTCTATCAAGATCGCCTTGAAGTATGATCCCATCAACAAAGTGAACGCTATCAAGGGCTTGAAGAGAGTTTCAACCCCAGGTTTGCGTAAGTATGTCGGTTACAAGGATATGCCGAGGGTATTGAACGGTCTCGGTATCGCCATCGTTTCGACATCAAAAGGAGTTATGACTGATAAGGAAGCCCGCGACATGAAGATCGGCGGCGAGGTTTTGTGTTACATCTATTAATGTTGGGAGGATTTTGAAATGTCAAGAATAGGTAATTTACCGATCAGTATTCCTTCAGGGGTTACGGTATCCATGAAGGATAATGTTGTGACAGTTAAAGGTCCTAAGGGCGAATTGTCACAGTATGTGAATCCCGACATCAATGTTGAGGTAAAGGATGGCACCATCACCTTCACCCGTTCGGCTGAGGATGCTCCTCGTCGTTCCATGCACGGATTGTACAGGGCTTTGATTAATAATATGGTTGTCGGTGTATCTCAGGGCTACAAGAAGGAACTTGAACTTGTTGGTGTCGGTTATCGTGTTTCCAACCAAGGTCAGGTGCTTGAGTTCGCT
>JAGCGM010000169.1 GCA_017649635.1 Paludibacteraceae bacterium | reverse complement strand
GCTGATTCACTAGTAGTAAGTTGGGAAGATGCGACTACAAACGGCACAACGTTCATCCTGAAGGTGCAGGACAACGTCTTGGACGCAAACGGCAAAAGAATAAACGATTGCAACACGTATGACACCATCACCGTCTATGCGGACGCTGACACTACCCCTGAAATCGAAAGCTACTGCTTGGACGGAAACGGCAACAAGATTCCTCAGATATTGTTATGGCAGGAGGACTTCGGAACCTTCACGTCCGACTCCACCTACTGGTCTTGGGACTATTCCGACTTGGATGCACCTAAGAAAGTGACGCACAACGATGCAAAGAAGTGGTCCACCTGCTACGGGTTGGAGATCCCTAGAACGGAATGTACACCTTCTCCATTTGACCAAGGATCGTTTACCGTGGCCGGTAATGTGACTTCATCAGCCGATGAAGTAGGAGGAACTCAATGGGGATATGAGTCTATGTGCTTTAACGGCAAGTATCCTTCGGAAAACGGCTTCACATTCGTTCCTGACCACACCTATCAAGGTTCTGCCTTCGGCGGCATGTTGTTCGTCAACGGAGACAGCGAAATCGGAGAGGTGATCTATTCCAAGAAAATCAGCAGCTCAAAACTGAAGGGCAGAGACGTGACGGCTAGGTGTTTCGTGAACACCTTCGCGGACGCACCACACCCAGTGAAGATACACATTCAAATAACAGACCTGAAGACGGGGGGTGTTGCCAAATCCACAACCATAACACGTAATAGCCAAAATGAAGGACTCGATTGGAAAGAGGCAACTGTCACTTCTTCCATTGAAGGAGATTCAGTTTTGGTTGAAGTCGTTTATGACTGTGGTGACAGCAAATATAACCTGAATGGCAACGACCTCATCTTGGACGACATCCAGGTCTTCGTCTGCGAGGGAGAATCCGACCTCCCTAATTGTATTCAATCGAAGGAACCTATCATCTATGCGAATGGCAAAGATGTGAAGAGCATCCATTTGAGTCCAGACGAGTCTGTGACACTGACCTCAAACGATGTGACAACCACAGACAAAGATGGCAATCCTTATACCAACTACACAATGTCTTGGCACAAGGGCAATGAGGGATCTGCACCAATCAAGAAGACCGTTGGTGTGGTCGCTGATTCACTAGTAGTAAGTTGGGAAGATGCGACTACGAACGGCACAACGTTCATCCTGAAGGTGCAGGACAACGTCTTGGACGCAAACGGCGAAAGAATAAACGATTGCAACACGTATGACACCATCACCGTCTATGCGGACGCTGACACTACCCCTGAAATCGAAAGCTACTGCTTGGACGGAAACGGCAACAAGATCCCTCAGATATTGTTATGGCAGGAGGACTTCGGAACCTTCACGTCCGACTCCACCTACTGGACTTGGGACTACTCTGACTTGAACGCACCTAAGAAGGTGACGCACAACGACGGCAAGGAGTGGACCTCCTGCTTCGATTTGAACATCCCTGGAACTGAATGTGACATCGCACCATCCATAGAGGGCAAATACACCGTGGCCGGCAATGTGACTTGTTCCTATGATGGTGTACAAGGTGGTACCCAGTGGGGTTGGGAGGCCATCTGCTTTAACGGCAAATATCCTCGCGAAAACGGCTACACATTCGTTCCTGACCACACCTACCAAGGATCCGACTTCGGCGGCATGTTGTTCATCAACGGAGGCAACGAAACTAACGAGGTAATCTATGCAAAACAGATTTCAAACTCAATATTGAAGAACAAAAACGTGTCGGTCAAGTGTTACGTGAACACATTCGCTGATGCTGTCAATCCAGTGAAAGTATTCATACGACTGACCGATCTATCGAGTGGAGCCTCTGTAACATCCGAACCCGTGACGAGGAACACCAAGACAGACGGATTAGCATGGCATGAGGCGGCTGTTTCAACCGTCCTTGATGGCAATGATATTTTGGTCGAAATCATTAACGCTGTTGGTGGTGATGATTACAACAAAAAAGGCAACGACCTCATCTTGGACGATATCCGACTCTACGTGTGCGACGACTCCGAACATGTGGGCGTGGAAACACAGTCTGTGGAAGAGATGGACGAACTGGTTAACGTTTATACGATCTCTGGAATCATCGTAAAATCCAACGTCAAGAGGTCTGAAGCCTTGAATGGATTGAAGAAGGGTACCTACTACATCGTAGGGCACGAAAAGGTGCTGATTGACCTATAATCCACCACTCTAACAAAGATGCGGGCTGTCCCATGCTGTGGGACAGCCCGCTTTTCTCAAGCATATCCATACGCAACATTTATTTTTACATGAAAAGTCAAAAAACGGAAGTGTTTGATTGTTTCAATCAAAATAAAGCGTATATTTACACTAAATATCTGAAGGATTGGTTGTGAATTTGTATAAATGTGTAGCATATATAAATCCACATGGCATTTATAGAGAATTAATATATCAAACAATTAAGAATCAATCAATTGGTATGAACGGATTTATGGGTTGTGAAATCAGGGTTCTGCAGCCTATGAATTTAGGAATAAACAGACGGAACCCTTTAACAATTTTCAAATGAGACAATTAAGTATGAAAAACAACTTTACAAAATGTTTGGCATTCCTGACACTCTTGCTGGGAATGTGGGTGAACGCCCTTGCTCAGCAGGCCTCACTGCTCCCGCTGGTGGCGGAGACGGACTTTTCCTGCTCGAACAAAGGACCAAATACGTCTATCGCATCCATAGAGGAAGTGGACGGTTTTGGAAAATCTATCTTGACGCCCAAACTGTCAACACCACTTACACTAGCGACAACAACCAAATCCACAGCGACAAAGTCTGATTTCCTAAGCAGGGTTCAGTATGCTGTCACTTCGAATCCAATCCGGCTGGACACTTTGCGTTTCTATGACAATGACAATGACGGAGAGTGGGGATTCGTTGTCTCCGGAGGTTCAACCGCACAAGGTAAAAAGATGCTTTCGCTTGATGTGACGGGAGTGAAGAATGGTGGAAAATATAGAGTGGAAATCGATTTTTGCAATCCGTTTAACACTAATGAAAATCCTCCCATGTATTCGGCTCAGATTCGTATAGGCGTTAACAATGGCAATTCAAGCACAAGCCAAGAATTGACTCAGGCAAGTCAAAAAGTCACAAATGGAGGTTGTACGACAGCTACGATAAGTGGGCCGGGCAATAATATGGAGTTCCAAGCTATTACAAACAATCGTCTTACTGTGAATGTATTTATAGGCCAATTACCTGCCGATCAAGCCATTATGATTAAAAGCATCAGGGTCTATGCGGATGTGGAGCCTTCGATTGTGGGCAACAATATCGTATGTGCAGGAGGAGAGCACGCTCTTTTGTCCGCGGATAATCTATGTGTCGGTTGCACGATCCAATGGTATCGTAACAACCTCAAAATCAATGGTGCGACAGGCAACGCCTATACCCATGTGTCAACGAACAGCCTAGGCTCAGGTGAAATTGCCGTGTCTGATTATTTCTATGAATTGACGACTCCTGCTGGGGACATCATTAAATCTTTGAATTTTAAAGTTACCGATAAGGTATGTTGTATCAGTGATGATGGACAAATGATGTCTCGCAAGCTGGTTTGGCAGGAGGACTTCGGTACGTTCACTTCCGAGAAGGAGTATTGGACATGGGACTACAGTGACCTCAACGACCCAAAGAAACTGAAACATACGGATGGTAAAAATTGGACGACATGCACCGCACTAACTGATTACGCAAACGCAGAATGTGGAACGGCCCCATCTGCGGAAGGTCTATACTGCGTAGCCGCAAACGTGACATGTGCTTATGACAATGCTCAAGATGGCACCCAGTGGGGATGGGAAGCCTATTTCGGGAACGGGAAACACCCGAGAGAGAATGGCTGGGAATTCATTCCTGACCACACTTACGGGACGAGAGCATATGGTGGTATGTTATTCCTCAATTGCAACAACGAACATGATGCGGTGATTTACACCCGAAAAATTAGCAATTTGTGTTCAAGTCAACTATATACAGCGGTTTGTTATGTGAACACATTCTCCGATGCTAAAAATCCAGTGGATATCTACATTCAGGTGAAGGATCTAACTTCAGGTGAAGTTTATAAATCAAGTCGAGTGACGAAATCTTCCACAGGCAGCACAGGATGGGTTGCGCCAGAGGTGGATTTTCATCTAGCGGGGACTAGCTTGGAGTTGTCCATCGTCTCATATGCTGGAGATGGAGCAAATGGACTTTTAGATTATAACAAGTTTGGTAATGACTTGGTGTTGGACGACATCCAACTCTTCACTTGCTCCCAACCTGCCGCAAACATCTACTTCAATGAGGGCCTGTCCGTTACAGACACCGTCTCCTGCGAGGAATATCTAGGAGGACTCTATGCCGATAAGACAGAAATGGCACAAGCCTATTGGGGTGACAACGCTTACTATGTATACCAATACACGACTACACCTGACGACAACAAGTCATGGAAGACGATTGTCGGTCCTACAACAGACAGAAGCATAGATGATATCTCTTCCTCATTCGGTGCGGATTCATCTACCCAGACGATTTACTACAGATGTGTCATGGGAGACAAGAACTCGTTGGAGGAAGAGCTCGCCAATTACGGTTATTACCGTCCGAACGCGCTATGCGCATCTTTCAACGTTTCCACTCCAATCGCCCTTACGGTGAACGCCAATTGCCAAGGAGAGGAGCCGGAACAAGTTTCTTGTCTCATGTCGAAACGACCTATCATCTATGCGAATGGCAAAGACGTAAAGAGCATCCATCTCAAATCGGGAGAGTCTGTGACACTGACCTCAAACGATGTGACAACCCCAGACAAGGATGGCAATCCTTATACCGACTTCACAATGTACTGGTACAAGGATAACGTTGAATCAACACCATACAAAGCAACCGTTGGTGTGGTTATTGATCCTTTGGAGTTGAGCTGGGAAGATGCGGACAAAAATGGCACCTTATTCATCCTGAAGGTGCAGGACAACGTCTTGGACGCAAATGGCAAAAGAATAAACGATTGCAATACGTATGACACCATCACCGTCTATGCGGACACTGACACCACCCCTGAAATCCAAAACTATTGCCTGGACGAAAACGGCAACAAGATTCCGAAAAAACTGGTTTGGCAGGAGGACTTCGGCACGTTTGAATCAGCGCACTCATATTGGGTGTGGGACTACTCTGACATTAATAATCCGGTGAAATTATACCGCACGACGGGAACCAATTGGACGACATGCACTGATTTAAATCCACATGCCAATGTGGAGTGCGCAGAGTCGCCGAATGGAGAAGGCAGTTACTGCGTCGCCGCGAATGTGACATGCAGTTATGATGGTGTTGAAGGTGGCACGCAATGGGGTTGGGAAGCCTATTTCGGAAACGGGAAACACCCGAAAGAGAATGGATGGAGATTCATCCCTGACCACACTTATGACACGACCGCATATGGTGGTATGCTGTTCATAAACTGCAACAACCAGTATAACTCGCCGATTTACACGCGCCAATTCCACGGATTGCAATCAGGAAACTATACAGCGATTTGCTATGTGAACACATTCTCCGACTCCAAAAATCCAGTGGATATTTACATTCAAGTGACGGATTTGACCACTGGCGACATTTACAAGTCAAAACGTGTAGTGAAAAACTCGACTGAAAGCACAAATTGGGTTTCCACCCAAGTGGAATTTGAATTGCAGGGAAGCGAGATGGAATTGTCCGTCGTTTCTTACGCAGGAGATGGTGCAGGAGGAGATTCCTATTACAACTCATATGGTAATGATTTGGTGTTGGACGACATCCAACTCTACAGATGCGCATCTAACGAGCATGTGGGCGTAGAGACGCAACCTGCGGCTGATATGGACGAGTTGGTGAACGTCTACACGATCTCTGGTATCATCGTAAAATCCAACGTCAAGAGGTCTGAGGCTTTGAATGGATTGAAGAAGGGTTCCTACTACATCGTAGGCCACGAAAAGGTGCTGGTTGATCTATAATCCACCTCTCTAACAAAAGTTGCGGGCTGTTCCATGCTGTGGGACAGCCCGCTTTCGTATCAGAAGCGCAGGAAGGGCATTCTCGTGCGTTTAAAGGGCGTTACGAGAGGAAGGGTGACTCCTCTACCCCATCCAATAAGATCTTCCGAAAAAGCAAAAAAAGAACCCCGCAGGATAGACCAACGGTCTCGAACCTACGGGGTGTAAAACAATCGTCCGAAAAGAGGCTTAGCGGTACTCCCTCCAGCTCTTGATAGCCAACTCGTCCAACTTAGTGGTGCAGAAGGCGCGGATGAAGGCCGAAGCCAATCGTGAGTTGGTGATCAACGTGATGTTCAGATCCACTGCGGCACGACGGATGATATAACCGTTCGTCAACTCTCCCGTGGACAGATCCTTCGGGATGTTAACCACCATATCGATCTTATGCTGATGCAACAAATCCAATGCCTGCGGTGTCTTTTGCTTATCGCTTGGCCAGAAGACCTCCGTGTTCGGGATACCATTGTCCGTCAGGAAGCGGCTTGTGCCTGGTGTCGCATACAACTCATACCCGTGCTCGATGAGCAAGCGGGCAGGCTCCAGCAACGAGACCTTATCCTTCGCAGGTCCGGTGGAAAGGAGCACCGTCTTCTTCGGAATACGATGTCCGACGGAAAGCATACTCTTCAGCAATGCGCAGGATGTGTCGTCGCCCAAGCAACCCACCTCACCGGTAGAGGTCATGTCGACGCCCAACACTGGGTCGGCCTTCTGCAACCTGTTGAAGGAGAACTGCGAAGCCTTAATACCCACATAATCAAAGTCGAAGAACGATTTGCTCAGTTTCTCCACAGGCAAGCCCAACATCACACGGGTCGCCAAATCGATGAAGTTGACCTTCAAGATCTTACTTACGAACGGGAAGGAACGGCTGGCGCGGAGGTTACACTCGATCACCTTGATTTCGTTCTCCCTAGCCAAGTATTGGATGTTGAATGGTCCTGATATATGCAACTCCCTGGCGATCTGAGCGGATATCTTCTTGATACGGCGCACCGTCTCCACATATAGTTTCTGCGCAGGGAACTGTATCGTGGCATCTCCTGAATGGACACCCGCATACTCGATATGCTCTGAAATAGCGTACGCCAAGATCTCGCCATCCTTCGCCACCGCATCCATCTCCACCTCCTTGGTGTTCTGCATGAACTTAGAGATGACGACCGGATGTTTCTTGGAGACATTCGCCGCCAACGTCAGGAAGCGTTCCAACTCATCCTGGTTACTGCAGACATTCATCGCCGCACCCGAAAGCACGTACGAAGGGCGCACCAGAACAGGGAAGCCCACACGCTGGATGAAGGCGTTCACATCCTCCATGGAGGTCAGGGCGCTCCACTCCGGCTGGTCCACACCGATACGGTCGAGCATGGCCGAGAATCTATCCCTATCCTCCGCATTGTCGATGTAATTGGCTTGCGTACCCAAGATAGGCACCTTCTGCGCATCCAGTTTCATGGCGAGGTTGTTCGGGATCTGACCACCTGTGCTGACAATCACACCCTTAGGCGACTCCAGCTCGATGATATCCATCACACGTTCAAACGTCAGCTCGTCGAAGTAGAGGCGGTCGCACATGTCATAATCCGTGGAGACCGTTTCAGGGTTATAATTGATCATAACGCTTCTGAAGCCCTCCTTGCGTATCGTGTTCAACGCCTGCACACCGCACCAGTCGAACTCCACGGAGGAGCCGATACGGTAGGCGCCGGAACCCAACACCATGATGGTCCGGTTGTCCCGCTCACACACCACATCACTCTTCACGGCGGAGTATGTGAGGTACAGATAGTTCGTCTGGGCAGGATATTCAGCCGCCAGCGTATCGATCTGCTTAATGAAAGGCAAGATGCCCAATTGCTTACGATGCGAGCGAACGACCAGCACAGCGTCCTCGATATCCATCTTGCTACCCATATCCAATGCGCGGGCGATCTGGAAATCAGTAAAGCCATATACCTTCGCGCGCTTCAGAAGGTTGTTCGGCAACGCCTCAAGCGAAGAGACAGCCTGCAACTCCTTGTTGACCAAATGGATGTTCATCAGCTTATCCAAGAACCAGCAATCGATCTTCGTAAGCTCATGAATCTGCGCCACGGAATAACCTATCTCAAAGGCTTTTTCTATGACGAATATACGTTTATCGGTTGGCGCCCTCAATGAACCGTCAATGTCGGCGATCTCCAACTCTTTGTTTCCCACGAATCCGTGCATACCCTGACCGATCATACGCAAGCCCTTCTGGACAGCCTCCTCGAACGTACGTCCGATGGCCATCACCTCGCCGACCGACTTCATGGAGCTACCCAGCTCACGGTCCACGCCGCGGAACTTACCCAAGTCCCAACGAGGGATCTTACATACCACATAATCCAAGGCTGGCTCGAAGAAGGCGGAAGTGGTCTTCGTCACCGAGTTCTTCAGGTCGAAGAGACCATAGCCCAAGCCCAACTTAGCCGCCACGAAGGCCAACGGATAACCCGTCGCCTTACTTGCCAAAGCGGAGGAGCGGGACAAGCGGGCATTCACCTCGATCACCCTGTAATCCTCACTCACTGGGTCGAAGGCGTATTGCACGTTGCACTCACCCACGATACCGATGTGACGGATGATCTTTATGGCAAGCGCACGCAACTTATGGTACTCACTGTTCGTGAGCGTCTGCGACGGAGCGATGACGATGGACTCACCCGTATGGATACCAAGCGGGTCGAAGTTCTCCATGTTACATACCGTGATGCAATTGTCGAAGCGGTCACGCACCACCTCGTACTCGATCTCCTTCCAGCCCTTCAGCGATTTCTCCACAAGCACTTGCGGGGAGAACGCGAAGGCTTTCTCGGCCAATTTATTCAACTGCTCCTCGTTATCGCAGAAGCCTGAGCCAAGTCCGCCCAAGGCATAGGCCGCGCGAAGGATGACCGGATAGCCCAGTTCCTTAGCCGCCTCACGAGCCTCCTGCACATTCTCACAAGCGTGTGACTTGATGGTCTTCACATTGATCTCGTCCAGCTTGTTCACGAAGAGCTCACGGTCTTCCGTATCAATGATCGCCTGCACCGGCGTACCCAGCACACGCACATTGTATTTCTTCAGTATATCGTTCTTATACAACTCGACACCGCAGTTCAGCGCCGTCTGGCCACCGAATGAGAGCAGGATTCCGTCCGGGCGTTCCTTCTCGATGACACGCTCGACGAAATAAGGCGTCACAGGGAGGAAATAGACCTCATCGGCGACACCATCGGAGGTCTGCACCGTGGCGATGTTAGGATTGATCAAGATGGTATGGATACCCTCTTCCTTCAAGGCTTTCAAGGCCTGGGAACCTGAGTAGTCGAACTCGCCCGCCTCACCGATCTTCAAGGCGCCGCTACCCAACAAGAGGACTTTCTTAGGCTTCTCAAACGATTCGAACGTCTCCTGCGCCTCGGCGACCATCAACGACTTAGGGTCGCACATCGCCTTGAAGAACTGTCCGAAGATGAACTCCGTATCGGTAGGACCGCTGGCAGCCTCCGGGTGGAACTGCGCCGAGCACCAAGGCTTGGTCTTGTGACGGATACCCTCGTTCGAGCCGTCGTTCATGTTGATGAACTGAGGCTCCCAATCGGCAGGGATCGTATCATTATCCACCGCATAACCATGGTTCTGGGAGGTGATGAAACAACGGTTGGTCAATTTACCATTCACAAGCAGACGAACAGGCTGATTATGTCCGCGGTGACCATACTTCAGCTTGGTCACCTTGGCACCCGCCGCAAGCGCGAGGATCTGGTTACCCATGCAGATACCATAGATAGGTTTACTCTGTTGCATGAACTTGCGGACATGCTCCACCGTCTTGGTGCAGAGGTTAGGGTCGCCCGGACCGTTCGAGATGAAGAGTCCGTCATACTCCTCCGACGTGAAGTCATAGTCCCAAGGGACAACCGTTATGCTCACGTCGAACTTGAGCAACTCACGGATGATATTCTGTTTCACACCCATGTCCACCAAGCAGACCCGCTTGCTACCGTTTCCGAAATGTTCCACCTCCTTCGTGCTGACGAGCGCCACCTGGTTGACAAGGTTAGGATCCTCGAAAGGAATATCCTGCTGCCCCTCCGTGATGATCACACCGCTCATGCTACCATATTCACGAAGACGTTTGGTGAGCTCACGCGTATCGATTCCCGTGATACCCACCACCTTTTCTCTTTTCAACCATTCCGCCAAAGAGCCCTTAGCGTTCCAGTGGCTGTAATGGACTGAGTAGTCGCTCACCACCAACGCGCGGACATGTATCCTGTCACTCTCCATGAAGGTGGACAATCCGTTTTGCTCCGTAGATTCACTTGGCACACCATAATTTCCCACGAGAGGGAACGTCATCACAAGGATTTGCCCAGCGTAGGAAGGGTCCGTCAAACTCTCAGGATAACCCATCATGGCAGTATTAAACACCACCTCACCTGCCACGGCACCCTCATAGCCGAAACTCTCGCCATGAAACTCAGTGCCGTCGCTGAGCCGTAAAATCGCTTTCTTATTCATCTATAATCGTTTTTATAAAATCCATAAACAATGGGTGCGGATTCAGCACCGTGCTGGAGTACTCCGGGTGAAACTGCGTACCGATGAACCAACGGAGGCCTGGGATCTCGACGATCTCCACCAATCCGCTCTCCGGGTTCCTACCCACGCATTGCATCCCCTTCTCCTCGTATTCGCCCAAATACTTGTCATTGAACTCATAACGATGGCGATGGCGCTCCCGTATCAACTCCTCCCCATAGATTTGTCTCACACGTGAGCCTTCCCTCAGCTTGCAGTCGTATGCGCCCAGACGCATCGTACCGCCCTTCTGCGTGACGGTCTTCTGCTCCTCCATAATGTCTATCACATTATGCGCCGTGTTAGGGTCCATCTC
>JAGCGM010000168.1 GCA_017649635.1 Paludibacteraceae bacterium | reverse complement strand
CTGCTCCAATAAGACTTCATCAAGCCAGAGAACGTGTCGAAATCCTCATGGTATACGAGGCCTACGCCCTGCGTGTTGGCGGCCTGTTTGAAGTAGCTGTTGTTCGAGCGGTTGAACGCCTTCGTCCTGAAACGGCCAGACTTGGTCAGCTTATATTCGATGTCGAAGTCCACGATACTGTTCGAGATATTGGCGGCCTCATCCGCCTCGTCCCTGTACCCGAAATTACCGTTCAGCAAGAGCCTATCGTTGAACAATTGGGTGGAGAGCGCCACGTCGAACTCACTGGAAGCGCTCGTGCCGTCGGTTGCCGTGGTGGTCGGTTTGTAGTTCAGACCGATGTTGATGTCGCGGCTCATCTTCGAGATCCAGTTGGAAAGCTGAGAAGAGAGCGTGGAGAAGCCCACAGAAGAGAGCTCCGTCGTGGTGACGCTGGAGAGCGTGGATTTGTCCATCGTGTAGAAATGGCCCAATGCGAGGAGGGAAGCCACGTTTCGATTGACCGCCTCCTCCGTGTTGATCACGCTCTTCAATTTGCTGCGCACATCCTCGTCCGAGTTAGGCAGGTCGATGTTGAACTTGATGATAGGGCGGTTGATCGTTCCGCTCAAGTCCAGCAGACAGTGTACCGGAGTAGGTGTGGAACGTAGGCTAGGGTCATCGATGATGTCCGTCAGGGAAGCGTTCAATCCATACTGCGCGCGGATGTCGATGAACGCATTGTACGGGTTACCCGTCCAACTCACCGTACTACCGCTGGTGATGTCGAATTTCCTTGAGATCACGCTTTGGATCGTGAAAAGGTAATCACCCTTCTCTATTTCGTAACTACCATACATTTTGAAATCACTCTCTCCGGAATTGTAGGTCAGATGCAAATTACCCGATCCGAACGCGCGGATCAAGTCGCCCTGCTGCGCATCCATGATCAACTGCACTTGCGCCTCCGGGGTAGCCACCACCCTAGCGTCCACAGCGATCACCGTAGGGGAAGCGTCCGTGTTCTCCCGGATCTTCCGCAAACGTTCACGACGGGCGCGTCTCTTCTCCGTCATGGTTTTGTTCTCGTCCGTCTCCACGAAAGAGATGAAGTTACACTCCTTGGTGGAGGAGGTACCCTCCACAGGGATGGTCAGCAAAGTATTCTTCTGGGTCACAAGGTCCAGATTGATATTCACCCTTCCCGAATTACCGGATATGTTCGCCCCACCCTTCACATAGGCCTTGCCGAAGAAGGTCTCGTTATCCTCTTCCTGCGTGTTCAAGGCGAGGAACTTGTCGCACTTCAGGTCGAACGCATACTTGAAATTACGGAACCCGTCATGCAACAACAGACCAGAGAGCACCGCGTAATTGCCCTCCACATCGTAGACGGCCGTCTGGTTCAGACGAATCGTGGTCGGCGTCAGATAGACGGTGTCCGACAAGACATAGGAGGTGTTCAAATAATCAATGTCGAAGGCCATGTCACGCACATAAGGAGTACCAGACAAACCGATATGTCCGAACTTTCCATACGCCTTCACGATACCGCTGACAGTACCCGTGTTGTTCGGCATCACATTGCGCAGATAATGGCGGAGGAACTTCAAATCCACATTCTTCAGGTTACCCTCGATATAGAGGGAATCGTTGCCCAAGTAGACACCGCCGAACAGGTCGGAGCGGTATAACTGATCATCATACAGAGACAACAGTTTGGATTTGAACCCGATGCACTTCTGTTTTTCTATCCAAGAGGATTTCACGGAGAGGTCACCAATCGTGTACCCGTTGATGGTGGCGTCATACACGTAGAGGTCACCATTGAAATGCGGCGCATCCATAGCGCTGAAAAGGAACACATCGCCGTCGGACACACCATCGAAAGTAATATCCTTATTATCAATGATATCACTGATATAATCCAGCTTCATGTCACTGAAATGGACATTGATACTATCCCCATAGGAGGAGGAGTTCACACCGTTGATGCTCAAGAACTGAGAGCCATGGTTGAAATAGAAGCTATCCACCTCCAAGCGTTTCTTGTCCAGGCTCACCCTACTTTTATGGATCAGCCACTCCACATCATTGAGGATGACCGACGACGGATTAATGTTGAAATCAGCGATCAAGCCCTCCCCCTTCGTATAATCCTTGAAATGCGCGCCGACCAACAAGGATCCGCTGTAGGTCACATCCCCCGTATTACTGAAGGAGTATTTGAAGTCGAGGGAATCATTAGCCGTTAGGGTGTTGATCGAGAAGAAATACGGATTGCGGCGTCCGCTGGCAGACTGGCAGGTGGTACGCATCATCGCCTTCAGCTTATCCCCCGGGTTTTCCGCCAAAAGCAACATGTCTGTCAATATCTTATTACCATACTGCAGCTGGTCAGACTCCACCCTGACGCGGAATTTGTTCGTGGAATCATTCAGGAACCCACTCACCCTCGTCTCCTCCAAAATGGAGAGAGGCAGTTCATAGGCGTCATTGATAGGCTCCGTGTTGTCGACGACAAAATCGAACGTGAAATCATTGACACGCTTCTTCTCAGGGGTGAGACGCTCCTCCTTCACGAGGGAAGGCAGATAGCGGTGCGCCAAGTTATGGAAACACTTCCCTATCGTGGAGAACTGGTATTGACCGACCACGCTACCATTGATGTAGTCGGAATAGATGGTCAACTTACGCTTACCGTTCCTCACCGTAGCCGCAACACTCAAGTTATTGATGTCCAACTCTTTATTTCCATTAATAAAGACGACATTATCCAGGGAGAAAGAACCCTCGATGTTATCGATGGAGTTACCCACGACATTGGTCTCCACGTCAAACGACACGCTGGCATTGTCATACTTCTTGATAAGGTTGGTCGCGCTCAGATTCAACTTGTCCACATGGGAGGAGAAATGGTAGATAGGCATGTCATGCTTCTTGAAATCAGCCTTACCGGAGAAGTTCACCTCCGCATTCTTGTCGCTCATGATGAGCTCACCGTCGAAGCCATCCCCGTCGAAACGACCATTCAGGCGGATATTCTCGTAACAATAATTCTTATAAGTGATGGAGTCCACCTTACCCTCCGCATCCAGCACGAAGTTACGGTCCGACAACTTATGCAAGCCAATGCTCAGGTTCATCGACACATCCCCAATCTCAGACGAAGCTCCGAAGATATCCGCCAAATGGTAATCCTTCGCGCTAATCTCACCCACCGCCTTGTAGCTGTTCAATTGGAAATCAGGCGATTGGAACGTTGCGGAAACATTCATGTCACCCGCCACGGAAGAAATCACGCCCTTCGCCAACAAATCCTGCAAAGAGCCCTTCAACATACCTTGGTACGAGACCGCACCCAACGAATCCAGCGAACGGGTGAGCTGGACCTCCCTATCGATGGCGACATAAAGGATATCGGACAACTCCATCGGAGAAGAAGAAAGACGGTTGATATTCGCATCTATGTAGAAATTCTTAGGATCCGGATAGACATTCCGCAACCATGCGTTGCCGATGAACTTGGTGTCCGAGCCATATGATACATTCATATTATTCACCTGGATGTTGCTCGGCGACCCCATAATTGCGCCACTGATCCTGACGTCGTCGAAAAGGATATCCAACGGTGGGTGCAAAGAGGAGAAATCGGCAGGATGCAAGACCGACGGAGCGATGTTGATCACGCCGCGGAGCCGATTCATCGGATCGTCAAACGCCTTGAAATGGTCATGGTTCACCAAGACCTGGTCCAAACGCAGATGACTCCGGGGCGTCGCCAGCACAAAATCCTTCACATAGATACGGTCTGTGTTGATGTCAAGGACCGCGGAAATCGTGTCCACTACCAAGCCAGACTGCTCCTGCATGGAGATGTTATCCACATAGAGATGGACAGAATCACCGGAGAAGGAACTGACATATATGCGTCCGTTTATATCACTCACAATCAAATCATTGGGATTCAACTTACCGACCACATCCTTCTTGTATGGATTCCGATAGGAGACGTCGCACTGGGAAAAAGCGATCGATTCGATGTTCATGGACCATTGCCAAGAGAGCGAATCATCCTCCTCCTTCGGCTTGAAAGCATCCACAAAAAACTGGAAATTAGGCACTTGTAAAGAGTCCATGGAAAGGTTGGCCCGCATGCCTGAAAACTGTATCGTACGGAACGAGATGGTGGAGGAGAAAAGCTTCATCAACTCGATCGTCACCTTAGCCCTATCCCAGGCAAGCATCGTATCGCCCTGCAAATCACGCACGTAGACATTCTGCAAAACAAAGCTGTTCGGGAAAGACCAATCGATATGGTCCATGCCTATCTCGCTGCCGACCTGCTTCGACAGGCTCTCCGTCAGGGAGGAGACCACCCGACGCTGGATCCTATCATTCTGCAGGGCCGCATACGCCAAGAGGAGCAACAAAGAAATCACCCCCAAAATGGACAGCAATATGTACGTCAGCTTTTTCATGCCAATATAATCATGCAAAGATAGCACATATACACGATTTATAACGAAAAACAGGCCCCCTATAGCGTTAAAATAACTATAAAAAAACAATATTTTCGTTAATACGGTGCAAAAAAGGGAGGAAGGGAGAGATGGAAGGGGTTAATATTTGTAGGTTTCCACTTTTTCCGCTACTTTTGCATTACATCCCAAACGTAGGAGCCACAAGGGCAACAAGGCTCCGAAAGATGAACCGAAACAGTAGATTTCATTATGATAAGCATCATTACCGCTATTTTCAACCAATTGCCAATGAATCGTATGTTTTACGACTCCATTGTCAAAAACACGGACTCCGAGTTCGAACTCATTATCGTCGACAACTGCTCGACGGACGGAAGCACAGAATTTTTCAAGTCATTGGGGAACAACGTGCATGTGATTGAAAATGACGGCAACTACACCTACTCATACTGCCAGAATGTGGGCATCAAGGCGGCGAAGGGTGACGTATACGCGTTCTTGAACAACGACATCATCCTCTCCCCTCATTGGGACAGCCGATTGTTGCAGATACTTGGCAAGGACAACTACCATATCCTATCGCTCGCTAGCAACGACCGCATGGCGACGAAGGAGGAGACCACGCAATTATCCCGCCACTGGAAGCATGTCAAATACCCGATAAAATTCCTTATGGGGCAAAGGAAACTATCCTTGAAGACAATGATAAAGCTATGCTATGGCCGCAACTGGGAGAAGTTCTGCGAAGAGGTATGGACCCGGCATGGACTCAACCTGAGGATAGGCTTCTCCGGCTCCGCGATCATCATGGACAAGCAAGGGCTGGAAATGGTCGGAGG
>JAGCGM010000167.1 GCA_017649635.1 Paludibacteraceae bacterium | reverse complement strand
TCCGACCAGGGTGAAATATCTCCTGTCGGTCTGTTTCTCCATCTCCGCGAGGAAGAGGTTGTGCACCGCTTCGGGCAGTAGGCAGTAGTCCCATGTCTGACACTCCTTCTCGAACAGGAATTTTATCTTGTCGGTCATGCTCTTTTTCGTATGGGATGTTTGGCTCATCTTGGAGGCGTAGAACTCCTGCGATTGCTGGGTGTTGGAGAGGATGTTCTTCACTCTTTCCCAAGAGGCGTATTTGCGCCATCGGGTGATTCCCAGGCTGCAGATCGGCAGCTCGTAGATTCCTGTTTTGCCTTGCGTCGGCTCTTCCAGCCTATTCTCCACGCTCCAGACTCCCTTGTCTTTCGGCAGGGTACGGTAGTCGTAGTCCGCTATTTCTCCTTGGGCGAAACCTCCGGGATAGATGGAAGTGTCCATTTTCATCCCCACCTCACGCATCGCTTTGACGATTTCATCGGAAGGAAATGCGTTGTAGCCTCCCGCCCGCAGTGCCGTGCAGTGGTAGTAGGGTTTCACGGGTGTGATGAGTTGTTCCAGCGTCTCCTTGCCCTTGCGGAGCAGTTCGACCATGGAGTATTCCCCTTCCCTGCTGTAGTGGCCCAACCTGTGGGAGGTGTCGTCCACGACCCATCCGGCTTCGGTCCATTGCGCGTCCACCCATTGCGGGTGTAGGTGTAGTTGCACGTCGTGGCCTTCCCTCACCGCTTCCAGGATCTGTTTCTCCATGGCGGCGATGGGATTCTGTTCGTAGCCCATTTTGTTGCCTCGCTCCCACTCCTCTTTCATGCGCCAGTACTCGACCACTTCGAAGAAGAAGGTCAGGTGCGCGTTGTTTCGCTTGGCGATTTTCATTATATGTTGGGTCGGTTCGACAATATGGCGGAATACATCCCCCTTCCCGTTGCCGAACAATTCATAGTCTAGTGTTAGAATTATCTCTTTCATAATGTCTTCAATCTTTTTTCCGTGTGTGGCCTAAGGCGAATTCCTTGCGGGCGGCCTCGGCTAACAGTGTATTGTCTATCATATACAGGTTGTCGTATCCGAAGCGGACGACCTTCCTGATTGGTTCCGAAAAACGTTTGGAGAACTCGCCTCCCATCATTGTATGCGCGCTTTTGGCGGGATCATGCACCTTCGTGTGGCAGATGATCTCCTCGCCGTCCTCTTTCCTCAGCGGCACATCGAAGATTCCCTCCGCATAATAGAGCGTCTCCTTCTGTTGGTACTTGTCCTCGATCGCATGGAACATCGGTAGGTTGACCACGCCGAGCGAGAGTGACTTGGACTGTCGGGTCGCCAACAGTCTGCCGTAAGGTGTATTGTCGCCGTAGGGTTCCACCGATTCGTAGTGCAGGCTGGCGTATTGCTCCGCGTCTTTGCCCCACACGCAGACCGCCTTGGTGGGGTGTGCGCTTTTCACCACACCCTCCATGCGGGAGAATACATTGGTCATCACGCCCATGCCCGAAGCGGTGTTTTTCATGTCGAACACCGCACCGCTTTTTACCCAATCCATCGAGGATACGGGCGGGTAATAGGGCATCATGATCAGCCCCTCCTGCCCCACTGTTTCCATCATCGCGCGGATGGCCTCCTCCGGGGAATATCCCTCCGCGTTCAGGTTGCCGAAGCTGGAGGTGACGAACACCTTGTCTCCCTGTTGCAGCCCGAGCCGCGAGAGTGCCTCCTTGAAGTCGGACAAGGAGGTCTTGTCCGCTTTCTTCAGCATATTTTTCGCCCGTCGGATGTCCCGTTTCACCTCGCTGATCAGCGAGGGGGACAATATGGTTTTTAGTATGTCTTTAACCATTATATAAAATATAACTATACTTCCCCCTAAATAAGAGGTGACTTCACATAGTTGTTGTTGTACCCTTTATTCGTTGATGCGGGTCAACTCCAGTTGGTCTTCGTGGCGTACGTCGGCGCTGTCGGCGCGCAGTGCGCTCCAATACATCTTGTCTCCCTCGACGGAGATGTCCCAGCACTCGCGGGTGTCTGTCGTTGGGTTCAGGGACTGTTTGCGGAGGGCAAGCCATGTCCCGTCGACCATATACTGGTTGGTGGTGGTATGGTTCACCACCCATTCGTCGTTGATCGTGTCGCGGTCGAACGATAGGAAGGTGCCGTCCTCCCGGAAAGAGAGTCGGTGGTCGGTCACGCCAGGGATGCCGGGCAAGGCCAGTTTCACCTCCCAATAGCCGACGATATCCTTCGAGAAGTCTTTGTCGATCTTCCTATATACGATGAAACGCGCTTTCTGTTGAGCCGTATCGGTGGTGGATAAATCCTTCACGTTGGCGGTCATTTGGTTCTCTGTGATGGTTTCGACGTTGGACGTCAGTTTCAGGGAACCCCCTGAGACGATGTTTTCGGTGATGTCGTTGCCATAGATGGTGCATTTCATAGGTACCCGGCACATCCAACTGGGTTGCCTTGCGGAGTCCGAAGCGCTTCTGAAGGCGGTCCACCCCTCTTGGTAGGTGACCACCTGCTTCTCGTTGGTCAGCACCGGCACGTTGTCCACGGTAGCGATCTCCCACTTGCCCGCCAGCTTGAGTTCCACCTCCTCTTGTATGGGATAGACTTTCTCCACGTATTCCGGCGGTTCCTTGCAGGAATTCAGTGAAATGGAGAGGAGCGCCACCCCTATTGCTGAAAGATATCTTCTATGCATCATTTTATCTGTATATTTCCGAATTGAGATTGCAAAGTTATCTCAAAAAACCTTAACCGCAAAAAAGAATATGAAAAAACATTGCGAATTATGACACCCCCTACATATTTCTTAATTGACTTCGTCGAACTATCGTTTCTAAATTCTTAATTCTTAATTCTTAATTCACTTGTAGTATGCGTTGTACCATTCCACCAATTTCTCCAGACCGGTTTTGAGTTCGGTGGACGGTTTATAGTCGAAGTCACGTTCCAGGGCGGAAGTGTCCGCATAGGTTTGGTAGACGTCGCCTGGTTGCATAGGGAGGAAGACCTTCTTGGCTTCCTTGTTGAAGATGCTCTCCATGGTCTGGATGAAGTCCATGAGGCGGATTGGGTTGGAGCAGCCGAGGTTGTAGATCTTATGCGGTCTGCCGTCCTCCTGGGGCTTCGGTGTCTTGCCCATGACGCGGGTGATACCCTCCACGATGTCGTCGACGTAGGTGAAGTCGCGGAGCATGTCGCCGTGGTTGAACACTTTGATTTCCTTGCCGCTGCGGATGGCGTCGGCGAAGAGCATGGGGGCCATGTCGGGGCGGCCCCACGGACCGTATACTGTGAAGAAGCGGAGGCCCGTGCAGGCGAGGTTATATAGTTTGCTGTAGCAGCTGGCCATGAGCTCGTCCGCCTTTTTCGTGGCGGCATAGAGGCTGACCGGGGTGTCCACCCTATCCTCTTCCGTGAAAGGGGTCTTGGCGTTGCCGCCGTAGACGCTGGAGGAGGAGGCGTAGACGAGATGTCTCACGTTGTTGTGGCGGCAGCATTCGAGCAGGTTGGCGAAGCCGAGCAGGTTGCTCTCGATGTAGGCGAACGGGTTCTCGGTGGAGTAACGCACGCCGCATTGGGCGGCCAGGTTGACGACGCAGTCGAAGTGGTGCTGGACGAATAGTTTCGGCAGTTGCTGCCTGTCCTGGAGGTCCATGCGGACGAACTTATAGTTGGGTTTTGTCTCGCTGCAGATGTGGACGCCATACGGTAGCATCGGGTCCACCACCCCAGATTCGGCCAATCTCGCTCGTTTCAGCGATACGGAGTAGTATTCATTCAGGTTATCCAGTCCGACCACCTCGTGGCCCTCTTCCAGCAAACGTTTCGTCAGGTGGTACCCTATGAATCCCGCCGAACCTGTCACTAAGATTTTCATATACAATTAATTGGTTTAAAAGTTAATAATTCAGGTTAAAATCGTAGATAGATTGTTTGGGGTAAATGCCAAACATCGTTCGGTACAAATATAGGAAATGTTTTTTTATTTGTCAATTTATCGAAGGATTTTTTCAATATGCGGGGGTGGGTTGTCGGGGTGTTGTCGAAAAAGGAGGAATAGGTGGAGACCCTGTGAATTCATTTGAATAGTTTCTTTATGTTGTCAGGCACTCGAGTGCTTAACAATACGCCCTTTGCGATGGCTTGTAGGTTTTCTGCGGATATGACGCCATCCATGTGTTTAATGATGCCATCCGCCACTAACTTGGAGAACTCTTGTTTCGTCAATTTGGTGACATTGTTGCAGTTTATGTATGTCAACTCTCTTGTGAATTTATTCGTGTTATCCTGCTTTATGCAAGGGAATGTGTTCGGATCCACATTCAAGAACTTCACATAATTGCTGACCGTATTGGTCTGGGAGGTACATGTGGAGAAAAACAGTATTTGGTTCGCGACTTTTATGCATACGTGGATATGTCCCTTCACACCGATTGGGGAATCCTCGGTGAAGAAATATAGTTCTCCTTCTTGAATGAATGATGAAATGACAATTGCGGGGACTTCCATGTGTGTTATTGTTCCTGGCAATCGTGAAAGACTGATTTCACGAAGTCCAATTTCTCCGTGTCGTCCACAAACAGGCCACTCTTTTCTGTTTTATTGATGAAAAATAGGTCTTTGTCTATTTTGTAACCATTTTTCAGAGACTTGTCCAATAGTTGTTTCTCATAATGTTTCCATTCTGGAAATGTGTGCGAGAATTTTGACAACTCGATGGCGGACTTATGTCCGAAAATGTTGTAAATCAACGATAAGGCATCTCTGTCTGTCTCGGAGAAGACTTCCATGTCCGGGTTTTGTTTCGCTGCGATGTGTTGTTTGTCCAATACGTCAAGGTATGTGCCGAACATAGTCTGGTCGCTCTTGTTTTGTGCGATTCCATCGATTAGGTTCTTTGCGTTGGAAGGTACTGGACCGTATGGCAAAGCGAAGTATTCGTCTGCTGTGATCGTCCGTCCGTATTGGCGCAGATGATAGCGGTCAGACAACCATAAGAGTTTATATACCTTCATGGTGTCGATGACTTTCCCGTTCTCTTTCCCGGCGAAATAGCAAATCGCTTGTATGATTTTTGACTTGTCCATTGATTTTTTCACTTTCTTTCACCTTCGCGAAGGTATGAATAATGTTTCATTCGGCAAAATGTTTCAAAATTGATTACGTCGAACTGACAATTCATAATTGACTTCGTCGAACTGACGTTTCAAAATTCATAATTCAAAATTAATTTTCTATCTTTGCACCGAAAGATTCTTCCCTGAAGATGATTTCTACCTTTTTGTTAACTACATAAAAAATAATTGTATGGCAAAGTACATCGATCTGAAGAGCGACTTCGGATTTAAGTTCTGCATGCAGGACGAAACGATTATGAAATCTTTCCTGAACGCTATCCTCGACGGCGACTGCGAGAAGATTACGAGTGTGAAATTCGAGAACGTGGAGACACCCCGTTACACGCACGAGGGGCGTGGGGTGATTTTCGACCTCCTCTGCACGACGGAGACGGGCGACCATATCCTGATCGAGATGCAGAACAGCACGCAACGGTTTTTCAAGACCCGTTCCAGTTTTTATGTCTATAATTTGATGCGGCGGAAGTTCAAGAAGGGCTTCCAGTGGTCGGAGATGCGTGAGGACATCTCCCGCATCATGGGGATCTTCATCGTGGGTCGTCCCGGCATGGGCCTGACCAAGGTGCTGACCCGCACGGCAGAGTGCGACTTGGACACGGGCAAAGAATTTTGGGACAGGATGCGAAACTATTTTG
>JAGCGM010000166.1 GCA_017649635.1 Paludibacteraceae bacterium | reverse complement strand
TCCCGTTGTAATATCTTTTCTCAAGGGAAGAATCGTTCTTGATGAACATCACCTGCGCATTCTCCTTCAGCACCAGCTCCGCATCCGTAGGGTACGCATATTCAGGGAAGGCACCCTCAATCTTAGCCTTGAACGTGTAAGGCTTCGTCTTCAAGGCGGAGAGTTTCGATTCATTGAGGCGCTGCGCCGTCGCATTATGGGTGGTCAGGCGGATATAGCCCTCGCTATCGTCCGGGTTGAAGTGAGGGAGATAGCGCTTGTTCAGCTCCGCGAGGGTCTTGTCGTCCACCTGGTTGTCACGTATCTTGTTCAGGAGGGCGACGAAAGCCTCGTCCTCCTGGCGGAACACCTGTTTCAGCTCCACGCAGGCGAAATTCGTTCCACGCAACGCCCGGCTGGAGAAGAAATAGGGTGTAACATAGACATCATGCAGCATGGCCCACTCATCATCCTTGACGACAGGCGTCAGCTGTTGCGTGTCGCCGATCATCAGCAGTTGCACCCCACCGAAGGGGGAGGAAGAGCGGCGCACCCGTCGCAGTACATCGTCGACGCAGTCCAGCAGATCAGCCCGGACCATACTGATCTCGTCGATCACCAGCAAGTCCAGCGTGCGCATGATATTCAGTTTTTCCTTTCTCAGCTTACTCACCTCCTTAGAGAGGCTCTTTTGTCCAGGCAGATAGGGACCGAAAGGGATTTGGAAAAACGAGTGGATGGTCACACCACCCGCATTGATGGCCGCCACGCCCGTCGGCGCCACCACGACCATACGTTTAGGCGACTCCTCCTTCAGTCGCTTCAGGAAAGTTGTCTTACCCGTTCCCGCCTTACCGGTCAGGAAGAGATTCGAGTTTGTCTCCCGTATCACCCGGTAGGCAAGCTCCAATTGTGAATTTGTTTGCATCATAACAGTTAGGTTTTTATATAAAACATTAAACATCAGACTTTTTCAAACTGGACGGCCACCCAATCGTTCTGCATTTCGTAGGAGAGTTTCCTCAGTCCATGCTTAGCCGTCTCCACTTCGATGACAGGGATATCAGACTCATAGAAACCACTCAGGAACAAGAGGGAACCGCTCCGCATCCGTTCCACATAATGGCGGATATCCTGCAACAATATATTTCTGTTAATATTAGCCAAGATTACATCGAAGGACTCCCTCTTCAGCGCCTCCGCGCCACCCAGCCTCAACTCGATGTCGGGCGTTCCGTTCATGACGATGTTCTCCTTCGCGTTCTCGTAGGCCCACTCGTCAATGTCGATGCCGACCACCTCCGTAGCGCCCTTTTTAGCGGCGAGGATAGCGAGGATAGCCGTACCGCAGCCCATGTCGAGCAAGCTTTTGCCAGCGACGTCGAGGCGGAGCAACGCCTTCATCATGAGGGTCGTCGTGGCATGGTAGCCCGTACCGAAGGCCATCTTAGGGTTGATCACGATGTCGTATTTGGCGGACGGCACATCCTTATGGAAGGAGCCGTGCACCACGCACTCGTCGCCGATGACGATGGGTTGGAAATAGTTCTTCTCCCACTCCTCGTTCCAGTCCTTGTCCTCCGCCTTACGAGCCACGAAACGTATACCGTCATCATAGGGGAAGGATTCGAGGATTGATTTCAGCGCCGATTCGTCGAAAACGTTCTCCTGCACATACCCCACGAACTCGTCACCATCCATGGAGAAGCTTTCGAATCCAACACTACCTAATTCATTGGACAGCAAGTCCTTAACATATTCCTCGTCGGAAGAGAAAGAGAATACTACTTCAATGTACTTCATCGATAAAAAACGTTAATTCGTCGATAATAATGAACCATACGTCCAAGCCACTTGCAGGGGCAGAAACATTCCAGTATCTTCGGAACGTTGAAATAAAGGAACGATGTATTCATTACAATATTTTTTTAATATCTTTGTCGAAACTTTATGATACAAAATTACTTTTTTGAATTAAATAATAGGAGGGTAAAGCCATGAAAATTCTAAAATTAATGTTCTACGTGTTGGGAATCACATTCCTGCCGTACAACGCATTCGCTGTAGTTGACGACATCTACTACAACTCCGAGGATGCAGCCAAAGAAGCGGAAGAAGAGGCAGCCCGTGCGGAAAAGCTAGCCAAGGAGAAGGAAGAGGCCCAGAAGAAGGCTCAATACCAAACCATGGTGCTTAAGACGAAGCAGCAGCAAAACGTCCGCGTCAACGATGACACGATCTTTGTCGAGGATCCGTCCATCGCAGGCGGTGAGTTCTACACGGACACCGTCATGGTTGAGAAAGGGGATGACTACACCTACACCGAAAGGCTGAATCGTTTCCACGACGCAGGCATCCCGATGTACAACAGTGAGGAGATTGGAGACATCGCTTCTCCGACCACCACGACCGTGTACATCAACACCGATCCTTACTACGGATATTATTGGGGAAGGCCATATTATGTAGGGTACTACTCTTGGCCATACTACCGTTACCACTGGGATCCATACTGGGGTTACCACTACTACTACGGTTACGGTTATGGTTGGGGCTACTACCACCGTCCTCATCACTACTATGCGCACAAGCCGCACCACATCGTCACTCCACGCCACGACATCCGCAGGGAGAACAAGGTTAGGAACAGTGGCACACGCATAGTCAGGAACAACGGTTCCAACGCCTCCCTCAACAGAGGTTCCTCTTCCGTACGCAGAAGCAACGGGTCTGCGGTAAGAAGCAGCAACTCGTCCGTACGCGGCAACAACTCAATCCGTAGCAACAACTCGTCCGTACGCAGTAGCAACAGCCCATCCCGCAGCAGCAACTCGTCCGTACGTAGCAGTAGCAGTCCATCTCGCAGCAACAGCGGTTCCGTGAGAAGCGGAAGCTCCTCCAGCAGGTCTTCCAACAGCTCATTCCGCTCTTCTTCGAGCTCTAGATCTTCCAACTCAGGCAGCAGCTCACGTTCCAGCTACTCTTCCTCATCCTCCAGCCGCTCATCCGGCAGCTTCAGCGGTGGTGGTCGTAGCGGCGGCGGACGCAGCGGTGGCGGACGCAGATAAGTCCTCGAGTGGAGTGTTTAGCAACAAGAATTAAAAAACTTAAAACATACAGACATGAAAAGATTATTGATGACAATAGGCATCGCGGCTCTGTCCGGTGCGGTATTCTCCCAGAATGCCTACGACGCCGTGAAGTTAAGCCAAACAAACCCTGTTTTGGGTACGGCTAGGTATTCAGGCATGGCAGGCGCATTCAACGCCTTGGGCGGAAACCCATCCGCCATCAAAGACAATCCTGCGGCGTTGGGCGTATACCGGAGCAAAGACTTCACCTTCACTCCAAGTTTGTACATCAACAACGACGGAGAGGTTAAGCCAGCCCTGAACAACTTCGCCTTCGTATGCAACTTCGGAAGCAATAAGAACAAGAAAGGTTACATCACCTCTTCCCTCGCCATCAACTACAATAGGATGAATATCATCTCAAGATACACGAGGGTTAAGAACGAGAAGGTGCCTTTCTCCTTAACCGACCACATCGGATGGATGGGTGAAAGCAACGACTTATACAGAGACGCCCAAGACATGGACCTCCTCGACGCAGACGGATACTCTGTATTCGGCGGCAAGAATGTACTAAGAGGCTACACCTTGTCGGAGAAAGGTCATGTGGGACAATGGGACTTCGCATACGGTATGAACATCAGCAACATGGTCTATGTGGGCGCGGCTCTCGGCATCAACGTGGTCGAATATGAGCAGACCGCCATGTATGACGAGAACACTCTCCCTGGAGAGGATCCTGACCACTGGTTCTTGGACAACTACTACGATGCTAACGGTAGCGGCGTCAACTTCCGTATCGGTACCATCTTCCGTCCTATCGACGAGTTTAGGATCGGCGCTTCCTTCGAGACGCCAACCTATTACAACATGCACGAATTCTGCGAAGTGAAGATCGGAGACAACAGCGGTGATATCTCAAGAGAATATTCATCGAAATATGATCTGAGAACCCCTCTGAAGTTTAAGGCTGGTGCAGGATTCGTCATCGGAAAGAAAGCGATGGTCGGAATCGATTACCAATACGAGAACTACAAAAAGGTCCGCATGAAGATCAGAGAGGTCAACATCGACTCTGAGACCGACTTGGCAGAGGAGCAAATGAACAAGACCCACACCGTGAAATTGGGTGGAGAAGTTCAAGTATGCGACGGATTCTTCGTCCGTGGTGGTCTCGCTTACGCAACTAGCCCTGTGAAGAATTTCGAGGAGGATCAAGTGGAAACCACCGTCAACTTCAGAGTCTTAACACTGCCTCAACAATCCATCTACGTGACCGGCGGTTTGGGCTATAAGGGAAAGGTTTTCTATTGTGATCTGGCTTATGTGTTCCAAAACAACAAAGATTACCTCTATCCTTCCCTGCCATTGGATGAGAGCGAGGCAATGCCTAGCATTGAGGACGTGAAGACACGTAACATCATCGCCACCTTCGGATGGAGATTCTAAATCAATAAAGCACTAAATAGAGGCGCATTGTTTCGGCAATGCGCCTTTCCTTTTTTTCTTCCCATCATGAGACATAAACTGCTACTCATACTTCTCTCCTCCCTCTTTCTGACGGGCCTCAATTCGTGCAAGACGCTCTCGAGAAATGCGGGGACACCCCAAGACCTGATGGTGCGCCAACGCTCGAAGAACAGTGTCGTCATCGACCACCAGCACTACTCCCTATCCTTTAACACGGAACGGCTGGTCCCTAACTGGGTCTCCTGGCAACTCACCCAAGAGGAGGCATCCACCATCACCGTCAAACGACGCAACAAGTTCCTGCCCGACCCTATGATAGGGGAAGCGTATAGGGTGGAAGACTCGGACTACTCGGGGGAACTGAAGCACACCAGCATCCACCTGAGCCGTGGACACATGGCGCCCTTTGCGGACATGCGTTTCGACTCCACCGCGGCGGACGAGTGTTTCCTGCTGACCAACATCTGCCCGCAAAGCGCCACACTGAACGCAGGCGACTGGGGGACGTTGGAGACCGTCTGCAGGGAGAAATGGGCCATGAAGGATAGTTGCATCTACATCGTATGCGGACCGATTTTCAGGGATAAAGAGGTGAAAAAGATTGGGAAGAGACACAAGGTGGCCGTGCCGGACGCTTTCTTCAAAGTGGTGCTCTCACTCAAGAAGGGGGAGGAGAAGGCGATAGGCTTCGTCTTCGAGAACAACAACGACAAACAACCTTACGAAAAGGCGGTCCGTTCCGTGAACGACATAGAACGAATCACAGGGTTCGATTTCTTCGATTGGCTCCCTAACCGCACGGAAAGGCGGTTGGAGAAGCGTGCGGACATATCGCGATGGGAACGGTGATCAGGCCTGCGCCTTCACCGTCTCCAACTCCTCGGAAAGGAGCTCCCACTCGTACATCTTCTGCTCCAGTTCGTGTTTTTTCTTCTTATACTCGTCGAACAAGGCTGTGTTCGTCGCATTCTCTGGGTTCTGCAGCTCCGTCTCGATCTCCGCGATGCGTTGCTCGATAGCGTTGATCTCCGCCTCCGAATCCGCCACCGCCTTCTCGGCCTTGCGGATCTTCTTCGTCAACTCCTTCTTCGCCTCGTAGGAAAGCTTATTATCGGACGGCTTGACCTCCTTCGCTTCCGTCACCTGCGGCTGCGCCTTGCGCTCCAACTCCTGCAGGGAAGCCATCTTCTTGGACTGCAAGAAATCATAGATGCCTCCGAGATGCTCTTTGATCTTATGGTTGCCGAATTCATAGACCTTATCCACCAAGCCATCCAAGAACTCACGGTCGTGGGAAACCACAACCACCGTTCCGTTGAACGCCTTGATAGCATCCTTCAGCACATCCTTCGAACGCATGTCCAAGTGGTTGGTCGGCTCGTCAAGCACCAAGAAATTAACCGGTTCCAGCAGCAGACGGATCATCGCCAGACGGGTACGCTCACCACCCGAGAGCACCTTCACCTTCTTGTCGGAGGCCTCGCCACCGAACATGAAAGCACCTAGGATGTCACGGATCTTCGTGCGCACATCCCCCACCGCCACACGGTCGATCGTGTCGAACACGGTAAGGTTCTCGTCCAACAAAGAGGCTTGGTTCTGGGCGAAATAGCCTATCTTGACCAAATGACCCAGCTTCAGGGTCCCATCATAAGGAATCTGCTCCATGATGCACTTGACCAGCGTGGATTTACCCTCACCGTTCTTGCCCACGAAGGCCACCTTCTCGCCTCGTTTGATCGTTAAATCAATATCTTCCAGGACAACATTGTCGCCATACCTCTTCGTCAAGTGTTGCGCCTCGACCGTGATGGTACCGGAATGCGGCGCAGGAGGGAATTTCAGGTGCAAGGCGGAGTTATCCTCCTCATCCACCTCGATGATATCCAGTTTCTCCAACTGCTTGATGCGCGACTGCACCTGGTTGGACTTGGTAGCTTTGTAGCGGAAACGTTCGATGAAATCCTCCGTATCCTGTATCTGCTTCTGCTGGTTCTCATAAGCCCGCAACTGCTGTTCGCGGCGCTCCTTGCGCAACTCCACGTATTTGGAATAGGAAACCTTGTAATCGTATATCTTGCCTAAAGAGATCTCTATGGTACGGTTCGTGACCGCATCGATGAAGGCACGGTCGTGCGACACCAAGATGACCGCGCTGCCGCTCGATTTGAGGAACTCCTCCAGCCATTGGATGGACTCAATGTCGAGGTGGTTGGTCGGCTCATCCAACAAAAGGACGTCAGGACGTTTCAGCAGGATTTTAGCCAATTCGATACGCATGCGCCAACCACCGCTGAACTCGCTCGTCTGGCGGGTGAAGTCAGAGCGGACGAATCCGAGGCCCAAGAGCGTCTTCTCCACCTCGCCTTTGAAGTTGTTCACGCCCATCATATCCAGACGCTCGTTGGCGTGCGTCAGGCGCTCTATCAGCTGTTGGTATGAGGCAGACTCATAATCGGTTCTTTCGGCCAGCTCCACCGTCATGCGTTCAATCTCCTTCTGGAGCTCAAAGATATCGGAGAAAGCCTTCTCCGCCTCCTCCATGACGGTGACACCATCGTTGTGGATCATGTGCTGCGGCAGATAACCGATCGTGACATCCTTCGGTACAGAGACGCTTCCGCTCGTCGCAGGCTGGATACCCGCGAAGACCTTCAACATCGTACTCTTACCCGCACCATTCTTACCGACTAAGGCAATCTTATCCTTAGGGTTCACCACATAGGAAATATCATTAAACAACGTGACGCTCCCGAAACGGATCGTCAGTTTATCTACAGAAATCATCTGAAATTATGCTAATAAATTTTCGTGGCGCAAAGGTAAGAATATTTACTATTTAATCATTTACAATTTACCATTTACAATAAGTGTTGACGCGAAATTATCACATCAACACTCTATGAACTCTTTTCTGCAAGAGGAATTGAGACCTCTGCATGTCTGCATGAGAAAGAGACGTGGCATCAAAACACGACGCTCCTCTATCTTCATGTCCTATGATTATACAGGCATTTCCTGCTAAATAAAAGCGATGAATTTTCCGAAACTGCTTTAATAATACTCGATGGTACGTTCCGTCACACTATAGGCGGAATCCCCCTTAAAGTGGATTCTTTTCCGCCAATTTGACCTTTTATCATACTCATAGACATATCGGTCAGACAAGTACTCGTCATCCTCTGAGAGAGGCTCGCTCGACGTCAGGTCGCCCTGTTTGTTGTAGAGATACTTCACGACAAATGCGACGGTCTCGTCCTGGTTCAGAACGGACATCTCGATCAACTTGCCGTCGTCCGCATGGGTCTCCTTGCGCCAATTGCCCAACTTACGCTCTTCGTTATAGAACTTATAATCCGTCACGAAGCCCTTCTTGTTCTTCTGCGAAACTGACTGCCGCAGGTACTTGCCCTGCTTGTTGAACGTCGTGCTGGTCTCAATACGATTATCGTCGTTGTATTCCGTGGAAGTGGCGAGCATCAGGTCTCCGTCCTCGTCGAAGTCATAAGCCAGTTTGACACGCCCCTGCGAATCGTACTCATACTCGGACCTCATCTTCAAAGTCGGGTCGTAGAAACTCTTCGAGGCAAGCTTTCCCTTGTCATCATACTCGTAGATGCTCTTGCTGATCGTGTCCCCGTCCCTATCCAAGAAAGAGATGGAGGTGAAC
>JAGCGM010000165.1 GCA_017649635.1 Paludibacteraceae bacterium | reverse complement strand
GTTTCACAAGTTCCTCCTCCAGGATCATGTCCAAGGTCTGCATATCGATCTTCTTGGCGATGATCTTCCTGTCCTTGTTCAACAAGTAAACGCCAGGCGTAGCGGAGGTATCATAGAACTCCCAGAAGTAAGACTCTCGGTAAGGGTCCCACACGTTGATCCAATCCTGCATATGGTTCTTCTCCACGAACTTCATCCATTCGTCGCGGTCCGTCTGCGTGTAGCAAGCGAAGACCTCGAAGCCCTTGTCCTTCCACTTCGTGTAGACCGAGTCGTGAAGCACAGGAGTGGTCTTCTTACAATGTCCGCAGGAAGGCTCAAAGAAATATACCAGCACGCACTCCGCACTGATGTCGGAGAGTTTCCTCACCCTATTGGTTGAATCGCGCATCGTGAGCATATAGGCCTTGTCGCCCACCAAGTTGTAGCGGATCTTCTTAGCCTCCTTGCGCAGAGACTCCACCCAAGCTGAATCCGCCCACTTGGCCTGTCCGGAGAAGTAATACTTCTCAGCGAGGCGCAACCATAGTTTATCCATACCCATCATCTTGCTGGAGATACCATAGTTGATCATCTTACTCGTCATCACTTGGAAAGTAAGCGTGTCGCACTTACTGCGCTCGATCAAATCGATAGCGGCCTCCGCCAACGTGTCAGGGTCCTGCAACACATGCTTGGCGATGAAACCGTCCACCATGGAAGGGAAGAACGGAGTACGCAGGAAACGTGGGTCACACAGATTGACGTTATCGAAATAATGGTGCTTAAAGTATTGGTAACGAGTGAACGCGCGGATAGAGTCCGGCACATTATCAAACGATGGCGTCTCAACAGGAATAGTAGCCTTCACGTAAGCGCCAAGGAAATTATTTTTGTTGCGTTCGATCATATCGTTTTGGTACTTCATCACCTTCTCCGTCATCTTGTCGAAAGTGTCATAGAACTTCGTCGAATCGATCTTCTTATCCTTGTACTTCTTTTGCAAGTCGATACGTTCCGTGTTCATCTGAATGAGGAATTTCCTCAAGTCCTGGAACTCGGTACTCTCAGTTGCACCAGAAACGGTTGCCTCATCAATCTTCGCGGTATCAACGGAAACCTTGATGTTCTGGTCAGCGCCGACCATCAAATCGAAGTACTTCTCCGCATTAAAATAGATGATATAGATACCCTCCTCCAATTTATTCTTGCCCGTGAAAGTACCATTTCCCTTTCCGTCCAACTGCAGGGTATCGCGGGAGTAGGTCTTCCCGTTCATATGATACGCCAGATAGGCTGGCTCGTTCTTCATGTTCTTCACATTCAGCTGAATCTTATAGCCTGCGCCCACTGCCACGGAAAATGCAGCGGATAGCGACAATGTCGCCAAAATCATACACAATCTTTTCATGACTCTATTCCAAAAAATTTTCGCTAAATTAATGAATTTATTTATCAACGACCAATAGCGGAAGTCATTTTACCCAACCATTTTAACGTTTTTTTATCTGACATGGAAGGAGAGAGTTCTTCCCATACCCTCTTGTGGTAATCGTTCACCCAATCCAGTTCCTCGTCCGTCAGGAGTTCAATATCGATCAAATTGGTATCGTAAGGGAACAACGTGAGCGTCTCGAAGCGCAGGAAACGACCGAACTCGCTTTGTTCGCCCTCCGCCACCGCCACCAAGTTCTCGATGCGGATGCCATGCTTCCCCTCCCGATAGACCCCCGGTTCGTCGGAAAGCACCATACCCGGTAGCAAGGAGACTCCATTTTGCACCTTCCGGATACTTTGAGGGCCCTCGTGCACACAAAGGAAATGGCCGACACCATGACCCGTTCCATGTCCATAATCCGCGCCAGCCCGCCACAGAGGCATCTTCGCCAGCACATCCAGCTGAGCCCCCTGCGTACCTTCCGGGAAATGAGCCATCGCCACAGCGATATGTCCCTTCAGGACCAACGTGTAGTCGCGGCGCTGCTCCGCCGTAGGCTTGCCGAAACAAACCGTACGGGTGATGTCCGTCGTGCCATGGAGGTAATTACCGCCCGAATCGACCAGCAGCAAGCTATCCTTGCCAATCACCGCGTTCGACTCCTCCGTGGCGCTATAATGAACCACCGCCCCATGCGCGGCATAGCCAGCGATGGTGGAGAAACTCTCGCAGACAAAATCCTGTTGCCCACGCCTATGCCTCAACAAGACCTCAGCGACATCCAACTCCGTCAGGCGTTCACCCTTCCCTACCCGTTCATACAGTTCAGAGAAGGCATTCGAGAGCGCCACGCCATCCTTCCGCATCGCGAGGCGGAAGCCGGAGAGCTCCGTACCATTCTTGCAAGCCTTCAGCAAGGCAACCGGAGAGGTCTCGACAACCCTTCGGCAACCGATCCGTTCCGCCAAGGCGGAGTTCGTCTTGGTAGGATCAACGGAAAGCTTGAAATCCTTCGGCAAGGAAGCCACATATGAGAAGACGTTGTCGTACGGTTTCAGTTCGATGCCCTGTTCCGCAAGGGAGTCCCGCAAGGAGGCGGAGACACATTGTTCTTCCGCAAACAACACAGACCCTTTCCTGCCCACCACCGCATAGGCGACAGCCACAGGGTTATACGGAGTGTCGGCGGCACGTACGTTCAGCGTCCAAGCCACCTCATCCAAAGCGCACAACAGAAGGGCATCCGCATCCGTCTTGGAGAAGATCAGTTCACGTTTCTCCCGATGCGACAGACCCGTAATCTCAACAGGCAAACCATATAGCGATGTGCGATTCCTCGGCACCCCCTCGTCCCACAGCGGGGAGAGATCGGAGACCACAAGGATACCATAATCTTCAAAGAAAGTGCGGTACGACTCCACGCTCTTGGCAGAGAAGCACGAGCCATCAAAGCCCACCACATTGCCCTTGGACAATCTGCCCGCAATCCAATTCAGGAACGAAGGCGTATCCGGCAGGCCATCCTTGAAAAGCGTAATGCCGGAGCCGGACAATTGGGCAGCCGCCTGCAGATAGTAGCGCGAATCCGTCCAAAGCCCCGCCTCGTCCGACAAGACCACCAACGTGCCCGCGGAGCCCGT
>JAGCGM010000164.1 GCA_017649635.1 Paludibacteraceae bacterium | reverse complement strand
GTAGCGGAGAGGTCCATGACCTTCAGGTTGCGCACGAGGATCTCGTCGTAGGAGATATCGTCGAACTTCGTGGCGGAAGGATCCTTCTCCGGGTCGGCGGTGTAGATACCGTCCACGCGCGTGCCCTTGAACATGGCGTCCGCCTCGATCTCGATGCCACGGAGGGAAGAGCCCGTATCGGTGGTGAAGTACGGGCAGCCCGTACCAGCGGCGAAGATCGTGATATAGCCCGCATTGAGCAGTTCGAGGGCCTTATCCTTGGTATAGAACTCTCCGATAGGCTCCATGCGGATAGCGGTCAGCACCTTGCACTTCGCGCCGGCGGCCGTCAGAGCCGAGCAGAGGGCCAATGCGTTGATCGTCGTGGCGAGCATACCCATCTGGTCGCCCTTCACACGGTCGAAGCCCTTTTTCGAGCCAGACAAGCCACGGAAGATATTACCACCGCCGATGACGATGCCCAGTTGGACGCCCATGTCAGCTATTTCCTTGATTTGGGCAGCATATTCGCCCAGTCTGTTCTCGTCGATACCATACCCTTTTTCGCCCATCAGCGACTCGCCGCTAAGCTTCAATAAGACTCTTTTAAACTTTGCCATACAAAAAAGAATTTAGGTTGATAGTGAGGTCATAAAGGCCCACCGAAATTTCATGAAAGATACAAAAAAAAGAATAGGGAGGCAAGGTGCGGTCCCCGAATTGAACAAAAAAGCCGCATCGTATTAGGATGCGGCTTTTCATATACTGAAGAAATCTTATTCAGCCTCAGTTGTAGCGACCTCAGTAGACTCAGCGGCAGGAGCTTCCACTGCAGGTTGAGCCTTCTTTCTGGAACGACGAGTCTTCGTAGCCTTCTTAGGAGTAGAATCCTTCAACATCTTCTCGTTGAAGTCCACCAACTCGATGAAGCACATTTCAGCGGCGTCGTTAGCGCGGAAACCAGTCTTGATGATACGAGTGTAACCACCTGGGCGGTCAGCGATCTTCTCACCGATTACCTTGAACAACTCAGTGACAGCCTTCTTGTTTTGGAGATAGCTGAAAACAACCCTGTAGTTGTTCATCAACTTAGCCTCGTCCTTATCCTTAGCCCTCGTCAACAATGGCTCGATATACTTTCTCAACTCCTTAGCCTTAGCGGTAGTCGTCGTGATTCTCTTGTGTTCGATCAAAGAGATGGCCAAGTTAGCCAACAGAGACTCTCTGTGTCCCTTTTGTCTACCAAGATGGTTGAATTTTTTATTGTGTCTCATTTTACTTATTCTTTATCCAATTTATACTTAGAAATATCCATACCGAACGAAAGGTTCAAAGTATCGAGGAGTTGGTCGAGCTCGGTCAAAGACTTCTTACCGAAGTTTCTGAACTTAAGTAAGTCGTTCTTGTTGAATACAACCAATTCGCCCAATGTCTCGACGTCAGCGGCCTTCAAGCAGTTAAGCGCGCGAACGGAAAGATCCATATCGACAAGCTTAGACTTAAGCAGTTGACGCATGTGGAGAACCTCCTCATCGAAGTCGTCATTCGAACCTTCATCCGTCGTGTCAAGGGAGATCTTCTCGTCAGAGAACAAGAGGAAGTGTTGGATCAAAATCTTGGCGGCCTCCTTCAAGGCGTCTTTCGGATGGATGGAACCATCGGTATCGATTTCGATCACGAGCTTCTCGAAGTCAGTTTTCTGCTCGACGCGGTAGTTTTCAACCGCATACTTGACATTACGGATAGGAGTATAGATAGAGTCAATCGCGATGACCCCGATTTCAGAACCCGGAATCTTGTTCTCGTCGGCAGGGACATAACCGCGGCCCTTACCGATCGTCAGTTCGATGGTGAAGGAAGCGGAAGGATCCAGACGACAGATGACAAAATCCTTGTTAAGAACGTCGAAACCAGTCAAACTCTTAGCTATATCGCCAGCTTTGAACACCTCAGTACCGGAAACGTTAATAGAGACCTTCTCATTCTCAATCTCGCTCACTTTCTGTTTGAAACGTACTTGTTTCAAGTTGAGGATGACGTTAGTGACATCTTCCATCACGCCTGGAATCACAGAGAATTCATGGTCAACGCCATCGATCTTGATTGAAGTGATTGCGAAACCCTCCAACGAAGAAAGGAGAATGCGTCTGAGGGCATTACCGATGGTAATACCGTAACCAGGCTCAAGAGGACGGAATTCGAACTTCCCGTGGAAATTGTCCGCCTCCAACATTATAACCTTGTCAGGTTTTTGAAACGCTAATATAGCCATGAATCAATTATTATTTAGAGTAAAGTTCGACGATCAATTGTTCTTTGATATTCTCAGGGATGTCCGCACGTTCCGGCAGGTGGAGGAACTTACCTGCGGAAACAGGAGCGTCCCATTCCAACCAAGGATACTTGCTGTGGTTGAAGCCTGACAAAGAATTAACGATCGTTTCCAAAGACTTGGATTTCTCGCGAACACCTACGATTTGACCTGGCTTAACGGAATAAGAAGGAATGTTAACCACCTCACCGTCCACAACGATATGCTTGTGGGAAACCAACTGGCGCGCAGCCGCACGAGTCGGAGCGATACCCAAACGGTAAACGATGTTATCGAGCCTAGCCTCGAGGAGTTGCAAGAGCACCTCACCCGTAATACCCTTAGAACGGTTAGCAGCCTCAAAGAGGTTACGGAACTGTCTCTCGAGGACACCGTAAGTGTATTTAGCCTTTTGCTTCTCAGCCAACTGGATACCATACTCAGATGACTTCTTTCTTCTGTTTACGCCATGTTGTCCCGGTGGGAAGTTTCTCTTAGCCAAAATCTTGTCTGGACCGAAAATCGGTTCACCGAAACGACGCGCAATCTTAGTTTTTGGACCTATGTATCTAGCCATTTTAGTTACTGTTTATTTCCAAACCTTGAACCGTGCAGCCGCAATTGCAGAGAGGTTTAAAATGCAATTATCACAATGCGAGATTCGAAAGTTGTTATAATACTGTATTTTTTATACTCTACGTTTCTTAGGTGGTCGACAACCGTTGTGTGGTAGTGGTGTTACGTCGATAATCTCCGTCACCTCGATACCTGCGCCATGCACAGTTCTGATCGCGGACTCACGGCCATTACCTGGACCCTTCACATATGCCTTCACCTTTCTCAAACCAAGATCGTATGCCACCTTCGCGCAATCCTGCGCAGCCATTTGCGCAGCGTACGGAGTGTTCTTCTTAGAACCCCTGAATCCCATCTTACCTGCTGAAGACCAAGAGATCACCTGGCCATCAGAGTTTGCCAAAGACACGATGATGTTGTTGAAAGATGAGTGGACATGCAATTGTCCATTCGCGTCAACTTTTACTACTCTTTTTTTGGTTGCTACTGCTTTTTTTGCCATATCTTTAATAATTAAATAGCGTTCGCTAACTATTACTTAGTCGCCTTCTTCTTGTTTGCGACAGTTTTCTTCTTACCCTTACGAGTACGAGCGTTGTTCTTAGTGCTCTGTCCACGCAACGGCAATCCCAAACGATGACGGATTCCTCTGTAACAACCTATATCCATCAATCGCTTGATGTTCAGTTGCACTTCTGAACGAAGGTCTCCCTCAACTTTGAATTGGGTTCCAATAATCTCACGAATCTTGGATGCCTGCTCATCGTTCCAGTCCTTTACCTTGATGTTCTTGTCAACACCAGCTTGTGCTAAGATTTTGTTCGCACTACTACGGCCTATACCAAAGATATAGGTCAAACCGATTTCGCCCCTTTTGTTCTGTGGCAAATCTACACCGACAATTCTTATAGCCATAAACTAATTTTTTTGCAAAAGTATAAAAAATTATCCTTGACGTTGTTTATACTTAGGATTTTTTTTGTTAATCACATACAAACGCCCTTTTCTCCTCACAATTTTACACTCAGGAGTACGTTTTTTTAAAGAAGCTCTAACTTTCATATCTCAATTATTTATTCTATTTGTATCTAAAAGCAATCCGTCCCTTGGACAAATCATACGGTGACATTTCAACTCTCACCTTATCTCCCGGAAGAATTTTGATGTAGTGCATCCTCATCTTCCCCGAGATATGGGCGGTAATCTCATGTCCATTCTCCAACTCTACACGAAACATCGCATTCGACAATGCCTCTACGATGGTTCCATCTTGTTCTATAGCAGCCTGTTTTGCCATCCAACTATAATGCGTTAGTACCTAATATTTGTTCGACATATTCAAAAGAAGAAAGAATATCGGGACTATCACCTATCGCAACCGTATGCTCGTAATGAGCGGAAGGTAAACCATCGGCAGTACGCACTGTCCATCCATCCTTCTCCAAATAAACACCCCTCTTGCCCATGTTGATGATGGGTTCTATCGCGATCACAACGCCTTCCCTGAACAGGAGGCCCCTTCTCGCTCGCCCATAATTCTGGACCAAAGGTTCTTCGTGCATCATCCTTCCGATCCCGTGACCTGTCATCTCACGTACGACTGAATATCCTTTCCCTTCGCAGTACTCCTGGATCGAATGACCCACATCACCCAGACGGTTCCCCGACTTCGCCTTGCTGATTCCCAGCAGGAGGGCCTCCTTGGTGGTCCGCAACAGCTTCTTCACCTCTTCGGAGACTTCGCCCACACAGAACGTGTAGCAGGAGTCACCATGGAAACCATTTATCTGAGCTCCGCAATCCACGGAAACGACATCCCCCTCCTTCAGTACATACTTGGAGGGTATCGCATGCACCACCTGATCATTCACGGAGGTACATATCGAATTCGGATACCCCGCATATCCTAAGAAACTTGGGACAGCACCCTGCGAGCGGATGAAATCCTCTGCCAGCGCATCGAGTTGCAAGGTGGTAACCCCGGGCTTCACCGCCTTCGCGATCTCGCCCAGCGTCATCGCAACAATCCTGTTGCTTATCCTCATCAACTCGATATCCTCGGCAGTCTTAAGATATATCATAGACCGTTAGTAAACGGATGCACTGGAACGACCCCTGAAATGACCGGACTCCAACAAATCGTCGTATCCGTTCATCTTCAAGTGGCTATTGATCTGCTGCAACGTGTCGAGCACCACACCCACGACGATCAACAGGGAAGTTCCCCCGAAGAACTGCGCGAACTGCGTGGTGACGCCGAACTGGCGTACGATGGCAGGCAAGATGGCCAAGATAGCCAAGAAAATAGCACCCGGCAATGTGATGCGAGACATGATCGTATCGATGTACTCGGCCGTCTCCGTACCAGGCTTAACCTGAGGAATGAACGTGTTGTTGCGCTTCATGTCCTCCGCCATCTGGGTAGGATTGATGATGATCGCCACATAGAAGTATGTGAAGACGATGATCAGCGCAGCAAAAATCAAATTATACACGAGGCTATTGTTATCACGCCACATAGAGAAGAAGGAACTCGAGCCGTCGCCATTTCCGAGCACCGGCATGAGCGCCAACGGGATGAACATGATCGCCTGGGCGAAGATGATTGGCATCACGTTAGCGGCGTTCACCTTCAAAGGAATGTATTGGCGAGCGCCACCCAATCTCTGACCGGAAACCATCTGCTTAGCGTACTGCACAGGAACTTTCCTGACGCCCTGCACCAAAAGGATCGCCGCGCAAGAAACCGCGAAGAGACCGAGAATCTCCAAGATCAATTTGATGAGACCTCCGCTCTCGTTCAAGCAAGACGCGAACTCGCCGACCACAGCGTGAGGGAAACGTGCGATGATACCCACCAAGATGATGAAGGAAATACCGTTGCCGACACCCTTGTCCGTGATACGCTCACCCAACCACATGACGAACATACTGCCCGCACAGAGGATGATAGTCGAAGAAACCCTGAACCACCAGCCTTCCGGCAAAGCGGAACCGACCTCCCTCAACTGATAAGACAAGTTCAACAAATAGGATGGACCTTGGAGCAAGAGGATAGCCACCGTCAAATAACGGGTGATCTGGATCATCTTCTTCCTACCGCTATCGCCGTCCTTCTGCATCTTCTGGAAAGAAGGAACCGCGATGGTCAACAACTGCACCACGATGGAAGCCGAGATGTACGGCATGATACCGAGCGCAAAGATTGACGCGTTGGAGAAGGCACCTCCGGAGAACATATCCAAAAGTCCCATCAAACCCTCAGCGGTCTGGTCTTTCAAGCTTGAAAGAGAACTCGTGTCTATGCCCGGCAATACCACGAAGGAGCCGAAGCGATAGACCAAAACAAATAAAAAGGTGACAAGGATTCGATGTCTCAAATCCTTGACCCTATATATTTCCTGTAATTTTGTTATAAGTTTCCTCATTTCTCAAGAATTACAATCGTACCACCTAAAGCCTCAATCGCGCTCTTCGCCGAGTTAGAGAAAGCGTGAGCAGAAACCGTCAACTTGCTGGTCAACTGGCCCTTACGGACATCACCCAAAACCTTGATCAAGTCCTTAGGAGAAGCCATACCAGCCGAAACTAACACGTTAACATCAACTGCATCCAGATTCTTCTCAGAGGCAACAGCTTGGATATCGCCCAAGTTGATAGCCTTATATTCAACACGATTGATATTCTTAAATCCGTACTTAGGCAAACGACGTTGCAAAGGCATTTGTCCACCCTCGAAACCGATCTTTTTTGAATAACCAGAACGAGACTTAGCTCCTTTGTGACCTCTCGTGGAAGTACCACCCAAACCGGAACCCGGACCACGACCGATCCTCTTTCTGCTCTTTACTGACCCCGCAGCTGGCTTCAAATTACTTAAATCCATTATGAAATGTTTTTAAAGTTAATTACTATTTTTCAACAATCACCAAGTGTTTAACAGTCTCGACCATACCCAAGATGCTTGGAGTGTCCTCATGTTCAACAACAGCGTTAATTTTCTTCAAGCCCAAAGCTTCGAGAGTCTCCTTTTGCCTTTTTGGGGCACCGATCTTACTTTTAATCTGTCTAATCTTAATCTTAGCCATATTTCCAAAAATTAACCTTTAAACACTTTTTCCATTGAAACACCGCGGTTTTGCGCAACCGTGTAAGCGTCGCGAATCTCAGAGAGTGCGAGAACCGTCGCCTTCACCAAGTTGTGAGGGTTGGAAGAACCCTTTGACTTAGCCAAGACGTCAGTGATACCTACGCTCTCAAGAACGGCACGCATGGCACCTCCGGCCTTCACACCGGTACCGTGGGATGCTGGTCTCAACAAGACTTCAGCGCCACCGAACTTCGCTTCCTGCTCGTGAGGAATCGTACCCTTCAGCACAGGGACCTTCACCAAGTTCTTCTTAGCTGCCTCTACGCCTTTCGCTATGGCTGCGGTAACCTCACTGGCTTTACCCAAACCGTATCCGACGACGCCCTCTTCGTTTCCTACAACAACCATTGCAGCGAAACTGAAAGTACGACCACCTTTGGTCACCTTCGTCACACGGTTAATCGCTACCAACCTATCCTTCAATTCCAAGTCGTTGGTTGACTTTACTTTAACATTTTCTCCAGCCATAACTATTAAAATTTAAGACCGCCCTTACGAGCAGCATCCGCCAATTCTTTAACTCTACCATGGTACAAGTAACCGTTACGGTCGAACACAACCTCACTGATACCTGCCTCCAAAGCTTTTTTAGCAACCAATTCGCCTACCTTGGCAGCTTGTTCCTTCTTAGGACACTTCTCCGTCATTCCGAGGGAAGAAGCGGCAGCCAATGTCTTGCCTTCCAAATCGTTGATCAACTGAACATAGATTTGCTTGTTGCTTCTGAAAACTGTCATGCGAGGACGAGCGGCAGATCCGGAGACCTTGCCCCTGATTCTCCTCTTTATCTTTAATCTTCTTTCAATTTTAGTCGCCATAATACTACTTTTTTACAATGATTACTTAGCACCAGCTGACTTACCAGCCTTACGACGAATCTGCTCGCCAACGAATTTAATACCTTTACCCTTGTAAGGCTCTGGCTTACGGAACGTACGAATCTTCGCGCAAACCTGGCCCAACAATTGCTTGTCGCAACTCTCGAGGATAACCAATGGGTTCTGGTTTCTCTCACTCTTGGTCTCGATCTTAATCTCCTTTGGCAATTGTAAGAAGATGTTATGGGTATATCCTACAGCGAACTCAAGCACCTGACCTTGGTTGGAAACACGATAACCGACACCAACAAGTTCAAGTTCCTTCTTGTAGCCCTGAGATACACCGACAACCATATTATTAATCAAAGCCCTGTACAATCCGTGCATGGAACGACGAGG
>JAGCGM010000163.1 GCA_017649635.1 Paludibacteraceae bacterium | reverse complement strand
CGAGGTCTTGCTGAAGAAGGAGGAGAAGTCCCGCAAGGAGTTGGCGAACGCTCAGATGAAGCTTCAAAAGGACTATGAGGCGTTTCAGAAGAAATACCAGGCCGGCGGCTTTTTGACGGAGGCCACTTTGCAGAGCGAACAGGCTAATCTGTACAAGCAGGATCAGGAACTCCAACTGTTGGATAAGAAATTGACCCAGGAGTTGATGATTGAACAGCAGAAGATGAACAAGCAGTTGCGCGACACGGTGGCTGCATTCTTCAAGGTGTACAATGCGGACAAAAGGTTTAAACTCATTCTGAGCAATGCGGATTACGACAATGTGTTATTCGCGGACGAAGCGTTGAACATCACCAATGATGTGATTGAACAATTGAACCTGCGCTATGCGGCTCAACAAAAGGCAAAGTAATTTTTGTTTAAATATCATTGCGAGAGGGAGGAAGTTCTTGGATTTCCTCCCTTTTTTGTGGAAGAAAGTGTGGAACTAGTGTCTATGAAATCGTAAATCGTATGTGGCAAATGGTAAATCGTAAACGGTAAATAGTAAATCCGTAAATCGTAAATCCATAATAAAACGCCATGACGTTTCTTCCCTTTATATTTTTAAATCTTAACTCTTAATTTTATTTTTGCATACTCGAAAAGGAAATGATATGTTGAAAGTCGAAGAATTACCGAAAGAACAGATATATGTGGCCGCCCATCCTGATTATTTTCCGGAGACCGCACTGGTTTTGGCAAAGAAGTTGGCGGATGCCCATGACAAGCAGATTTGCTTGTTAGGCATATTGGGCAATCGTGAGGAACCTTCCGATTATGAGAAGGCGTTCGAATCGTGGAAAAGAGATAGGATAGGTTTCCCCGTCAATTATTATGTGTTGGACGATGACTTCACGGATTTCATGGAGTTCGTGGAGGCGGCCATCCTGATTTTCGAGGTGTCGGATGTTCCTCCTTATAATAAACCGAATAACCAGTTGAAGCTTTGCCGTGAGTTGAGGATTCCTTATTATTTCGTGAAACCGGGTCAACAGATTTCTTTCGACCGCGTGCTCGTGCCGATAGGATTTTTGGTGGAGGAGCGCGAGTAGGGTGTCTTCTGCCGTGGCATGGGCATGCACTTCCATTCCCACATCATGTTGATGGTGGCGAATGATTATGGCACGAGGGCGCAACAGAACGCGGAGGCGATCAAGTCTCTGATGGATAAGGGCTCCGTGGAGTACGAAAATGTGGAGGCGCACAAGAATAGTTTCAAGATCGAATTGGAGGCTGTGGATAGGGTGATGGAGTTGGATGCGGGCCTTTTGATGATCTCCGCGTCGCGCGAATATGGCATGGACGACATCCTCTTCGGTCCGAAGGAGTTGAAGGTGATAAAGAAATCAATCGTTCCGTTGATGATTATTAATCCAAGAAAAGACCTTTATACGCTGTGTAATTAAGGCCTTCGTCGAACGAAACGCCCGTTTCATCGATTGTTTCTGTCGATTAGTCCGTAAATAAGTGATAATCAATCAAATCGGCTTGTTTTGGCATGGTGTTTGTACTATTTTTGTTAGGAAACAAAATGTAAAACATTCTAAATTTTACGGTCATGAAAACAAATAAGTTTATCGCAATTCTCATTACAGTATTGGTAATGGTTTGCACCTCAGCAACCGCCCAAAGACATGGTGGTCGTCAGGGCGGACAACAAAGAACGGAAATGAGAAGTGGTTCTCACAGTAATAACAATTTTAATCAAGCACCAACGCATAGACAAAATAACCAATCATCTTTCAATGGCAGACAATCCGCTCCTAACTCAGGTATGAATAGGGGAGGCAATAGGGGTTCGCAGCACCACGATTTCGCTCAGCGTTCCGGGAACAACGGTCCTCGCCAACAGGCAAGCGCACCGGCGGCATCCAACCCTCGTCCTCAAATGTCGCAGCCACGCGCTTCGCAATCGCCTGCGGCAAGGCCGAGCAGCCCGAGCCCTCGTCAACCTCAGACATCCTCACCTCGTGGGGGAGCTCCGTCTCACAGATCTGCTAGCCCAGCTCCAGCGCCTTACCGCGCACCATCTGTGTCTCACGCACCGAAGGCTCCAGCACCTCACCGTGCACCGGTTCCTAATATAGGAAGAGGCGCGGCCCCTTCTCCTCACCACGCTCCGGCTCCGTCTCATCGTGCTCCAGCACCGGCTCCTCATCATGGACCAGCTCCTGCACCTCATCACAGACCTGCACCTCATCACGGACCAGCACCTCATCACGGACCTGCACCACGTGCTGCGATTCGTCCGAGGACTCTGCATCACCCTCATCCGGTGGTTGTGCCTCACGGACCGTCTCCGATCGTATACCACAATGGTAGACCTTATCGTCCGACGATGCATCCTAGAGCGTGCCACTTTATTGATTCTCACGGTGTTAGATTCTATGTCCACAACGGACACTTCTATCGTCAACATCCGACCTTCGGATTCGAGTTGGTACACCGTCCTGTCAACCTGGTTTTGACAGCCCTGCCTTTCGCTTGTGTGACTGTCAACTTGGGAGGTGTTGATTACTGGTATGGCAATGGCGTATGGTTCTCCAAGAGAGTAGGTGGATATGTGGTGATCGAAAGACCAGTGGCGGCTGCGAGTGAAGTGTACGTTCAAGCTCTTCCTGTGGGAGCTGCGGCTGTTACAGTCAATGGCGTCACTTACTACAATTATAACGAGACTTGGTTCATGCCTTCTAGCCAAGGATATGTCATCGTTAGCAGTCCTGAAGATGATGTGGTTCTCCCGAACGCGAACATTGTCACGACGTTGCCAGAGGGCAGCAAACGTGTAGTCATCAATAATCGCCTTTATTGGTTCGGTGGCGACACTTGGTTCCAACCCGTGACCGGAGGATATATGATCGTGGATGAACCATATAAATGATCGTTTTACAGTTTAGATGGATGGTCAGAGGCACTTTCCCCTTGTGGCGGAGGTGCCTCTCCCTTTTTTGACGAAATTTTCCATGCTTTTGGGATTTTTGTCCATGTGAGAATTTGGCGCAACCCATATCTTTGTGGTGTTCAATGATACTAATACTTTTAGAAAACCATGTAACTTTACCTTTACGAAGAAGAACCTTACTTTTGATTGCAGTATTTTTGGGTTATTATAGCAGAGGAAGCGAGCGTTTCGTCTCCTCTGTTTTTTTCCCGCCAGGATGGTCGTTTCACTATATTTTACTACATTTGTTATACTAAATATCTTTTTATGCAGTTTGACTCTATTATCGCCCAGACGCTGAACATCCAGCAGAAACAGGTGGCGAATACTTTGAAGCTTTTGTCGGACGGGGCGACCATCCCGTTCATCAGCCGTTACCGTAAGGAGATGACGGGCGGCCTTACCGAAGTGGACATCCAGGAGATACAGATACAGTACGAGAAGCTTGTCGAGTTGGAGAAACGCAAGGCGAGCGTCTTGAAGAGCATCGAGGAGCAAGGTAAGCTTACGCCTGAACTGAAGAAACGTATCGAGGCGTGTGTGACCCTGACGGAGGTCGAGGATATCTACCTCCCCTATAAGCCGAAACGCCGCACTCGAGCCGAGGTGGCGAAGAGCAAGGGTCTGGAGCCTTTGGCGAAGATCCTCATGTGCCAAGTGAATAACGATGTGGAAGGGAAGGCTCTCCCTTTCGTGAAGGGGGATGTGAAGGATGTGGACGAGGCCTTGCAGGGTGCGCGTGACATCATAGCGGAGTGGGTGAGTGAGCAGGAGAACGCCAGAGGTCGTATCCGCAGGCTCTTCGCGCATGAGGCGGTCATCCAATCGAAGGTGGTGAAGGGAAAGGAGAAGGAGGCGGAGAAGTACCGTGACTACTTCGACATGAAGGAGCCGGCCCGCCGTTGTTCCTCCCATCGTCTGCTGGCGATGCGCCGCGGCGAGGCGGAGGGTTTCCTCCGTGTGGATGTCTCTCCCGACCAGGATGCGGCTTTGGAGCGTCTGAACCCTCTTTTCGTCAAAGGGGTGACCGAGGCTTCCCGTCAGGTGCAGACGGCCGTGGCGGATGCCTATAAACGGTTGATCAAGCCTTCTATCGAGACGGAGTTCTCCGCCACGATGAAGGAGAAGGCGGACGACGAGGCGATCAAGGTGTTCTCGGAGAATCTGCGCCAACTGTTGCTCTCTCCTCCGTTGGGCGAGAAGCGTGTGCTGGCGATCGATCCAGGCTATCGTACGGGCTGTAAGGTGGTCTGCCTGGACGCACAGGGCAATCTGTTGCACAATGAGACGATTTACCCGCACCCGCCGCAGAACGAGCGGGCGCAGGCGATGACGAAGATAGCGAAGCTGGTGGAGGCCTACAAAATCGAGGCGATCTCCATCGGTAATGGCACGGCTGGCCGTGAGACGGAGCAGTTCATCCAGAGCATACGGTTCGACCGCAAGGTGCAGGTCTTCGTGGTGAGTGAGAGCGGCGCCTCCATCTACTCCGCTTCGGCGGTGGCGAGGGAGGAGTTCCCTAACTATGACGTGACGGTGCGTGGGGCGGTCTCCATCGGCCGTCGCCTGATGGACCCTTTAGCGGAACTGGTGAAGATCGATGCTAAGTCTATTGGCGTGGGACAGTACCAGCATGACGTGGACCAGACGAAACTGAAACGTTCGTTGGACCAGGCGGTGGAGAATAGCGTGAACCTTGTGGGGGTGAACCTGAACACGGCGAGCAAGCATCTGCTGAACTATATTTCAGGACTCGGTCCGCAGTTGGCGCAGAACATTGTGGATTATCGCACGGCCAACGGAGCCTTCTCCTCCCGCAAACAGTTGCTGGATGTGCCTCGCTTAGGCGCCAAGGCTTTCGAGCAATGTGCGGGCTTCCTACGTATCCCTGACGCGGAAAATCCGTTGGACAACACGGCGGTGCATCCGGAGAGCTACGGTATCGTGGAGAAAATGGCGAAGTCGCTGAAATGCTCCGTCTCCGAGCTTATCCAAAACAAGGAATTGAAGAAACAACTGAACCTGAATGATTATGTGAGCGATAAGGTGGGTCTCCCTACTTTGAACGATATCATGGAGGAGCTTGACAAGCCTGGCTTGGACCGACGCAAGGGCATCAAGGTGTTCGAGTTCGATCCTACCATCCACGTGATAGAGGATGTGAAGGTGGGTCAGGTCTACCCTGGCATCGTCACCAACGTCACCAATTTCGGCGCTTTCGTCGACATTGGGGTGAAGGAGAATGGTTTGGTGCATATCTCCCAGATGGCGGACCATTTCGTCAGCAATCCTGCCGATGTGGTCTCCCTGCACCAGCATGTGGAGGTGAAGGTCATCAATGTGGATTTGGAGCGGAAAAGGATCCAGCTGTCCATGGTCCTGTGATTCATTGCGTTTAACCATCATCGCACGCCCGTTGATCCACACCGTGCGTTCACACACAACAAAGGGATACCCATGAAAACCGTGGGTATCCCTTTGTTATTATTTCGTGTTTTGTTATAGACCGAACAATGGACGGAGCACCTCCTCTTGCAGGATGAAGACCCCTGCTCCTGAGATGTAGCCGATGAAGGCGAGGAGAGAGATGTTCTTCAGGTACCATCCGAAATCCACCTTCTCTAGACCCATGACAACAACGCCTGCTGCGGAACCGATGATCAGGATGGAACCACCGACGCCTGCGCAGTATGCCAAGAACATCCAGAAGACACCGTCCGTGGCGAGCATGCCCGTAGCGGCGACGTCATACATACCCATGCAGCCTGCCACCAATGGCACGTTGTCCACGATGGAGGAGAGCACACCGATGATGATGTCGATGAGGTAAGGATTGCCTACCGTCCTATCGAGGAAGCTTGCCAATTCGGCGAGGATCCCGGCGCATTGCAGGGCGTTTACAGCCATCAGAATGCCGAGGAAGAATAGGATAGTGGTGAAGTCCACTTTTTTCAATACCACGGAGATTCTGGCCTTCGCGTTCTCAGGTACCTGCTTTTTGTTGTGGTAAAGCAATTCGGTGTATACCCAAAGCACACCCAGTCCGAACAATACGCCGATGAATGGAGGAAGGTGGGTGATGGTCTTGAAGATTGGCACGAAGACCAACGCACCGATTCCGAGGATGAATATCGTCTTTCTTTCCTTATCGGTGATGATGTCCGCTGTGTTGTTGCTGCTGCTGGTCCCTTTCGGTGCCACCACATCTCCCTTGATGGTGATGGTCTCTATCATCAATGGAATGATCATGGCGAATAGGGAAGGAATGAACAGGTTAGGGATCACGCCTGCGGTGGTGATGTTACCCTTCACCCAGAGCATGATGGTGGTCACGTCACCGATAGGGGAGAAGGCTCCACCTGCGTTGGCGGCGATGACGATCAGACAGGCGAATCTCCACCTCTCTGACTTGTCGGCGACGAGTTTGCGGAGCAACATGACCATCACGATGGTGGTCGTGAGGTTGTCCAATACGGCCGACATGAAGAAGGTGATGAAGGAGAGCATCCACAAGAGTTTCTTCTTGTCCTGCGTGGTGATTCTGTCTGTGATGATGGAGAATCCCCTGTGTGCGTCGATGAGTTCGACGATGGTCATCGCACCCATGAGGAAGAATAGTGTGGAGGCCACATCTCCGAGTCCTTCAATGATTTGTACTTCAGTCACGTACTTGATGACCTTCTCGTGGAGGTCTGGCAATGATGCCACCGCATCTCCTAAACTGCTTAGGTTGAAATGTTCAATGAATTCTGAACTTGCCAGTAGGATGGGTTCTGCATTTAATACGTAGATGGTCCAGAGAATGGCGCATAATAGCAGTGCCGATGCCGCTTTGTTGACCTTTAGCGGATGTTCCATCGCGATACTGGAGTATCCGATCAGGAACACTACAATCATTAAAATTTCCATTGTTGTTTTAGTTGTTTACGTTACAGTGGTTATCATTTTAGAAACCACCTCATGTTTCTCTTTTTCTTGCAAGCGCGAAATTAATCTTTTTTTGGAATATTTATACGTTATTGTAGACACATTTTCTGCCCTTGTTGAAAAAAAGAAGGGAAGAATGTGACTTTCTTCCCTTCCAAATATTTGTTAATCTTTTTGGAACTTAGCTTGTGGCCTGTTTCCTGTCTCAGATTATCTGTTCAACACAAAGTTCACTGGCAATGTGAAGTAGGATGCGCATGGCTTGTTGTGCTGCTCTGCTGGCGCCCAAGCCGGCATTGAGTTAACGACGCGGAGAGCTTCTGCGTCCAATGCAGGGTCAACGCTACGGACCACTTTGGCATCTTTGATGGTTCCCTTGGAGGATACGACGAATTTCACGAATACCTTTCCTTCGATTCCTTCGTCCATGGCAATCTGAGGATAACTTAAGTTCTTGTTGAGATACTCCCTCAATTTATCCGGACCGCCAGGGAATTGCGCTTTCTTGTCCACTTTTACGAATGGAACCTCGTCCTTTTCCTCATCATCTTCTTTCTCGAATGTCTTAGGCATTTCCATAGGCTTGTCTTTGCCTTCCGTTTCTGCCTTGATTGTCGATGTCGTCTTCACAGTATCGTCCACGACCTTGAGCTCTTGTGGGTCTGGATCTGGCGTTTCTTGCTCTGGCTCTGGCTCCGGCTCTTCTGGTTCCGGCTGGTCTTCTTGCGTTGTCGCATCGATGTCCTCTTCTGCGTTGGCTTCTTGTGCATAATCACTCGGGTTATACTTCTCCACATTGCTCTTTGACCATTCGAAGCAGATGTAGGCTAATCCAAGAACGATGACAAGACCGATCAAGGTGAACATTGAACGTTTGTTGTTCAAGTCTGCTTGGGGTGATTTCTTAATTCTCATGATATATTCTTTTTATTTAATTTCCCGTTTAATTACTTCGTTGTGCAAATGTAATATTTCTTGTGGAATTAATCTCTCAAATCCATCATTTTTTTTAGTTGAGACTCGGCAGATTGGAATATTCTTTCGAGTAACGAATCATTTGCTTGACGAACGTTTCATCATATTTCACTTGTATGTCGATGATATTCTTTTCGTTATCATATATCGGCTCGTATCTCGGGTTGACGAATCCTTTGTATGGCGCGATGTTCAATGCGGCGTAACGTTCGCGGATTTCCTTGTGGATCTTCGGGTCTACCTTCACTCCGTAGGTCTCGACCAGTTGTTTGGCCGCATTGAAATCTCCTTCTGACTTAATGCGCTGGATTTCAGCCAATAACTCTCCGATGAGTCCTCTCATCGCATCGTAGTCGTTGATGACCACGAAGGTCTTGCCCTCCTTTTCCTTCAGTTCCACGACGTTCTTCGCCTTGCCGTGCTCGTATACCCATTGCGCGATGAGCTGGCGGTTGCGCATGTGTGCCTCCTCGATGTTGTTGCCTAGCTCGATTCGGGTGAGCTGGGTGAGCATACCGTTCATCATGTACTTGTAGTATTCGGCTTTGTAGGCTTCCATATTAGGCAATAGACCTAGTTCGACCATCTTAGGGTCTGCCGCGTAGTAGAGCCCGAAGAGGTCTGCGCGCGCCTCCTCGATAGTGGCGCCGTAGGCTCTCAGGGCGTCTTGGCTCACGCCTGGAAGCAGTTGACCCGAACCGTGACCGAGGCATTCGTGTAGGTCGGTGTGCAGGTTGTCTGATTGGTAACCGTACTTCTTGATGCGCTCCCTCTCCTCGTCGTTCCATACGAACTCCTCGTTGAATCCGTTGCCTTGGGCGGCCTTGTCGTAGGCTTCGGTGATGTTCTCCAACGTGACGGATTTCGAACCGTGCATCTGACGGATCCAGTTGGCGTTAGGCAGGTTGATGCCTATCGGTGTGGCTGGATGACAGTCTCCACCGAGCATGGCTGCCGTGATTACCTTGGCGGTCACTCCGTTCACGCTGTCCTTCTTGAAGCGTGGGTCCACCGGTGAGTGGTCCTCGAACCATTGTGCGTTCTGGCTGATGGTGATGGTCCTTTGCGTCGCCTCGAGGTTCTTGAAGTTGACGACGGACTCCCAGCTGGCCTTGATGCCCAACGGGTCTCCGTAGGTCTCGATGAATCCGTTGACGAAGTCGATGCGTGACTCCGTGTCCTCCACCCAAAGAATGCTGTATTCGTCGAAGGTCAGCAGGTCTCCGGTCTCGTAATAGTCTATCAATGAGTTAATCACCTTTTTCTGTGCGTCGTTTTCCGCTACTTCCGCCGCTTTCTCCAACCATCCCACGATCTTCTCGATGGCGGCGGAGTACATGCCTCCGACCTTCCATTGCTTCTCCACGATTTGGCCGTTCTCCTTCATGAGTTTGCTGTTCAGTCCGTAGGAGAGTGGGGTGGTGTCGTTCGGATCCCTCATCTTGTCGTAGAAGGCGTCCACCTCTTTCTCCGTCACCCCTTCGTAGTAGTTGTTGGCGGATGTCTTGATGAGGTCTTCCCCCTCCGTTTGGTTCACCCTTTTCGCATAGAGGTTCTTATCGAACATGACAGGGGTGATGGCCTTCAGCATCTTCTCCACGTCGTTGCCATATTCTTTGATAGGAAGTTTGTCTGGCGAAATGGAGCGGACTACCATCTCGAAGTAGGCTTGGTTAAAGTTCGGCTCGAACTTGTCCGTGGCGTAGTGGTGGTGGATTCCGTTGGAGAACCATACCCTTTTCAGGTAGGTGATCATCTCCTCGAAGTTCTTGTTGTTCCTGTCGCCGGCGTAGTTGAGGAATACGGCTTCCAATGTCCTGCGTATCGTCAGGTTATATTTGTTGTTCTGGTCGTAGAGGATGTCCCTCCCTTCCAATGCGGCTTGCGAAAGGAAGTAGATGAGTTTCTTTTGGTTGAGACTCAACGATTCGAAGTCCGGCACCTTGTAGCGCAGGATTTCCAAGTCAGCGAATTTGTCCACTTTGTATTCGAACTCCGTCTCCACGGAGGTGTTTGTCGCTTTGTCTCCCTCATTGGAGCAAGAGCCTATCAGGGTTGTAGTCATAAGAAATAATGCTGTTTTTAGTTTCATATATCTTATATCTTAGTGTTATCGTGTGTTTCTGGCATCGATGTTCTCCTCCAGGTACCAGGTGCCTTTCTTCAGTTTATAGGCATCGTAGGTGAAGTCTGGACCGTAGTAGACGTGTATGTCCTTGTATCCGGGCTCGATGGGGGATAGGTGGTCGAAGATGATCCGTTTGGAGGAGGCGTCGTAGTTGAGGGCTATCTTCGCCTCCGCACTGTATTCTAGGATGATCCTGGAATCGTTTTTGCCTCTCTTTTCGAAGACCATCTTCCCGAGCGAGGCGTTGCCCCTTCCGTCGATATTGAGGGTCTCGATGATCTTATAGTCGGACGCGGCGTTGTAGCCAGCCCAACCTAGCGTCACGTAGTAGTTTCCTCCCCTGTTCTTCACGAGGAATACTTTGTAGTATAGCGCTCCGTACCAGTCGGTCGTGGCGATCTTGCCCTGTTGGGAGGGCAGGTACGCTTCCCTGGATAGCGTGAGGGGTGTGGTGGTGAGTTTGTTTTTGCCTTTTACTTGAATGAATCCTCCGTACCCGTGGGTGCGGTCGGTGTAGGGGAATGACCAGGTGTAGATCCTCACCTTCTTGTCGTCCGAAAGGACTTTCCCCAGGTTGGTGAGTTTCTCGAACGGGTAGGTGAAGGAGCTCTCGTCCTTCAGCGCTTCGCCCAATGTGGCTTGCACCTCTCTGTTGAGTTGGTCTTTTACGCTATCCACCTCGCAGTTCTTCAGGGAGTCGAAGAGCACGACCAACCGCTCTTCGTTTATCTCTGCATGGAGGGCGAAGGTGGCGAAAAGGGGTAATATGGCGAATAGTCTATGCTTCATGGTCTTCTGTCTGCGGGGTGGTCGGGGCCTCCTCGCTTTGCTTGCTTAGTATCTCTTCGAATGTGTTCCAGAGGGTGTCGTCGGGCGTGGGTGCCACGATGTTTATCTCCTTCTTCGACACGGGGTGTATGAACCGTATGTTGCGGGCGTGCAGGCTGATGCCTCCGTCCTTGTTGGAACGGTCGAACCCGTATTTGAGGTCGCCGCGGATAGGGCAACCGATGTGTGCCAGCTGGGCGCGTATCTGGTGGTGGCGTCCCGTCATGAGGTCTATCTCCAGCAGATAGTATTTGTCCGACTGGGCGATGATTTTATAGCTGAGCTTGGATCGTTTCGAATCCTTGACCTGCTTGTCGTACACGAAGGTCTTGTTCATGCGCTCGTTGCGCACGAGGTAATGGGTGAGCAGTTCCTCCTCTTGAGGCGGACGGTTCTTGACGATGGCCCAGTAGCGTTTGGTGAGGTCGTGGGTGCGGAACATCTCGTTCAGGCGGCTGAGCGCCTTGGATGTCTTCGCGAAGACGACGACTCCGCTGACGGGCCGGTCCAGACGGTGGGTCACACCGATGAAGACGTTCCCTGGCTTGGCGTACTTCTCCTTGAGATACGCCTGCACCATCTCCGAGAGGGGCGTGTCGCCCGTCTTATCGCCCTGCACGATCTCCGTGCAGCTCTTGTTCACGATGATGATGTGGTTGTCTTCGTATAGAACGTTCATTGTGCTTCCTGATTATTTTTCGCCACGTTGTCTTACCGCCTCATAGATCATCACGCCGGCCGCCACGGAGACGTTGAGGGAGGATATCTTGCCTAAGATAGGAATGCTGACCATCTCGTCGCAGATGCGTAGCACTTCCGG
>JAGCGM010000162.1 GCA_017649635.1 Paludibacteraceae bacterium | reverse complement strand
GGAGACGGGGTGGGGCAGGTGGATGATGTCGTCGTACTCGTGTGTCATGCCTTGTGCCCTCCTATCTGTTGGTTACGTTCCTTGGCGGTCGCGCCCTCCTCGAAGTTCAATCCTTTTAGGATAGCGTTCTTGCCGAATTTCTTCTTGATGTCCAACAACGCCTCCTGTACCTTCCGCTCCTTTTTCTGCGCCGCTTCCTTCCGTGCGTTCTCTTTCTCTTGCGCCTCGTAGTCGACGAAGAGCTCCAGCTGGATGGGTTGTTTTTCCCTCTTTTGCGCGCCTTCGTTCAGCACTCTTCCTGCGGTGATGTTTAACCTCCTGACCAGCAGGTTGGGGTCGATGATCTTATCGAATAGGCTGGTCGCGGCTTCGATGATCGCATGGGTGGAGGAGGTGTATGCGGAGAGGTTGCAGTTACCGTGCACAGGCTTGGGGACGGGCTTGCCGTAGTAGCTGGTGGTGATCGCTCCATGGTACGCATCCCTGATTTCAGGGCGGGTGAGCGACTCAGCGTCATAGTCTATGTAGAGGCATATCTGGTTGGTGACCAAGCGCTTGTCCACCAGTTCGAGGGCGAGGTTATCCGCCATCTCCTGGACCACCACCTTCGTCTTTTTGTAGTCGTAGGGGGAGGAGAGCACTTGTCCGTTGCCGATCGAGTGGTTTTCAGGCTGGTAGCCTTTGATGTCGGCGATGGTGCAGGGTTCCCAGCCCCAGGCGTGGTCGATGAGCAGTTCCGCGTTGACGCCGAAGAGTTGGTAGAGGAAATCCTCGTTACGCAGGGAGCACCGGGCCACCTTGCCCATCGTGTCCATGCCGTACATCTCCAGCTTGCGGGCGATGCCTTTGCCCACCCGCCAGAAGCTGGTGAGGGGACGGTGGTCCCAAAGTTGTTGGCGGTAGGAGAGTTCGTCTAACTCTGCGATGCGCACCCCGTCCTTGTCCGCAGGGATATGTTTCGCCACGATGTCCATGGCTATCTTGCTGAGGTAGAGGTTGGTGCCGATGCCAGCCGTGGCGGTGATGCCGGTGTGCTCGAACACGTCGCGGATCATCTTCATGGCGAACTCCCTCGGGGTCAGATGGTTGCTCTTGAGGTAGTTGGTCGCGTCGATGAAGACCTCGTCGATGGAGTAGACGTGGATATCCTCCTCCGAGACGTATTTGAGGTAAGTCTTGTAAATGCGTGTGCTGTAATCGATGTAGTAGGACATGCGGGGAGGCGCGACGATGTAGTCCAACGCCCAGTCGGGATGTTCCTCCAACTCCTTCACGAAGGGTGATTTCCCCGTGAGCCGGTGCTGGGGCGTGGCCATCGCGCGGCGGTAGTTGACCCCTTTCACCAACTGCACCACCTCGAAGAGGCGCGCCCGTCCGCCGATGCCGTAGGCTTTCAGGGAAGGGGTGATCGCTAGGCAGATGGTCTTCTCCGTGCGGCTGCTGTCCGCCACCACGAGGTGGGTCGTGAGGGGGTCGAGCCCTCTTTCGGCGCACTCCACGGAGGCGAAGAAGGACTTCAGGTCGATGGCGATGTATGTGCGGTTCGTGGCATCCATAACGATGCAAAGATAAGGATTGGATGGAAATTTATGGCGCCTGATTCGTAAATAGTAAATAGCTAAATAGCAAATTTCCCTGTGTTCGAGAAAACCTTCCGAATGGGTGCCCATTATTGGATTATTTTTTTATATTTGTGTTGATTAATAAATAAAGAGAGCAAGAAAGATGATGCGTATTGTTTTTACTGTCATATTCGCATTTATACTGTCATTTAGGCTATTTGCCGAGGAATATTCAGTGGGAGATGTTATCCAGGAAAACGGTATCTCCTACAAGGTCCTGGTCACATATCTCGTGATAGATGCGAAGGAGACCCCCGACACAATAAAGGGTCCTGACAAGTTCTATCGTTCAGGGGAGGTGATGGTTATAAATGTCGACAAGGATCTAACGGATGTTGTCATCCCCCCTGTCGTGGGTAGATTCAGGGTCGTCGGACTTACCGATAGCCTCTTTTATGGGCATGGGCATGATCGGATATGGCTGCCTGAACTACAGTTTGTGGGGAATGGCTGTTTCGCTAAGTTGAAGATGGGAAGCGGGGCTTTGGTCGTGCATAATGTCGCTAATTTTGGCACCGGCGTGTTCGACGAACTTGACGCCGAACTGATTTTTGACATATCCAAGAAGGTCACTTGGGGGAATGCGTTCTATCGAATGAAGGAAGACTCTTCTTTGGTCCCGAGCCAACCTAAGGGGTTAGTGAAAATCAACACCCGGATGCTGAGCCACATCAAGTATTGTCGGGTGTATGATGATTGTTACAGTGCGACGGCCGATAACTTCAGGAAGTGGATCAGCAAGGCGTTCAACGATGACGAGCGATTCCTGAAGAACGACCTTAACGAGCGGAAGTATAACCTCGGCAGGCGAACATATCCCACGACGTCCATGAGAGGCAAGAACGGCCTGCTCATCACCGCAGGCGCCAGGAATGTTAAGGACCTCGGGTATCCTTGGGGAAGTCTCACCCGTGATTATTATCGTCAATCCAAATATACGGTTGTCGATAAGAAAAAGAGGAAAACCTCATACTATCAAGATTTTATCCCTGTGGCGGACGTGACCCAGAAAAGAGGTTGGTACGTCAGATTCGTGGACGGGGAAGAAGAGGTGAATTACACATTGAATGGTAAATTGATAAAGAAATGAGAAGTATAATAATATTTTTGTTCGGTCTTGTCTCCTGCCTTTCCGCATATGCGAGCCAGAGAGGTGTCTCGTTTGAGAAGGATGGTTTGGTCTATACCATATCTTCCGAGATTATCGTCTTGGAATATAACATTGGAAGGAAAGCGGGCGAACCGGAATACATCGTCGTGAACAGGGGTGAGGTGTACGTGAGCGGAGTTACGGTTTCGGATAGCGTCGTGAAAATCCCCACCGTCGTCTCTTACCCCTCCACCTACTGCAGGAAGGACACTACGGTAATGGCCCAGTATAGGGTCTTGGGAATCGGGGCGAAAGCCTTCGAGGGTGCGAGGCTGAAGGACCTTATCATTCCTTATGGGTTGAGGTTCATCGGTAATGAGGCTTTCCACAACCTGGAGATCACCAACGGGGTGCTGGCCGTGCCGCCTGCGAGGAAGATGAAGGCCAATATATTCGAGGGCGTGAAGTCGAAAGTGCTCATGATCGAGCTGGAAGACACCTATCTGCAGACGCCTGTCCCTATTATCTTTGAAAAGACATTCGAGCGTAAAGACAACTTGCCGGATATCTATGTCTGCCATGCGAACATTAACACGGTAACCACCGGCATAGACAAGAAGATTTTCTATACCGTAGGCAAAAACGTGTACAAGGAGTGGATGTTGAGATCTTGGGGGGAACAGAAATCCGCTTACAATATGTACCGTTCATCCCTCTTGTTCGTGACAAAAGAGGCCTCCTCCTTCCACACCTTCCATTCGGATGACGCTCCTAAAATCACTTTTAAGACGGCTAGAAGGTACGATAAGGTGGGGGCTGACATTGATATGTTGCCTCCATACGAGTTTGAGTGTAGGAACACCTACACCAACTCAAGGGACACTTACGAGGAATTTACGATGAATAGCTCTATATTCAGATGTAAAAAAGGAGGGAAGTACTTATATTTCGCCTTGGACGGAAAGCCCATCACAAACATTGAAAGTTTGTTGGACAGCTCCGGAAGAGACCCTTTCGGCTTGCAGGTATTCTCGAAGGAAGAGATAAAAGAGAAAAGGGCGGCGAAAGAGAGGGAGTCCAATCTCAACAAAAAGGTGAATGACCTGAAAAAAGCATTCGGTTTCTAAAATATTGAATAATAATAACTTAAATAGAGAATCTTATGGGAAACATGAAAAAACTGGCATTCGGAGCAATCGCCACTCTCCTGGCATTGCTGAGTGGTTGCGACAAACCCAAGCAGGACCTGAAGAACTGTGAGGATTATATCTGTGTGGACTCGGTTTCCGACACGTACGTCTATGGTTTCGTCAGGGACGCGGACGGAAACGCGTTGGAGCATGTGCTGGTCACTAGTGGCGAGGACTCAACTCTCACGAACAGAAGCGGAGCTTACTCGTTGGAGAAGTGCCACGCCGTGAATGGAAGGAGTGTCGTGAAGTTCGAGAACGATGACTACTTTTCAGTGGTCCGCACGGCGAACATCATCGATGGGGAAGCCCGTGTCGACGCGGTAATGATGGCACAGGACAGCAGAGAGGGCGTGTCGGAAGTCACCCGTTTCTACAATAGCCAAGGCGCGACGATCGAAGTGGGTAACATGAAAATCACGATTCCAGCCAACTCCATGGTCTATGAGAAGGATAGAAAGGATTTCAGTGGTTCCGTATTCGCCAGTGTATACTACCTGAATCCCAAATCGGAAACTTTCACCAAAGAGATGCCTGGAGGCGACATGAGCGGAGTGACGGCCGAAGGAAAGGATGTCATCCTTTTATCATATGGCATGGTTGAGGTGACGCTCAAGGATTCCGTAGGCCAAAAGCTACAATTGAAGGAGGGTGCGGAGAGCTCGATGACCTTCCCGCTTCCTGACGGATTCTCAGAGGACCAGAAATACGACCAAATCCCTCTTTGGTATTTCGACGAGGCGAAAGGCACTTGGATGGAAGAAGGCGTGGCCACGAAAAATGGAGGTTCCTACGTGGGAAATGTCAAACATTTCTCCTGGTATAATCTTGATTACCCATCTACTAGAGCGACCATCAGGGGCCGTGTGTTGAATAAGGACGGGAAGCCATTGCCCCATGTGTTGGTGACGATCTCCCAAACAAGCGCATACTCCGATAGCGCGGGGTATTATTGGGCATACGTGCCGCAAAACACACCTGTTTTCGTGACGGTGAAGCCGGAAGACTACGCCAACTACACCAATTGCCCTATTTACAACGTGAACGGATTGGAGGCTGGTGACGTCTACTCGCAAGATGTCATTCTGCCTAACATGCCTTGCCTGCACGGAACGGTAACGGACAAGGAGGGCCAACCGTTTGCCGGCGTTGTCGTACGGACAGACAAAATAACCACCATAACCGACAGAAAGGGTGAATATATATTCTACTACAATGTCGATGAGCCTTTCTCAATGTTTGTCGACGAAGGCTACACCATGATCAATAAGAAACAGGAGATCCAGAAGTACGTGTTCAAAAACCCATGGGAAGTGGACAACGAGAAAAGCTATGACTTCGTTATCGATCGACCTATATTCATCCATGGATCCATATATACCTCCGATTTCAGACGCTTAGGCGATTCGATTACGGTTACTGCCCTTGTCGACCAAAAGAAATATTCGATAAGAGCCCGGAGGTACTACTACTTCCCTGTCTCCTCCACCACAAAGGAGGTTACCCTTTATGTCCAGGCCAATGATGGTTTCGGACTGGAATCAAACAGAGTGACCAAAGAGTTAGAGAAAAAGAGATGGCAATATATGCCTAACATTATCATTCCGACAGGCATCTCCGTGGTTGGCACCATCGTCAACACATGTGGTCCGTCTAAGGCTAAAATCACCGTGGAGGCCGGCCATGGGAAGAACAAGAGGGTGTTCTCGCGGTCCTCAAGGTTCGGATACTTTGACGTCGACCTTCCGATAAGCTTGAAGGATGTCAAGGCAAAAGTTAAGATTAACTGCAACGGGAAGAGAATCACCAAAAGGATCGACCTGAATTCAGACCGCATAAGCCTCGGGACCATTGAGGTATGTGCCGGCGAAAAGCCAGACCCGAACTGCATCTATGCGATCATCGGAGACCGGACCGTGAAGTTCAACACGAAAAAGGACAAATACACGGAGATGTTCCAAAAGAAACCGCAAAACGAGACAAGCAGGTATCAGGTATGGTACAAAAGCCCCGACTACGACGGAATGCTAATATTGGAAAACGAGTATAGTTCCTCCTACGGGAAAAACCACAGACTCACCGTCTATCTGCTTACCGACCAATTGAACGTGGCACAAAAGAGTGAACTCGTGCCAACCGAGGAGTCGAATGTCTACAAGTTCAAAACGGACTATGAGATGTACGGGAATGCTGGGGACGATGAGGATATTTACTTGTATGGCTCCGCTGACGTCGAGAACAAAAACGTGGACGACGAGATAAGCAGTGTCTTCCAATCGACCTACAAAAAAGCCAAGAATATTCTGGTGGGCAGATCCGAATCAACTGCGTTCTATACGCTGAACCTCAACCCGGAATTAACCAAGGAGTTTGAGAAGATGTTGAAGGATAACGGATTCAAGGAAAAGACGACATTTATGGATGACGAACAGCGCATCACCTCAATTTTCATGGCGGAAAACTCCGAAGCTGTCATCCACAGGAACACGGATAAAACAACGGATGCGACGATACTGGTGCGTGACGGAATAGGAAGCGAACCTCTCTTCTGCTGCTGGAAAGTCGACTTCAGGAACTCCGCGCTCAAAAAGAAGGGCGAAAGCAACATCAACTACATGTGGAAGAATGAGGCGGACATTGCCCAACTTGTCATGTTCGGCCCAATCATGGGTGTCCGTTTCACGAAGACGAACATGGAGGAGGACAAGTGCGGGTGCTCAAAGGGATTCGTTCCGGTTGTTGCCAGCAAGTAGCGACGTGCTGCGGATAAAGTTTGTTACAGGTGGGTTCTAAAGATTGATTTTCAGGCAAATAGCATTGCCTGTTTAATAAAAAAGGTGAATCTTTGGAACTTACCTGTAATTTTTATGTACATTTGTCGCGGATTTAGAATGGAAGGAAATGGGTACTAAAGGTTTATTGACCATCCTTTTGCTGGTGGTGTCGAACGTCTTTATGACCTTCGCGTGGTATGGTAATCTGAAGTTGCAGGAGATGAAGATCTCGACGGATTGGCCGCTGATCCTTATCATCCTCTTCAGTTGGGGCATTGCCTTGTTGGAGTATTTCTTCATGATTCCCGCCAACCGTATCGGTTCCCAGATCATGGGCGGACCTTTCTCCTTGATGCAGTTGAAGGTGTTGCAGGAGGTGATTTCCATCTGTGTCTTCACTTGTATTGTGACGCTTGCCTTCAAGGGGGAATCGTTCCATTGGAACCATGCGGCGGCATTCGTTTGTCTGGTGTTGGCGGTCTATTTCGTCTTCCGCAAATGAACACGTTCCCGGCTGATTCCCGGGTCTCTGTTTGATTGTAGTGTAAATGTTTCTTTTTTCGGATTAATTTTGTATCTTTGTATGGGTATGGCTAAGTATATATGAGATAATAGGGAATAATTTTTAAGTATGAAAAACAGTAACGTTATGAAAACTATAAAGTTATGTCAATATTGCAAACCTATTGCAACGCTGGTGCTGTGGGCTTGCGTTTCGTTGTTGGGTTCAGCCTCCGCTGCGGTGATAGCGAGTACGGATTTTGAGCCTAAAGTGAATCCGGGAGATTCTATCCCTTGGGATTTAATCTCGGTGAAGCAAGGGGGTATTTCTGGTAATGCGCTTTCCTCATCTGCCACCTATTCGGGTGATGGAAAGAACTATAGAACAGGAGCCACTAATAAATTGGATTTTGTCTATTGTGTGACAAACAATCCGAGCATATTGAATCCAGACTACATGGAGACGGATGAGCCCATTTGTGTCATTCAGTATGCTGGAACGATGGCCCCAATGACCTCTTTCTTTACCTACGATTTTGGTGGTTTGAAGGAGGGCGAGAATTTCACCGTTACGCTCGAATGTTATTTTTTGAACCCTACGAATACTAGTTCTGATGAACCATTGGGTTTTGTGATGTCTCTTAATCCGGCTCCAGCCCAAAATTCAACGAATGTGTTTTCTTACAAGGTGAGCGGAGGAGGAACTAATGATGCTGTCCAGACGGATGGTACCGTTAGTTTAAGATCGACTCAGAAGAAAATTACGGTGACGGTTTCTGGTAAGGCGACAAGTAGAGACATGTCGTTGGTTCTCAAGTTCCCTTATTACGGGAAAAAAGCGGGTTATGCACTTGGTATTACCAGTATCAAGGTGGAAGGTACGCTCGATCCGTTTATCCGTTCGAGCCAAGGATTGAAGGTGTGTGAGGGAGAACAGACGGTGCTCACCCTTGATAAGGAGTATAATGCGAAGACTTACTCTTGGCAGAGGAAGGACGGAAATTCTTGGAAGGAAATAGGTTCTACGAAAAGCGTGATTTACGAGTTGAAGAATGGAGATGAGGTTTTCCGCTGTTTGGTCGGCGGTGACTCCTCTAATGTGATGAAGGTGGAGAGCATTGTCTGTTGTGTTAATGAAAATAATCAACCGACTTCGCGACAGACGCTTTTGTGGGAGACTTTCGGTCGTTTCACTGCCGCTCATACCTATGTGGACAAGGATGGCAATGTCAGCCAGACACCTAGTTCTTGGCCTGATTATAGACAAGATGTGTCATACGACATTCCAAGTCATGGATTTGATGATGGTGTGACTGAGTGCTCTCCTAAGTGTTCTTGTAATAACCCAAGTGTTGGAAATGTCGATGATGGTTACTATGCCATCGTGACTCCGACACCTAATGGATTTCCTTGTCTGCCAGGTCATGGTACAGGTCAAGGATATGTGGGATGGATGGATGGTGTGGATGCAGACCATACTTCGGAAGTTACAGGAGAGTCGAGAGGTGGTGCGCTTGCCATTAATGTGGATGAAGGATATGTGGGGGTTGTATTTGAAGCGGTATTCCCCGATATATGTGAGGGGAAGGACATATTTTATGAAACATGGTTCGCTAATGCTACAGGAGGAACTGAACATTCTCCTAAAGTTACAGTTCGGATTTTGGATGCTGTTACTGGTGAATTGTTGGATGAAATAGCTGATATAGAGGCAAAACGGGGTGGAGGCTGGACTCCTTTGACATCTGATGGACAACGGAGATTTCATTTGCAGGGTTCTGGTAAGAGGTCTATCAAAATGCAGGTTTTGAGTACGAGTGGTTCAGAGACCGACCATTCGTATTGGAAACAAGGTAATGACCTTATTATTGATGATATCAAGTTCATGGTCTGCTCTCCTCCTTCCTTGGAGGCATACTCTGATATCGCCACCTTGGCGAAGGATTCCACCATCTGTTCGGATATGGAGTTTGTGATTGATGCTCCTGTGAGTGAGATGTTGGAGAATTTCTTTGGCGGTAACCATAAGTTCTTGTTCCAGTATAGCGGTGATATGGGCAATACATGGCGCAATATATCCGGCTTGGAGGATCGCAACGAGTTTACGATCAATACATTGGATTATAGAAGTGACGATAAGATGCAGTTCCGCGTGGTGGTGGCTACCCCGGATGTGTTGGGTGACTTTGTGACTAATCCGAACAAGGCGGATATCACTGACGCTTGCCGTAACTACTCCATCACGGAGCCTTTCACCATCACCCGCGCGGGCGATTTGGACCTTGGCGCGACGGTGAAGACATCCGCTTGTGTGAATGCGTCGGTGACGCTGGTCGCTCCTTCACTTCCGTCTGAGGTGG
>JAGCGM010000161.1 GCA_017649635.1 Paludibacteraceae bacterium | reverse complement strand
TGAAAAAAGTATTGTTTTTACTGTTGGCTGTGCTTCCTTTCATGGGAGTCAGTGCATCGAATGTGAGCAAGATTGAGTATGCCAATGCTGGGGATTTCTCTCTTGGCTTGATGATAGGTGTTCCTCCTCATAAACATGCGAATATGCCTTCTCTTTCTGTGGATGGTATGTGGGGCCTAACGGATGGTTTCATCCATACGAAGACTTTCGGAGAAAATGGTGCCATCGATCTAGGCGCATATCTTGGATATGGTAATTGGACAGAAAGTGAGGACAAGGCGGGTGTAGAACATAGACATTCTTATTGGGAATTGCCGATGGCGCTTCGTTGCGGATTCCATTTCCAATTCGTGCAGAATTTGGATGTGTATGCGGGTTTCCAAGGCGGTGTGGCAATCATCCATGTGAGCAATAAGGTAGGCGATGTTCGCGTTAGCGATGGTGATTGCGACGGTATCTTCGGTAACTACTTGGGCGCTAAATGGCACTTCAATGAAAGTTTCGGCGTGAAAGCTGAATTCTCGAGCGATTGGATTGGCGCAGGTAAGGATCATGGCAATATGCCTCCTTTCGCTGTCGGTGTGACCTTCAATTTCTAATTGGATTTAAGTGTAAGTAATATTGTTATTCTATTTTTGAGATTGTTAAGTTTGAAAATACGATTGTATTATGAAAAGGATTTTTTTATTGTTTATTTCCCTTCTGTTTGTCGGAAACATGATGGCAGGTAGTGGAAAGGTTAGTGAAATTGGTGTCGTAACACAGGGTGGTTGCAATTTGGGGTTTATGATCGGTGTGCCACCAATTGATTACTATGAGAGTGGCGAACCTACGGATCCTACGATTCCTACGTTCTCGGTAGATGCTAATTGGGGCTTGGCTTCCGGATTCATCAAGACAAAGACTTTCGGTAACAATGGTGCTGTCGATTTGGGCGCATATTGGGGTATTGACCATTATAAAGGCGTTTGGGATCGCGGAAGGGGAATGTTGCAGAACTCTATCTTGATCAGAGCTGCTTTCCACTTCGAGTTCGTGAAGAACTTGGATGTCTTCATGGGTATCGCCAATGGTGTGAACATCTTCGGTTCTACGAATGACCATCCGGGCTGGGACTTCGACGATTGTAAGTATGCCGGTGGCATCTACGGTGGTGTGAAATATTACTTCACGGATCATTTCGGTCTGAAGATCGAGTTCGGTTCTGACTGGAACGAGAAGAATCTTACGAATTTCGCAGGTGGTTTCACATTTAAGTTCTAAAAACTTAGATCGGACTATAGAGCTGGGAAGTGAATCCCTAGGCTTTAAATGATAGAAATAATGAAGGAGGGGCGAATCATCGTCCCTCCTTTTTCGTGTCATGTGCGGTGCCTTTTACTTCACCACTATCTTCAGACTCTTTGCCTCCTTGCCTCCGCGGATGTCCGCGATGATGGTTTGCCCTTGGTAGGGGGTGAGGCTTATGCACCTTTCCGTACGGGCTCTCCATTCTCCCAATTTCTCGCCTTTCAGGTTGTACAATATTGCCTTCTCGCCTTGCTGTAAGTGCAGTGCTCCGTCGAGTAGGCGGGTGCCTTCTTCGCCTTGGGCGATGTCGTCCAGCCCGTTCTCTCCTGCTTTTTTGTAGACGAACCGCCCGATTTTGTTCGCTCCGAGGGTCGCATCGTATTGTGCGGATGGATTGCCGAATTGTATGCAGTGGTAATTTTTGTCGCTCTTGTGGTCACCATATTCTGAGATTCGGATGAATAGCTCGTACGTGCCTTCTTGCATCTCTTGCGGAATCTCTAGGTGCGTGCTTAGGGTTGTTGTCTCCCTTGAAAGCCACTCCATGGGGTCGATAGGGTTTTTCGGGAGCACTTCGTGGTTCTCCGTCTCTCCCTTGAAGAGGAACGAGACAATCGCTTTGCGGGTGAGGTTGCCGAACCCTACGTTCTCTATGCCCAGCGTCACGTCGATGCCATTCTCTCCTGTCGGGTCGGTGTCGATCGTGGCGCTCCGAAGGATGAAGCGGTAGCCCAGGTGGTTCTCCACGTAGGTGTAGCCATCCTTTCCGTTGTATTCGGGGTCGTCGCCTTCGAAGGTGATTTCCTTCCATCCGAGGATGGTGGGTTGGTGCCATTCGTAGTTGAGGTAGGAGGTGTGGGTGCGGAAACCCTCTTGGGAGAGGTAGGCTGGGGTATTGATCGGTTCGTCACCGTTGTAGTTGGCGACGAGCTCACCGCCGTAGGGCGTGTGCAGCGAGTAGGTCTCGAGCCATTGCACCATCATCTCGCGGGTCATCTGATGTCCGCTTTCCCCCATGCCGATGGTGCCCAAGTCGCTGTAGGAGCCTAGGTAACCGTCGTTGTACATGCCGACGCGCAGGAGGGTGTCCCCTTTCGCCGCAAGGGCATCCTGGAACGCTTCCGAGTGGATGTCGAAGCCCGAGTAGTTGCTTCCCTTGTTGACGCCCAGCCAGACCGCCACGATGTCGGGACGGCGCACACCGATCTTGATCTCCGGAGGTGTGCATTGGAGCAGTGTCTGCAGCGCCTCCGCGATGTTTTCGTTGCTACCCACGTTGCTGGAGTGCATTTCTCCCCAACTGCCGTACATGCCCAGCTCCACGAAGGTGATGACGTCCGTGTTGCGGGCGTAGACTTCTCCCAACTGCTTCAGGTGACCGAGGATGACGGACTGCTCCGGGTCGCATTTGGTCGAGCCGTTGAACCAAGGGTCGTAGGCGAAGCGCACGATGGCGGTTTTCCCACGTTGGCGCACGGCGTCCAGCGTCGCTTCGAATGCATCCAAGGCATCTTGGGTGAGTGGTCGGGAGACCCCGAAGGTGGTGTCGCCCGTCTCCTCATTGACGCTCAGCACCGCTTTGCTGGAGAATTCCGAGATGTCCATCCTGAGGTGGGAGATGTTGCCCCATGTGCTTGCTGGTTGATTTCCTTCCGTCTTCAGGTGTAAGCCTTGGGTGCGGTAGAATCCGATGCCGGGGTTCTCCACTTTCTCCAAAGCGTCGGTATAGTCCAGGTCTTGCGGAACGGGAGCCCCGTGGAGTGTTAAGCCTAAGAAAAGAAGGCCTGCGAAGGTGATGGTTTTTATCATGATCGTCGTATGTTAGTCCTGCGGAGGATGTCAACCCTCGACGCATGGTTGTTATCGATTCCCTAATGTACGGAAAATTTGCATTCCACGTTTGATTTTAGTGGTCATATTATGCTTGCGAAAAAACTTTGATTTAGGAATATACGAAAAAAGACAAAAGACTTCCTGTAATAGAAAGCCCTTTGACGATTGCGCCTTGCCACCATTTCAGATGACAACACTTGGGGCACGGCAGGCAACGCCTAAAAGCGAAGTCCCCTCTGTGGGTTAAGCCCCCTGGTGGGTAAGGCATTTCGGGATTAACCGAAATGCGTAACCCGATGCAAATATGCAATGATTTCATATTCCGTAAAAGTTTAATTCGTTTTTTTGTTTTTCTTTTTTGTAATTTCGTGACCGTAACGATAATTGAACGTTGATATGAAGAAAGTGATCGCATTCCTGCGCACGTTGCGGGAGAATAACAATACGGAGTGGTTCCATGCCCATCGGAAGGAGTACGAGGAGGCGAAGGATTCCTTTAGCCAATTCGCCCGTCGGCTGATAGAGGAGACGGGCCGGTTCGACGAGAGCGTGGCGGGTCTAGAACTGAAGGACTGCACCTACCGCATTAACCGGGACATCCGTTTCTCGGCGGATAAATCGCCTTACAAAACGCATTTCGGGGTCTTCATCGCCCCCGGTGGCAAGAAGTCGGGTAGGGCGGGTTACTATTTCCACCTCTCCGTGGGTGGTGACTCCTACCCGGACGCGAACATGGTGGCGATCGGTCATTACTGCTACGACAAGCGGGTGGTGGAGATCGTGCGGGAAGACCTGATGGACGAGCCTGAGAAGTTCGCCTCCTTTGTGCGGATAGGCGCGAAAGATGGTTTCACACTCGATAGCGAGGGCTCGTTGAAGAAACTGCCGAAGGAGTTCTCCGAGTGCAAATACCCTGATTATGCTAGGCTGAAGGTCTATTGCTTGTCTAAATACATGACCGAGGAGGAGGTGTCGGACCAAGAGGAGCTCCTCCAGTATGTGCTGACGCTTTTCCGCCGCAACAAACCCTTCGTGGAGTACCTGAATCAGGTGATCGATTATGTGAGTGAGGAGGATTAAGACCAGAGGATTTTTGAAAAACGTGACAATATGGCGAAAGTTAAGCGATTGTTCAGCCTGTCATTTTGGCAATCTAAAATACGTAACCGTTCGATAACAAAGAAGTTAGGAAACAATCCTAGGAAACTGAATGTGGGGAAGGATGTCCTCTTCCTCCATCCGCAACACATCTATTTCGGCGACCATTGTGTGGTGAATCAGCGCACCGCTTTTTGTCCCCTTCACAGTCACATGGGAACGGATTATCCTTCCAAGATCGTGGTGGGAAACAATGTGAATTTTGGCGCCTACAACAGGATAGCCTCCGCCTATTCCGTCACCATAGAGGATGATGTGCTCCTCGCCGCGTTTGTCCATATCACAGACCATTCGCATGGTTATGAGGATGTTACCCTTCCTATCTGCAAGCAACCCATTGTACACAAGGGACCTGTTGTGATCGGGAAAGGCAGTTGGCTGGCGTTCGGATGCCATGTCTTGTCGGGTGTGACCATCGGAGAGCATTG
>JAGCGM010000160.1 GCA_017649635.1 Paludibacteraceae bacterium | reverse complement strand
TCCTTGTGGAAGATGATGAAGTCACAGACCACATCGAACTTCATGCCGGCGATCTTAGCCTTCACCTCAGCCTCGTCATTCACATCATTCACACGAATGAACTTCACATTGTCAGGAAGTTGAACCGAACGATTGCCACGGTTCAACAGGAACAACTGATGCCCCTCAGCCGCCAACCTTTTCGTGATCGCCATGCTGATGGTACCTGTTCCACCAATAAATAAAACATTCATACTTATAAATTTTTAATAGTATTATTTATGTCGATTCGCTCTTTTCCTGCGATACTCCGCCTTCATCTTGGCGGAATCGGAGCCATGCGCCCCCTTGATGTAGGAGGTCTTCTTCGCCTTGGTCTTCACCTTGGTGCTCTTATTGTTATCGTTATCGGACGATTTACGGAAAACCTTCCCATGTTCTATGATGTGTTCTATGTCCATAATAAAAAGAATATGAGTGGTTAAAATTCAAGTCATTACGCCTCCTTGGGAGTAAGTCCGAGCGTCTTCGCCTTCTCGATCATGAACTGGTAGGCGGGTTCATACTCGTTCGGAATGATACCATCCAGGATGGCATCCTTGATGGCCGTCTTGATGTCTCCGATGGCGCGGCAAGGGGTGAGGTCGAAGATGCGCATAATTTCCTCGCCCGTGATAGGCGGCTGGAAATTGCGCACACGGTCTTTCTCCTCAATCTCCTTCAGTTTCTCGCGCACGATGCGGAAGTTATCACGGTATCGGCGCACCTTGTCGGCGTTCTTGGAGGTGATGTCGGCGTCGCAAAGGATCATCAACGCATCGATGTCGTCACCCGCATCGAAGAGCAACCGGCGGACGGCGGAGTCGGTCACGGTCTCCTCCACCAGGGAGATGGGACGCATATGGAGCTCCACCATCTTCTGGACGAACTTCATGTGCTCGTTCAGCGGGAGTTTCATGCGGGTGAAAATCTTAGGGATCATCTTGGCTCCCACGTAGTTATGGTTATGGAATGTCCAACCGATCCGATTGTCCCACTTCTTCGTGACGGGTTTCGCCACGTCATGGAAGAGGGCCGCCCAGCGCAACCAAAGGTCGTCGGATTGCTCCGCCACGGCGTCCAGCACTTGCATCGTATGCAGGAAGTTATCCTTATGTCCCCTGCCCTCCTTTTCCTCCACGCCGCAAAGCCTATGGATCTCGGGCAATATAAGTTCCAGCAAGCCACAACGCTCCAGCAGGTCGAAACCCACGGACGGCCGTGGCGAAGCCATGATTTTATTCAATTCATCTACGATACGCTCCTTCGAGATGATGGAGATGCGCTCCTTCATGCGGCAGATAGCGTCAAAGGTGTTCGCATCGATGAAGAAACGCAACTGGGTGGCGAAACGTATGCAACGCATCATGCGGAGCGGGTCGTCACTGAAGGTGATGTCCGGGTCGAGCGGAGTACGGATAATCATGTTACGGATATCCTCCATGCCTCCGAACGGGTCCACCAACTCTCCGAAACGCTTCTCGTTCAGGCAGATGGCCAATGCGTTGATGGTGAAGTCGCGACGGTTCTGGTCATCCTCCAGCGTGCCGTCCTCGACGATGGGTTTGCGGGAATCTTCCCGGTACGACTCTTTCCTGGCGCCGACGAACTCCACCTCCATATCGCCCCGTTTCACCTGGGCGGTACCGAAGTTCTTGAAGACAGCCAACGTGCTTCCCTTCCATTTCTTGTGGAAAGCCTCCGCCACCTCGATGCCGCTACCGACCACCACCACATCAATATCGTTCGAGGGACGCTTCAGGAAGATGTCGCGCACAAAACCGCCTATCACGTAGCACTCCACGCCCTTCTTGTCCGCCACCTCGGAAATCGACTTGAAAATATTATTGTTTATATATTCTTTCACAACAGAACTTCTTCTTATCCTTAATTACGCGAAATTACATAAAAATCACTCTCCCGCAAATAGCGGGAGGCAAACAAACCCACTTGGCGAACGCATTAGGCGTGAAGCGGTCTGTCTCTTCTTCTGATGGTTTTACCCGATGAATTTCGTCAAGTCAGCCATCGTGATCCGACCCTCATAGATGGCCTTCCCCGTGATGACGGCAGGCACATTCGCCTCCTGCAGCGCCTCGATGTCCACCATGGAGCTTACGCCTCCGCTGGCGATCAGGTAGAGGTCCGGGAATTGCGCCAAAATCTTCTTATAGAGTTCGATGGACGGTCCCTGTAACATACCATCCTTGCTGATGTCGGTGCAAATCACCTTGTCCACGCCTTGCGCCTTGAACTTCTCCACGAAAGGCAACAGGTCCGCGTCGGTCGTCTCGATCCAACCGCCCACGGCGATCTTCTCGTTCTTGACGTCCGCCCCAAGGATAATGCGCTCCGAACCGAACTTCTCAATCCACGAAGAGAATACGTCCGGCTACTTCACGGCGATGCTACCGCCTGTGATCATCTCCGCACCGCTCTCGAAGGCGATGCGCAGGTCCTCGTCGCTCTTCAGACCGCCACCGAAGTCGATGGTGAGGCTCGTATGCGTAGCGATGGACTCCAGCACCTTGTAGTTCACGATGTGCTGCGCCTTCGCGCCGTCCAGGTCCACCAAGTGCAAACGTTGGATACCTGCGGCCTCGAACATTTTCGCCACCTCCAAAGGGTTCTCGTTGTATACTTTCTTTTGCTCGTAATCTCCTTGGGAGAGGCGGACGCACTTAGCGTCGATGATATCAATGGCTGGTATAATCTCTATCATGGTTATTCTTTTACAAATTCGACAATATCATTTTCATTAAACGTGGCGTTGCTCATGA
>JAGCGM010000159.1 GCA_017649635.1 Paludibacteraceae bacterium | reverse complement strand
CGCGATGTTCAAGTTCAACACGATCAAGAACAGGCAGTTGGACCTCAACCTGAAGTACATGCAGACCATTCCTGATAACAAGGATTTCTCTTACTGGTTGCAACTTTCATACCGCCACACGCTGGACAAGAGCGAGAACAACCCTGCTCCGTTGGCGTTCTATGCGATGGGTGGTATCCGTTACAAGGGTTTCCATGTGGGCTACGCCTACCAGTTGGGTCTGACGCAGTTCCAACGTAAGAACGGTGGTTCGCACGAGATCATGCTGGGTTACACTTGGTGTGTGACGAAGCACTTCTGTAGATAATTTAATTTTTACTATTTATTTTTATGGGGGGCTGGTCGTTTCTGACTAGCCCCCCTTAGTTTTACACATAGGGATGAGAGATTTGTTTTTGCGGATATATCGTTTGTCCGTTCACTGCCGCAAAAAAATGGAGACGGTCATGTGCCGTCTCCATTCTCTTTTTTATGTGCTAATGTCTATTATTACAGTTCAAGGTCTTCGTTGACAATCTCATGCCAAGGCAATCCTTGCTTGTTGAGTTGTTCCATGAACGGGTCTGGGTCGAACTCTTCCACGTTCCATACTCCCGGACGTTTCCAAATACCTTTGCAGAACATCATCGCACCGATCATGGCCGGCACACCGGTCGTGTAGCTTACGCCCTGCATGCCAGTCTCTTTGTAAGCTTCTTGGTGGCTGCAGTTGTTGTACACGTAGTATGTTTTCTCCTTGCCATCTTTTATGCCTCTGATTCTGCATCCGATACTGGTCTCCCCTTCGTAGTTTTCACCAAGATCCTTCGGGTTAGGCAGCACAGCTTTCAGGAATTGCAGCGGAACGATTTTTACGCCGTTGTATTCCACTTCGTCGATTCTTGCCATTCCGATGTCTTGGATGACACGGAGGTGAGTCAAGTATTCTTGTCCGAATGTCATCCAGAATCTAGCGCGTTTGATGGTCGGATAGTTTTTCACCAAAGACTCAAGCTCTTCGTGGAACATGAGGTATGATTCCCGAGGTCCGATGTTTGGATAAGTTAATGGCTTGTGGATCTCCAAAGCGCCCGTCTCGACCCATTGGCCGTTTTCGTAGAATCGTCCCTTTTGGGTGATTTCTCGGATATTGATTTCCGGGTTGAAGTTAGTCGCGAATGCTTTGTGGTGGTTTCCTGCGTTGCAGTCCACGATGTCCAGATATTGGATTTCATCGAAGTGGTGCTTGGCGGCGTATGCGGTGTACACCCCAGAGACGCCCGGATCGAATCCGCAGCCCAATATGGCTGTTAGTCCTGCATCCTCAAATCTTTTTTTATAGGCCCATTGCCAACTGTATTCGAAGTGAGCGACATCCTTAGGCTCGTAATTGGCGGTGTCCAAATAGTTGACGCCGCAGGCTAGACAGGCATCCATGATGTTTAGGTCCTGGTAGGGCAGCGCAACGTTGATCACTAATTCAGGCTTGTGCTTTTTGAACAAATCGATGATTTGCTCGGTGACATCAGCGTCGACTCTGTCCGTAGTCACTTCCACACCATAGCGGGCTTTCAGCTCTTCTGCCAGTTTGTCGCATTTCGATTTCGTTCTACTGGTGATGACGATGTCGGAAAATACATCTCTGTTCTGTGCCACTTTGTGCGCCACCACGGTGCCGACACCACCGATTCCGATAATAAGTACTTTAGACATTTTTCGTTATTTTAAATGTTTAGGTGGAATTGCTGAAGTTTAGCGGAATCCCACATACAAATATAAGTCTTTCCGAGATAACAATCTCTTTTTTTCTCTGGAAATATAACTTCGGATTCTTTGTGCCAAGAGATTTTGCCTATGATCTAAAAATGTCGCCCAAAAAATTTATAATTCACTGATTGTTATGTGTTTGTATTTTTTAAAGTGCGACAATGATAAATATATTGGGATTTCTCACGAATAAAAAATCGGAAATTTCTTTATTGTTATCCTCCTATTCTGTATCTTAGCGGAATAATTTGTGGACTGAATATTATGTTCAACTTAATTTTATAATTTATGAAAAAAGTATTTTTACTTTTTGCTGCAATGTCCTTGTGCATGTCTGCTTTTTCGCAGATATACATTATTAAGGATGGTAAGCTCCAGAATGGAGTTACGTGTGGAAAGGATGATTGGAAGGATGGAAAGGAATTAGTCTCTGCATCCACATTGAAGGAGACTGGTGATGGGTATTTGACTATCACTCCTGCCGGCAATGCGTTAGGTTGTCGTTTGGAGTTGGATCCTTCCATTTTCAATCTTCATTTGCAAGGTTTGAATATTGTGTTTGAGTATGAGTTGCCTCATTCCGCTATGCTTTATTCCGAGGAGTTGGGTGCTCAAGAAAATGTGTCGGCGGAGCAGAAAGACAAGCCTACATTCAACATCCTCTGTGGTTCTGAGACGGGTTCGGATTTTAAGTTTAAGTTCGATGCGGGTGTGCAAAGTATTCACATCTGTCGTCATTGTGTGGATGGAAAGTTTAATCCTGATGCAGAGAAGGGATTTGTTAAGTATGAGAGCTATTCCTTCCCGAAGAGCAATGAGAAGGTGAACACTGTGTATATCACATATATGCGTGAGCTTAAGGATGAGGTGATTAGCAATGTTGAGCCGGCGAAGATCAAGAATCTTTATTTCTATGCGCCAGATAATTTCCAGACATTCTTTGGCGAGTCATTCGACAACACGGATATTTGGCAAGAGGTTCCTTCGTTTATGAAATCCGATACGACCGCGGATAACCCGAAAGTTTTATCCCTTTTCGCACCATCATTAGAGGGTTGTTTCCAAGAAGGAAACCACTATTACACGGTGTATAATTATGACGAAATAGGTAAGAGAACCGGTAAAAGACTGTCGTTCGCTTTGTATGGTATGATGATGTATGAGAATGGTCCTGAAAACTGGACGGGTAGTGATGGATCCGGATTCTTGTCATCGCAGTTGTTCCACGGAATGGTGGTTCGTAACAACAACGATGAGGATTGGAATGTTGTTGCCGGAAACGTTTATGTCGGTTTGGAAAATGTTGAGCTTCCTGAGAAGTACGAGGGAGACCAACTCCAAATTTCTTGTATTACGAAGGCTATATACAAGTCCTATTCAGACTTCCAGGCGGGTGGAGAACTTCCTATTTACTACAAGTTCGACAACCAAACAGAGGAGTCTAAATTGTACCCTGAATCGACGTTGAATGAGATTTATACGTTAAACACGAATATTGTCAAGATCCCTTCTGGTGCGAAATCCATCTCCTTCTTCTTTAAGGCGAGTGATGCGGCTGCCTATGTGGTGGACAACTTGGAAGTGGCTGCCAATTGGACGACAAGTGTGGCTGACGTAAATGGAGAGAGCAAGACTTTGTCTATTTATCCAAATCCTGTTCAAGACCAAATCGCATTCTCCGGTATTGATAACGTCGAGACTGTGGAGGTTGTTTCATTGAATGGTGCAGTGGCTTCATTCCCTGTCGTTAATGGAGTGGTGAATGTGGCTAAGTTGGCTGCGGGTGAGTATGTCATCGTGGTTAACAAGACAATCTCTGGCAAGTTCATCAAGAAGTAATTAGTTCTATGATAATGACAAGCGGGGCGATTTTTCTTAATCGCTCCGCTTTTTTATTTCCATATTTCGCTGTGTTTTGTTCGCTAATTCCGCTTTTTTGTTGATTCTTTTTAAGTTTTCGGATTCTCCAAGTTTTTTTACGTCCAATATTGTTGTATTACCCGTTAAATTTTGTAAATTTGCCCCGAATTTTTCGTTAATTTTCGCAATATGAGGGTCTGTGATGTTGATTGGTGTATGAAAATTTAATCTGAAACGTTGAATTAACTAAATTATAATTAATATTTTATATTCATGACTACAAAAAATCGAGTGTCGAAAACAATCTTTCTGGTTGTGTCGATGTTGTTTGGTTGGATTTTTGGGGTGTCCTCTGCGACGGTCTCAGTTTCCAATTATAGCGACATGCGAAGTGGGCTTGACGGATGTTCGAATGGGGATACGATCTCTGTGGCGAGTGACTTCTCCTTGACTTCGTCCGTGGCAGTGAACAAGTCGGTGACCATTTTAGGTAATGGGCATACGATTAAGCGTGGTGGCGCAAGTGTCCGCATTTCTTTCAGTGCGGATGTCAACGTGTCGGGTCTTACCTTTGATGCGAACAACACCAATTCATCTTCTACGTCATTTATTCTTGTCTCTCAAGGGGAAAAGGTGACGATGGACGAAGGAACAGTCGTTAAAAACAGTAGTGACGGATCTGTCCTTATCGTAGAAGGAACGTTGGTGGGTGGCGTTGTCACGGGAAACACTTTGTCCGGGCATTCGGGCGGTTCTTCCAGTAGTAGTAATAGGAACCGTGGTATAGTTAGAGTGACGGGAAACGGATCGATTATCAACACGTTGGTTTACGGCAACACCGCAACGGGTGTGGGGTCCGATTACGCATATATTGTACGGAATGAGGGAGGACTGGTGATTAACTGTACGATAGTAAAGAATACTCTATCTGGCAATAACCGGAACACTTCCTATGCGTACGCTTTGACTTCTTCGTCAAGGAACAGCTTGGTTCGCAACACTTTGGTATGCATGAATACACATTCGTCCAGCTCCGTTAGATCAGATGTGAATGTGGAGTTCGATGAATACATGCCTACGGCTAATTTCCAAAGCTCATATTATGGAAATACTAATCCGGGTTTTGTGAATGCGAACAATAATAATTTCGCTCTTGAAAGCTATTCCGCATACGTGAATAGCGGAACTGATTCTTATAACACTGAGGCACATGACTTGGCGGGCAATGAGCGTATATCCGGTTTGGGTATCGATTTGGGTGCCTACGAGTTTCAGGAGTGTGCCACGATAAAGGCTAACAAATCCACAAATGTTATTTATGGAGAAAAAATCACCTTGGAGGTGGACAAAGTCAGCTCATCGTTTAATAATATGGCCATTTCATATCAATGGCAAAGTAGTAAGGATGGTGCGGACTGGAGCAACATCGGAAAGGATGCGAGCTCCAACCGTTATGTGATAGAATCCGTTTCTAAGGATATCCCTTATTATCGTTTGAATATTGTAAGGAAGACCAATACTTCTGAGGTGCTTTGCTCAAGTAATGTGATACATTTGCAGTTCGCTGCTCCGTATGTGAAGTTTGTCGCTTCCGGATATGAAAGGGTGGTGACCCATTACGCTTTTGAGGCTGTGTTCGGATCTACGGTCACGTTCGGTCTGGAGATTGTCAATGATGCCCGTGTGACAAAATTCTCTTTGAAAAGCAACTTGTTGCAGCGAACAGGTTCACAGGAGAGAATATACGACCCGAGCGAGTTGGATAATTACAAACTTGACGTTAAGGTTGATGAAGCCTACGAATTTGAACTGAAGTATACTTATCAAATTGGAACGGGTGATACCGTATCGAAGGATACGACCTTTATCCTTCGCCCTATCTACAAGTGTACGGGAAAGAAGAACCAATTGATTTGGCATGATGATTTCGGAACGTTTGATCCGACGAATCGAACGTATACCTATATGGTTTCCTCAACGGACACGTCTGTTGCGAGATTGTCAACCATATCGCAGTATAGGGATGGAAACACTACAAGGAATGTGGCATATTACACTTCTGGTTCAACTGCTTATTTGGGTGTCCCGGATTTCAACAATGCGGTAGTGGGTCATAATTATTTTAGTACAGGTTCTGGTGGTAGCCTGAGAAGTTGGGCTACGAATGACGGTTACTATTCCATTGTTCCTAATTCCGGGCATTCGTGGAGAGGCCAAGACCAATTCGGCACGCAGAATGACCATACGACAGGTAATGGAACCGGCGGTATGCTGGTGGTGAACTGTAGGGAAAACTCTAAAAACACGAGAATATATCAGCGTGATTTCAGTGTGGAGTGTGACTCCTCATTGGTGATTTTCTCCTCCTATATCGCAAACCTCAACATGTGGGATAAGGCGACATGGACGAATAACCTTACGCTGATCAATGCGAATGTCCGTCTTGACATCTATGAGGTGAACGGAGCGTCTGAGAAATGGTTGCAGAGTGCTTATTCCGGTGAGATGTTGAGCCGTCTGCACGACTATGACAGCGATCCTAATGTGGACACTTATTGGTCGAACCTCTCCGCAAAGTTCTTGGCGGACGCTGGTAAGACCTATCGTGTGGTTTTGGTGAACAACAGCGATGGTGGTGCGGGTAACGATATGATGTTCGATGATATCACCATCACGGCATGTTGCCCAGACATGGCCATCTCCGATAATCCTTCGTTCGTGAACGAGAAGCAGAGCGTTGAGGTGTGCGGAACTGATTCTTCCGACTTCACCATCTACGCAATCATGAGGGATGGTACGGTTGCGGATGACTATTTCATCTCTCCATACTATTACCTCTATCAGTATCGTGAGAAGGGGGATACGATATGGAAGAACTTTATTGAGGGGAATAACCCTTATCTCGACACTTTCAGCTACAAGGTTGATTTGACGACCTTCCCTTCTGGGGCGGAGTGCCGTGCGATCTTGGCGAGGTCAAAGACCCGTATCCAACAGATCGTGTCATATTATAACTCATCCTTCAATGATCCGAACATCACGGAAGAGGAGCTGCGTTATCCTCCGGTAGAGTGTAAGGAGGGTGTCTATGGTGTGGCTTATGGCTTCTCCATTAGTTACTACCCTGAGTTGGGAGAGATCTCCTCGGACAAGGTGAAGTATGCTTGTCCTGGTGAGGAGGTTTCCTTCTCTTACGACCCGGGTCAGGTCTGGACGGAGAGGAAGTGGCTGGATGCGGAGAATAACGAGGTCGCATCAGGTATCTCTTATACTTTCAACAAGACGCAAAAGGAGATTGACGGTTTCAAATATGTGATAGCTGGTGAGGGTGGCATCTGTCCTGACACTATTACCTTCGAGGCGCATGTCAACCGTAGTTTGGCGTTCGGAGATGTGGACGACATCTATAAAGACGCCGATGCTTCATGCCAAGCTACTGTGGCATTGGATGGAGAGAAGCCGGACTATAGCTATTGCGCCGCTGATTTGGATCATGTAGAATACTACTATCGTTTGAATTCTACTGGCGCTTGGACGAAATTGACCGATGGCGCCACCACTAAGGTGTCAGATGAAGACACTATCGTATGGAGGGGATTACTCTTCCTGAATGGTGTGTCTGGCGTGGTTGATTCCGTATTCTACAAGCAACCTGTGCACGTGACGGACAAGACCGCTCCGGTTATTGTTCGTTGTGGCGAGTTGGAGAATGTCTTCGCTCTTGCTTCAAGTGAGAAAATCACGGGTAACGTCCATGTGACGGTTTCTCCTTCCGATATTCAAAACGCTTCGAAGGACAATTGTACCGCTTCTTCGGATTTGAACGTTCTTTGGAATGCAGGTTCGGGAAATTCCTTCGGTAGTTTTGGCTCCGACTACACGATTTCGCTGAATGCTTATACGAACCCATTTGCTGAATATGCGTGGGAGGTAAAGGATGAGGCTGGTCTCGTAAGTGAACCATGCCTTGTGAAATTCGAGATAAAGAAGGACACTACCGATGAGCAGGGTGATCCGTATGCGATCGTCCGTGATACCTTGATCTGTACGGGTGACTTCCCGTTGACATGGCATGGCCGCGTGTTCTCTAAGGATGGTGACACCGCCCATGTCGGTTATACCCTTTTGAGAGCTCATGCGGATTCTTCATTCTACCGCACCTTCAACCAAACGGCTTGTGGCTCGTTCCAGTTCAACGGAAAGACGTATGATTATTCCGGCATATTCAAGGATACGATCTACAACCCTTCAGGTTGCGATAGCATCTATACATTGGATATCACTATCAATGATACTTACAATACAACAGAGAACGTTGTAGCATGTGACTCGTTCCCATGGAATGGTTCCGTATATGTACACTCCGGACATTATTCGAGGATGTTGAAGTCTGTTACGGGATGTGATTCCGTCGCTAACCTGAACTTGACGATCGGATATTCGCACCGTGATACAGTCGAGGTCGCTTGCGCCAATGAATATTATTGGGATGTGACCAAGACCACCTATAGAACTTCCGGACAATATAAGAGCGAGTTGAAGTCTATTACGGGATGCGACTCCATCGATGTCTTGAATCTGACTATCTATCAGCCATCATTTGGCACGGTGTACAAGACTATGTGTAAGGGTGATTTGCCGTTCAGGTATCAACCTGGCTTCTCCCACACTGGAGACACTGCCAGCAAGCTGATCGTGTCAGATACCACATTCGTCTTCCATAGGTATCAGATGGGTGATTCCATCATCCATTTTAACATGACCATCTACGAGGAGACATCCTCTTCCGTTGAGAAGTCTGTGTGTGAGCAAGATTTCCCTTACACGTTCGATGTGAGAAATCACTTGGTGGTTTACACGCCTCAGGAGGATACGGTGTTTGTCATCAAGAACAATCATCAGTGTGACAGTACAATCTATTTGAAGATAAACCTCCTGAAAGCCTCCGACACGACGTTCATTTCTCGTGAGGCATGTGACTCCTTTATTGAGTGGGGTGAGACCTTTAAGGAGGATACTGTCGTAGTGAAGGAATTTGTGAATGCGGCAGGTTGCGATTCTGTCGTTGTCCTGAATTTGACCGTAAATCACACGATATGGTTTGTGGAGACATTGCCGAATGCGTGTGACTCAGTCTTGTGGCATGGCAAGTGGTATTATGAGGATAACAACACTGATACTTTCATGACGAAATCCTTAGTGACGGGCTGCGATTCCATTGTGACCCTGAACGTGAAGGTGAACCACACTTATAGGACAAAGGATCAGCTCCGTCTCTGCACGGGCAACTTTGACACGGATGACAAGTACTATGTGGCGCAGTGGGATACGACAATCTTGAAACCTACGAGTACGCCGGCTGTCATCACAGGCAAGTACAAAACCCAATCCGTGTCCCGTTGTGATTCCATCGTGGATTACACCATATTTGTGGATGAGTCTATTATAATCCGCGATACGATAATCGCGAAAGACTCCCTCGTCTGGTCTGTGAACGGTCAAGTTTACACGGCTTCTGGAAAGTATGGAGATTTGAATTCTCACAATAGTTCCGCAAATTGTGATAGCTCGGCGCATCTTGTTTTGCATATCATTCCTACGAAGTATGGTGTGTTGAACCAGACCGCTTGTGAGACTTATTCTTATAAATATAACAATTTGCTTTATAAGACGGACAAGGATACGGTTTGGAACTTGAAGTATCAATATGATACTACGCTTACCGATATGAACGGTGTTGTCGCTTATGGTGATTCTATCCTCACACTCCATGTGACGGTGAACCATGCGCAGACAGTCATCCTTCCACCTGATACCACTTGTGGTCCTACCGTATGGAACGGTTTGAATGTGAACAGGACAGGACAGTATCAGTTCCAGACGTCTTCATTGGTGAATGGTTGTGATTCCACCACAATCATCAGATTCTTGGTGCTGAATGCGAAGCGTGATACGGTTCGTGAAATAGTGTGTGACAGTTTCTTGTGGGATGTGACGGGTCTGAAGTATACTCGTTCAGGGTTCTATTCGGATACGCTCCACTACAACAACTCCGCATATTGCGACTCTGTGATCCGAGTATTGGATCTGCAGGTTTTGGAGAAGTCAGAGCGTGTCATCAGCGAAAGGCTCTCAGCTTCCGAGTATGAGAACTACTATGTGGAGGATTTCCATCCGGATGTGATGGATACGGTTTGGGCGGATCGCGTCGCATATAACCCTCTTTATGATGAGAGAGCGGGCATTTATCCAAGTATTATTTCCAGAGCAAATAATGCAAATGGTTGTGATTCGGTTCTGAAGTTTGACATCACGCTGTTGGCTTCTTCCGATGAGACGGTTCTCCTTGACACCATCTGTTTGGCGGATCTTCCTTACAATGTGACCATCGGTTCGGTGGACTACGCATTGTATGGCGACACCTCCATCCTTTTGAAGAACCAGATGGGCGGTGATAGCTTGGTGACTATCGATCTTCAGATCAATCAGGCTTCCACTCCTGTGACGGAGAGCATTGACGCATGTGGTTTGTCATACGAATGGAACGGTGGTGTATATACTGACAATGCGAAGGATACTATCCATGTGTTGAACGCACTGGGTTGCGACTCCACGGTATATTTGGCACTTAACCTCCATAAGCCTACCTACTATGTCGAGGAGATCTCCGCTTGCGACTCCTTCGAGTGGAACGGTGTGCTTTACAAGGAGTCTGTGACTCCGAATGTATCCAAGGTGGATTACACCTTCAATACGGCTTTGGCGACGATTTCCGGACAAAGGGTTTCCGTTGATCCGTCGATGATTCTCCCTTATTATGTCGAGAAGGAGAAGAATGTGGAGGGTTGTGATTCCATTGTGATCCTTTCGCTGAATATCACGAAGACTGTTTATGGCGATACGATTAGTGCCTCGACATGCGATTCGTTCCCTTGGTTGGTTACCGATGAACATCCGAGAGGCATCTATAAAGAGTCTGGCATCTATTCCGCAAGGTTGGTTTCCAAGGTCTCCAACTGTGACTCTGTCGTTACGCTTAATTTGACGGTTCGTCACTCCTCTTCGATCGATACCACGCTGTATGTGTGCGAGAACCAGCAGGCTAAGTTGGGTGATATCGTGTTGAAGGGAGACTCTGTGATTTCCATGACGAATGCGGAGAGTTGTGACTCCATCATCAATGTGAAGGTGGTGTTCAACCCAGTATACGACACAACGTTTGTTGCCGCAACGTGTGACTCCGTTTATAAGTGGAGAGGTAAGATCTATCGTCAGACAGGTCTTTACACGGATTCTTTGAAGACGATCGGTTGCGGTTGTGATTCAGTTGTAAGACTGCAGCTCACGATGAACCAATTGCCGGTTGTCACTGTTGACACGACAGTTTGCGGACGTTTCGTATGGAACGGTGAATCGTATACTCACTCCGCTAACATCTTGGATACCTTCCAGTCTGTTACTGGTTGTGATTCTGTCGTGAGTGTCAACCTTGTAGTCATCGAACCTACCATCGCGCCTTTGGCTGCGCTTGAGCTTGCCGCTAACGGGGAGTGTAAGGGCGACCTTGCCCTGGATACCCATAAGCCAGCATACCAATATTGCGATGACAATGCGAAGGCTGATTACTGGTTCAGTGTGGACTCCATCGCTTGGACCCATGTCGATGACAACGCCGCTGTGAATGTGGTTAACGGTGATACGATCTATTGGAGGGTTATCCTTTCCGATTCGATCGGTAAGATCGATAGCGTTACGGTTTCCCAATCCGTCACTGTTGTGGATAAGACGGCTCCTGAGTTCGTCGAGTCTTGCGAATCTTGGGTTAGCGTTTACAGTGTGGTTGATACGATCTCCGGTAATGTGACCTTCTCGCTTGCCGCTGATTCAATCCGCACCAAGATGTCAGACAACTGTACGGATGTTTCCGACCTTGATGTTCAGTGGAACGTGAATGGTACGGGATTCACCACCTTCGTGGGTGACACCACATTCACTCTGAACGCATATAAGGGTGACTCCATCGTCATCTCTTGGAAGGTTGCGGATCAGGCAGGTAATGAAAGCGATATTTGTGATAAGATATATGAAATCGACCGTGACAAGAAGGCCGATGATTCCACGAATTATTCCATCATTCGTGACACGTTCGTATGTGCGGGTGAAATACCGTTCATGTGGCACGGCGCCGAATTCAAGGTTGATGGTGACACCGCGCATGTCGGAAGCACATTGCTGAGGGTTCATGTGGATAAATCATTCTTTGTCACTGATTCTGTTGTGGCTTGCCAGTCACACGTATGGAGAGGGAAGACGCTTACAGCATCAGGCATCTACAAGGATACCGTTTCCTCTTCGGCAGTCTGTGACTCTGTCTACACATTGAACTTGACCATTTTGGAACCATCCAAGGTGGATACTGTGTTGAACGTTTGCGAGGCCGAGTTGCCTATCACGTTGGGCGCTTCTACCATCACTTCTGATACGATCATCAGGTTGACGAATGCGGCAGGATGTGATTCCATCGTGACTGTGAAGGTGAATGTCGCTTCGATCAAGCGTGACACGGTTCATCAGATCGCATGTGGCTCGTATGTTTGGAACAATGTGGAGTATACCACAAGCGGATTCTATTCAGACACGTTGAAGTCTGCCGCAGGATGTGATTCCATCTTCACTTTGGATTTGGTAGTCTCTCCGATCAAACTTGACACTGTCTATGATTCGTTTAGTTGTGGCGCCTACACATGGCATGGTAAGTCATATACAGCGTCTGGCATCTATTCAGACACGTTGAGTACTTCGGCAGGATGTGATTCTATTGTGACTTTGGTCTTGACGTATGAGCCTAAGGTCATCAATGTGGCGATGAACACGTGCGAGGGATTGCCTGGCAACTTTAGAGGTCATGTGATCGTGGGCGATACCGTCATGGTTTTGCCGGATGAGAACGGATGTTCAGTCCACTATTCGATCACGTTGCATGTGACGCCGGCCTTCTCAGGTGATACAGTTTCCGCGTTCGCATGTTATTCTTACAATTGGAATGGCAGGGTACTCACTGAATCTGGAATCTATAAGGATACGCTCTCATCGTCCGTTTCAGGATGCGACTCTGTGGCTATCCTCGACTTGACCATCTCCAAGTTGCCGGTATATGGTGACACCGCTGTGGTTTCCGCATGTGAGACTTACGAGTGGTTAGGTAAGACTTATACGGCTAGCGGATTGTACTTCGATACGATTCCGACGGCTATTGGTTGTGACTCGATCATCGCTATCGATTTGAGGATCGCACATCCGGATACGGTTTATGTCGATACGACTATCGCTATTGGCGGTTCGATCGACTTCTATGGATTGAAAGTTCATGATGCGGTTTACGGAAGCTACAAGTATGATACTGCAGTAGTGACGAGCTCGGGTTGTGAGAGACTCTTCCATATCACCGTCAACGCTGCGGGAAGACCGATTGTGGTTGATAGCGTAGAGATATCTGGTGGTGAACCCGGTCATGGTGGAGAGGACAGCATCCCTGGCATCGCGACAGTGATAGACACCACATCCATTACGGACACGACGGCGGTTGGCCCTGTTGTCAGCGACAGCGTGAAGGTTAATGTGAAGGGAGGTCTCTGGTTCTGCCAAGGAGATGTGGCGAACGTCAAGTTCTTCACGTCGGGCGCACCGGACGCATATGTTGTGAAGTTCGATTCATTGACGGCTGCGGCTGGATTCCAAGAGACTCGTGCGAACTTGCCTGCGGATGGAATTGTCCGTTTCGACATTCCGGAGAATATACAGCCAGGCACATATCACGCATACGTGCAACTCTTCGGCGAGGGCATGTCGAGCCAGGTGATCAAGGTTAAGTTCTATGTCAGCATGGGTTCAGGCATCCTCAAACGTAAATGGAACGATGTGCTTGTATGCAGTAACCCTGACAGCTTGTTCATAGCTTACCAATGGTACCACAATAACGTGAAGATGGAAGGAGAGACTTCACAGTACGTCTCCGTTCTCACGGGTGTTGAGGGCACATACTCATTGGATGTTGTCACCATCTATGGCGATACGCTCCATGTCTGTGGTAAGGACTTCGAGTTGTTGATGCCAGAGTTCTCTATCACCGCATACCCTGTTCCTGCGGTTGCGAATAAGGAATTCACTATTCAAGTCAATGGACTTGACAAAGCCCAGTTGAGCAAGGCCAAATTGGTTGTTTACTCTGTGGACGGAATAGTGAAATACATGGATCTTGACGGTATAGAGGCTAAGAACGCACTCTCGTTGCCAGTCGGCGAATATGTTGCTGTCGTGACCGTTGAAAATGGTCTCAGCGCTAATTGCAAGATATTGGTTAGACCTTGATCGGTGATTACAGTAGCTTATTAACATAGAATATTAAAAGAAATAGATATGAAAAGAGTTGGTTTAGTTCTGGTGGGGCTTTCTCTCGTGTCCCTGGTTTTCGGACAGAGCGAACTTGTTACATTGAGTGTGGGCGGAGGCCTGCACTCCTTGAAACATGAGCCTAAGCTGCCTTCCAAGAATGAATTGGGTAACTGTTTCGGAGAGGGAAAGCTCTCCGCTGGTGCGACGTTCAGTGCCAGGTACATGCATTTCTTCCGTGACGGGAACTGGGGTATCGGTACGGGTGCGGATGTCTCTTATTACGCCGCCACATCTTGCTTGGATGGTGAGGAGACCTCAAGCGAGTACGACAAGTACAACAAGGAGAAGTTCGAGTGCAGTTTCGCGTACATGGGATGGGAAGAGCGCCAGCGTGTTTTCGCTTTGGAGATTCCGTTGGGTGTTTATTTCCGTACTGATTTCTCCTATCGCTTAGGTATGGTTGCGGGCTTGGGCGCCAAGTTGATCATGCCGTTGCACTCCCGTTTCGAGATCCAAGAGGGTTCTTATGAGATCTCCGGTTACTATCCTGAGGATAACGTGACGTTTACCCAATTGCCTCATCATGGTTTCTACGAGAATTCCCCTCGTTATAAGGATGGCATTGACACGAAACCGGTTTTGGGCGTCTATGCCGAGTATGGCTTGAACATCAAGTTCACCGAGCGTCTTTGGGGCTATGCCGGGGTGTATTTCAACTATGGCATCACGGATATGGCCAAGGAGCACGTCTCTGATTTGGGTGCTATCCGCGACGACTTCCAGAATGGTTACAAGGGTGTCTTGAACTCTTCGGCCGTCGACAAGGCTAATTTCATGGCTTTGGGCCTGAAGGTCGGTGTCACGCTGCCGTTCGGCAAGAAGAAGGATGTGGAGATCGATTCCACTCTGTTGGAGGAGCCACAGCCAATGACTCCTTTGGTTGAGCCTGCTGATTCTTCCGCGATCTTGGATAGCACGAAGGCGGCTAATATCCAAATCGATCCTGATGACTTCAAGCGTGCGAAGGATGCTTTGGGTGATATCAACAATACGGTACACTTCAAACTTGGTTCCGCTCGTCTCAACAAGTCTAAGACGTTGAACAACGGTATCCAGGTTGTCGCTCAGTTCATGAAGAAGTATCCTAACGTTAAATTGGAGGTTGACGGACACACCTGTACGTTGGGTACGGAGGAGCGTAACGACAAATTGGGTGTTGCTCGCGCGAACAGTTTGATCGTTCCGTTGATCAAGGCGGGTTGTCCGAAGGAGAGCATCGTGACGACATCCAAGTCATACCACGAGCCTGTCGCTTCCAACGTTTCGGAGACGGGCCGTGAGTTGAACAGACGTGCGGTCGTTAAGTTCATCATCTCTAAGTAATAGAGTGTTTTTCTGAAATAATGTGGGCTTGCCATAGTGGCAGGCCCACTTTTTTTGTCGCCATGCGTTTGCCATTTCCCGTTTTTTTTCTTATATTTATTATATCTATACTAATTAATCTTATGGCTTATGAGAAGAATCTTTTTACTGTCTATAATTGTCTCGCTTCTGATGTGTGCGGGCAGTCTTTTCGCCCAGACTGCGGTGGGTGACAATGGCTTTTATCTGGTGAAATATGCGAAGGATACCGTTCGGATCGGCCAGGAGTTCCGCATCTTCTATGCATCCGAGTCGGGTATGAAGGATTTCAAGGCCCCGCAGTTCGACAACACTAAATTCAAGGTGGGGGCCGAGTCGCTCCCTTATGCCGCCAAGGACCGTCCGTGGGTGGATGGCAAGCGGGTAGAGTTGGACATGAAGGGGTATAGCTTCTTCATCACGCCGGTGGACACGGGGCTTTGTGTGATTCCGTCCGCCCGCGCCAAGGTCAATGGTAAGTCTGCCGTTTCCCCAGTCGACACGATTTATGTCTTGCCACTTTATGAGGAGTTGCGGGATTGCTCTGTGAAGGTGGTTCCCGCCAAGCCAATGGCCGGCAAACCGTTCGAGTTTGTCATCACGTCACGTTTCCGCTTCGATGTGAACCCGGAGGTGAGTCTGGACCAGTTCAATGCGTTGACGGTCCGTCCGAGGGTGGGCATGACCATGGACCAGAGCGGGAGCAGCTACACCTACACCTTCCGCTTGATTGCGGAGCAACCGGGAGATTATTCGATACCTCCGTTCGATGTTTTTGTCTCCAAGAAAAAATACACGGTGAAAGCTTACGATTTCACGGTTAGGGAAGGCTCTACAGAGTGAAGTTGCTTTTTTGAAGAAAAACAAGTGCTATAAAATTGTTTATTAATGGATAATTAACGTAAATTTGCGAGAACTAATTTTTGGGATAAATGAATAAGATAGTCGGTAAAGAACACTTTTCAGAGAACGTTGTCAAGTTTGAGGTGGAAGCGCCTCTGATTGCGAAGTCTCGTAAAGCAGGTCATTTTGTGATTGTCCGTGTGGGCGAGAAGGGGGAGCGAATCCCGTTAACCATTGCGGATGCGGATGTGGAGAAGGGTACGATTACGCTTGTGGTGCAGAAGATAGGAGTCTCGACGACGAGGCTTTGTGCCCTGAATGTTGGTGATGAGATTACGGATGTTGTGGGTCCGTTGGGAAAGGCGACCCATATCGAGAAGTTTGGAACGGTTGTTTGTGCGGGTGGTGGCGTAGGTGTCGCACCGCTGTTGCCGATTGTCAAATCCCTGAAGGCTGCGGGCAATAAGGTGGTCACTGTGTTGGCGGCCCGCAACAAGGACTTGATCATATTGGAGAAGGAGATGCGTGAATTCTCCGATGAGGTGATTATCATGACGGACGATGGTTCCGCAGGCAAGAAGGGCCTTGTGACGCAGGGCGTCGAGGAGGTCATCAACAGGGAGAAGGTGGATTTGTGTGTCACCATCGGTCCTGCCATCATGATGAAATTTGTCTCTTTGCTTACAAAGAAATACAATCTGCCTACCGTGGCGTCCTTGAACACGATCATGGTGGATGGCACAGGTATGTGTGGTGCTTGCCGTCTTACTGTCGACGGGAAGACCAAGTTCGTCTGTGTGGACGGACCAGAGTTCGATGCCCATCAGGTTGATTTCGATGAGATGTTGATGCGTATGGGCGCATATCGGGAGATTGAGCAAGCGGACCTTGCGAATAAATTTGGAAAGAAGTAAGAAGATAAATAGATTATTATGGCTGAAGATAGAAATGAAGCTTGGCGCGAGGACTTGCGCAAAGCCACCAAGAATAGCGAGAGGGTGCAGATTCCTCGCATCCACATGAACGAGTTGAGCGCTCATTATCGCGCGCGTACACGTGACGAGGTGAACCAGGGTCTCACGATGGAGCAGGCCCTACAGGAGTCCAAGCGTTGTTTGGACTGCCCTAATCCGACATGTATGACGGGATGCCCTGTTTCCATTAATATCCCGGGATTTATTAAGAACATCGAGCGTGGAGAGATCCTCGAGGCTGCTAAGATCCTGAAGCAGACGAGCGCATTGCCTGCCGTGTGTGGACGTGTATGTCCGCAGGAGAAGCAGTGCGAGTCTCAATGTACCTATAAGTTGAAACTGAAGAAAGAGCCAGTCGCTATCGGTTATTTGGAGCGTTTCGCCGCCGATTATGAGCGGGAGAGCGGACATGTATCCGTGCCTGAGATCGCCGCGAAGAACGGTGTGAAGGTGGCGGTTGTTGGTTCGGGTCCTGCAGGACTTTCCTTCGCAGGTGATATGGCGAAGAAGGGTTATTCGGTGACTGTTTTCGAGGCATTGCATGAAATCGGTGGTGTGTTGAAGTACGGTATTCCTGAGTTCCGTTTGCCGAACCATATCGTGGACGTGGAGATTGAGAGTCTGCGTGGCATGGGCGTTGAGTTCGTGAAGGATTGTATCGTAGGAAAGACCATCTCCATGGATGATTTGAAGAAGGATGGTTACAAGGGTGTGTTCGTCGCCAGTGGTGCGGGTCTCCCTCGTTTCATGAATATCCCTGGTGAGAACTTGATCGGTGTGATGTCATCCAACGAGTATCTTACGCGTGTCAATTTGATGGACGCTTCCAACGAGGAGAGCGACACCCCGGTTTTGAAGGGCAAGAACGTAGCTGTTGTCGGTGGTGGAAACACTGCCATGGACTCCGTGCGTACCGCCTTGCGTCTCGGTGCTGAGCGTGCGATGATTGTCTATCGTCGTTCGGAGGAGGAGATGCCTGCCCGTCTGGAGGAGGTGAAACATGCCAAGGAGGAGGGTGTCGAGTTCATGACGCTCCACAATCCTATCGAATATTTAGGTGATGAGAAGGGCAGGGTGAAGACTATGCGCCTGCAAGTCATGGAGTTGGGTGAGCCTGACGCTTCCGGTCGTCGTAGTCCAGTGCCTGTCGAGGGTAAGATCATCGAGGTGGATGTCGACGTGGTGGTTGTCAGCATCGGTGTTTCACCTAACCCGATTGTTCCTCACAGTGTGAGCGGTTTGGATGTGAGTCCTAAGGGCACTATTGTGGTCAATGAGGGTATGCAGTCTTCCATCCCGACGATATTTGCGGGAGGTGATATCGTGCGTGGTGGTGCTACGGTAATCCTTGCGATGGGTGACGGCCGCGCCGCCGCTAAATCGATGGATGAGTATCTGAAGAAGTGATGACAGGATGCCTAGGGCGTTTTGTGATGCCTAGGCATACGTGATAAATGGAAAGGACATCATCGTTGGAGCAAGCTCCTCGGTGATGTCCTTTCTTTGTGTGTATGTGATTTTTGTTCTGCCTAGAATGGGGCTTCCCCTGAGAGGGGAGGCATGGCGCCGAAAGGGTTGGATGCGTCGGTGGCGGGAGAAGGCCCGTCGTCGTTGATCCTGGATTGCATGGTGTGCCTTGGCGCGTTGGCGAAAGCCTCCTCCGTATAGGCTTCGAACCCTTCCTCCAGGTTCTGGAATCTCGCCAATTCGTTTCTGAATCGTAGGCGCACATCACCCGTGGCACCGTTACGGTGCTTGGCTATGATGATTTCCGCGATACCTTTCAGCGAGGCGCCCGTCTCGTCTTGTGTGATTTTGTAGTATTCCGGGCGGTGGATGAAGAGCACCATGTCGGCGTCCTGCTCGATGGCACCGGACTCACGCAGGTCGGAGAGTTGCGGACGTTTGTCTCCGCCCTCTTTCTTCTCCACGGAACGGTTCAGCTGGGAGAGGGCGATGATAGGGATGTCGAGCTCCTTGGCCAATTGCTTCAGCGATCGGGAAATCATGCTCACCTCCTGCTCACGGCTACCGAACTTCATACCGCTGGCGTTCATCAGCTGGAGGTAGTCGATGATGATGCACTTCACGTCGTGTTCCTTGACGAGTCGGCGCGCCTTGGTGTTCAGTTCCATGACTGATAGTCCGGCCGAGTCGTCGAGGTAGATAGGCATCTGCTCCAGTTTCCTGGAACGTTGCATCAGGTTGTTCCAATCCTCCGAGCTCAGTTTACCGTTCTTGATTTTCTCTCCGGGTATTTCGCAGACGTTCACGAGCAGACGGTTGACCAGCTGCACGTTCGCCATTTCTAGGGAGAACACAGCGATCGGGTTGCCCGCTTCCGCCATGTTCCTTGCCATGGAGAGCACGAAGGCCGTCTTACCCATGGCCGGACGGGCCGCTATGATGACGAGGTCGGAGCGTTGCCAGCCGGAGGTCATCTTGTCCAGTTCTGTGAATCCGCTTGGGATACCGCTCATACCGTCCGATCGTTTGGAGGCATCCTCCACACGTTTGATCGCCTCTTTGATGACAGGTTGGATCTCCGTGAAGTCACGTTTCGCGCTGCCTGTGGCGATTTCGAACAGCATGCCTTCCGCCCGTTGCACCAGGTCGTCCACGTCCGAGTTCTCATTGTAGGCGTCCTTCTCGATCTCTGTGGCGAAGGATATCAGTTCTCTTGCCAGCGCTTTTTGTGCGAGGATACGCGCATGGTATTCTATATGGACGGACGAGTTGACCTTCGAGGTCAGTTGCGCGATGTAATATTCGCCTCCGACCTCCTTGAGTTTCTTCTCCTTCTTCAGCTGCTCGCAGACCGTGAGCATGTCGATGGGGAGCTGGAGCTGCGCCAACGTGTTGATTGCCTTGAAGATGGTCTTGTTCGCCTCCTTGTAGAAGCAGTTCTCCTTCAGCACGTCGCAAACCACGCTGAACGCGTCCTTCTCTATCATGAGGGCTCCCAATATGGCCTCCTCCAATTCTATGGCCTGAGGGGGAAGTTTCGCATACTCGGAAGGCATCTTCATCGTGCCTTCGCTCGGCTTGTTGTAACGTCTTTTCGTATTCTCTGCAGCTTCTGCCATCTCATATTCGTTTTAGGTTCGCAAATGTACGATTTTTCGGGGGGAGTCCCCGCCAGTTCGAACCTATTGTTTTCTCCAAGATTTCCACACGATATTAACAGCGAGAGGGTGGGGATTTATGAATTTTGAATTATGAATTATGAATTTTGAATTTTGAATTAAGAATTTATTGTGGGGGGAAAGGGTGGGGTGCTGTCCAATGCATAAAAAAGGTTATCTTTGTAGGTAAGAAATCGGTGATGATTAGATGAATTTTTGCAAACCACAAATAATCAATGATATAGAAACGGACAATTGCTTCGACTTCCTCCGTTTCTTTTTCGCCTT
>JAGCGM010000158.1 GCA_017649635.1 Paludibacteraceae bacterium | reverse complement strand
TTCTGAGTTTGACGGAGAACATGTTTCATGGGAAAAAGAAGGGAATAGCAGGTTTGATTATTTCGCCTCGTTAAATCATGATGAGGGTTATGATTTTTATGCCACATGGGAGATGCCTCCTGTCTGCCCCTATCCGGTAAAATGTTTGTCAGTGGTTTCGGATGCTGATTTTGATGAGCAACATCCTGCGGGAGCTGAACTTTGCGATTTGGCGGATATTCGCGTTTGTTCGATGGGGAATTTCGTGTTGTCTGGCTATCGGGGAGAGAATGTTGAAGAACAGTTGTTTAAGCCTTTTGCTTCATTTTTTGAGAAAGAACGTTATTTGTGGAGTCATCATGTTTTTATATCTCTCCCTCTTCCCACCCTCTCCCGCACACACAACCTCACCGTCACCTTCTCCTTCGAGGGGTGGAAGTCGGTGTCGTCGACGGTGCATGTGGAGTTGTGAGATAGAGCGTCTCGTGAAATGTACGGCGGAGGGTGCATGACTTTCCGTCGTTTTTTTTATTTGTGATAATATATTGATTGCTAATATCTTGTGATATTCTATTCTCCCATCCCCATAATTCTTCATTCATAACTCTTAACTCTTAATTTTTAATTATCTTTGCACCATAAAATCGAAAAGACTTTTTGGGTTGATGATAGAGAAGATTTTCCTTATAGAGAATGCCGATCCCGTGATCTTCTACGGTGTGAACAATTGCAATATCCATGCGATAAAGAACTTGTTGCCCAAGCTGAAAATTGTGGCGCGTGGAAACGCTGTGAAGTGCATCGGCGACGAGGAGGAGATCGCCCGTTTTGAGGATGCTTTCGCTCTCATGGAACAATATTGCGCCCGATACAACGCTTTGTCGGAGGATGTGGTGATCGACTTCATCAAAGGGAAAACGCAGCCTGAGAACGTGGCGGATAAGAACCTGATTATCTACGGTGTGAGCGGCAAACCGATCGTGGCCCGCACACCGAACCAGAAACGCCTCGTGGCGGAATACGAGAAGAACGACCTCCTCTTCGCTACGGGTCCGGCTGGCTCCGGTAAGACCTACACGGCGATCGCCTTGGCTGTGCGTGCCCTGAAGAACAAGGAGGTGCGTCGCATCGTCCTGAGCCGTCCCGCGGTTGAGGCGGGCGAGAAACTGGGCTTCCTCCCTGGCGATATGAAGGAGAAGATCGACCCCTATCTGCAACCGCTCTATGACGCCTTGCAGGACATGGTGCCGGGTACGAAGCTCCGCGAGTTCATGGAGAACGGCACCATACAGATCGCACCGCTCGCCTTCATGCGCGGACGTACGTTGAGCGACTCTTTCGTTATCTTGGATGAGGCACAAAACACTACTACCCAGCAGATTAAAATGCTTCTTACCCGTATGGGCCTGAACAGTAAGGTGGTGGTCACCGGCGACATCTCTCAGATAGACCTCCCGTCGAACCAGAAGTCTGGCTTGATCGACGCCCTGCAGACGCTCCGTGATGTGGAGGGCGTGGCGAAGGTGCAGTTCGACGTCAAGGATATCGTCCGCCATCCGCTGGTGCAACGCATCGTGGAGGCTTACGACAAGGCCACGGAGGAGCGCAAGAAACGGCTGGAGGAGCTGCGGAACGCGGAGGCGGTGAATGATGGTGATTCGGAACAGAAACAATCAAACAAAAATATTGGATATGGAAAGCGCATTGGTAAAAACGAGTTTTAGTTTCCCAGGACAGAAGTCCGTCTACAACGGGAAGGTGAGGGACGTGTATAGCATCGGCGACGATAAGTTGGTCATGGTGGCGACGGATAGAATCTCCGCCTTCGATGTGATCCTCCCTAAAGGTATCCCTTTCAAGGGTCAAGTACTGAACCAAATCGCGGCTAAGTTCTTGGACGACACCAAGGATATCTGCCCTAACTGGAAACTGGCGACACCAGACCCTATGGTGACGGTCGGTATCCGTTGCGAGGGCTACCCGGTCGAGATGATCGTCCGCGGGTACCTCTGCGGTAGCGCATGGCGTGCCTACAAGAGCGGTGTGCGTGAGATCTGCGGCGTGAAGATCCCTGAGGGCATGAAGGAGAACCAGAAGTTCCCGACCCCTATCATCACCCCTACGACAAAGGCTGAGATCGGCCAGCACGACGAGGATATCTCCAAGGAGGAGATCTTGGCGAGAGGCTTGGTCTCTAAGGAGGACTACGAGGTGCTGGAGAAGTATACTTTGGCTCTCTTCCAACGTGGCACCGAGATCGCCGCTAAGCGTGGTTTGATCCTCGTGGACACGAAATATGAGTTCGGTAAGGCCAATGGAACCATCTACTTGATGGATGAGATCCACACGCCAGACTCTTCCCGCTACTTCTACGCCGATGGCTATCAAGAGCGTTTCGCTAAGGGCGAGCCTCAGAAGCAGCTCTCCAAGGAGTTCGTCCGCGAGTGGCTGATGGACAACGGATTCCAAGGCAAGGCCGGTCAGAAGGTGCCTGAGATGACCAGCGCCATCGTGAAGTCCATCTCGGAGCGTTACATCGAGCTGTACGAGAACATCGTCGGCGAGAAGTTCAAGAAGGAGACAGACATCTCCGCCTTGGGTAATCGTATCGAGAAGAACGTATTGGCTTATCTGAATAAATAAAATAATTGAAACGGGACGCTGCGGATCCTCTTCCTGAGGGTCTGTGGCTTCCCTTCTTTTGGCCCATGTACCTATCTCGCCTTCGTATACTCAATTACAAGAATATCCGGGAAGCGGATCTCGCGTTTTCGCCTAAGATCAACTGCTTCGTGGGCAATAACGGCATGGGCAAGACCAACCTGTTGGA
>JAGCGM010000157.1 GCA_017649635.1 Paludibacteraceae bacterium | reverse complement strand
CTTCCGCTATTTGTTTGGAGATGTTCGGACGTTCCACAGTTTCCATGTGCTTTAACTCCTCCATCATTTTGTTGTACCCTTCTTCGGTAACATAAGAAACAGCCATGATATACTATTTAAAGGTTTGTGTTTTGTGTTATTACTTCTCTCGCCTGTGTTTCGGCACGGCATAACAAAAAGAATCCCGACTTTCATCGGAACTCTTCGGTAAATGTTCGTATGTGCCATTACAGACATAGCAAAGGTAGGTTATCTTTTTTACTTTTCCAAATCAAGGGAGATTCTTTCCGTTAATTTTGAATGATTTTTAAGAACTTTTAGAACTCATTGGAGTCGGACCTTTGTGGGTAGAAGTTGATTTATTAGTTTCGCGGTGCGATAGCGAGGTATACCATGTTCGAGAAAGCGGTAAATTTTTACAATCGGTTGCTGGAGTTGTGGAATTCCGTCTTGCGGTGGGGCTTGAAGTTGCCCTTCTCCAAGGTGGATCGGGAGCGTTATCTGCGCCGTGTGTTCTCCAAGCATGTGGAGGATGAGGCACAGATGGCGGTCTTGCTGGATGAGAGGCCTTCCTCCGTTTTACCCGATTGCCTCATCGAGAAGGTGGTGAGGAAGGAGATCCATCGCCATGCTTTTTGGGTGTCGCTCATTTCTTTGGTGTGCGCCATTCCCCCGGACGGATGGCTGATGTGGGTGCTGATCTTGGTGGATTTCGTGCAATTTCAGGTCTTCGTCTTCGTCATCCTGCAGAAGATGTTGTACATCTACGGGTGCAAAGAGCTCCATGCGCAGGACTCTCTGAAGGAGGAGCGGTCGCTGGATGTGATGATGCTGATGATTTCGGTGGTGATGATAGGCAAGAGCCAGGTGAGACGTCTCGCGAAGTCGGCTTTCGGCTTGGCGGTCAAGCAGGTGATCCAACGGTTCGCCGCCCGTCTGATGACGAGGCTGGTGGTGCTGAACTTCCTGCGGCAGATGGCTAAATGGTTCGGCATCGTCCTGACGAAGGAGATGGTGGTCGCCGGGCTCTCCATGATTGTGCCTCTGATATGCGCTGTGATTTCAGGACTGATCTCTTTGTGGTTGTTTATGCCGATGGTAAAAAAACTACATCGCCATCTCCGGGAGTTGTCCAATGAAGGCAGAGATCCCGTGGAGGTGACGATGCAGGAGTGCTTGTCCGAACGTTAGAAGGTAAGCACTATCTGATTCTTTTTCACAAGGTTATACAAGTCTTCGATGCAAGTCACCTTGCAGATTTTGGAGCCCTCTTTCTTGCGGCTCTGCAGGCATGTCTTGCAGCCCATGATGACACCGCCTTGGTCGATGAAGTTGTCCACCTGACTCTTGATGTTCTCATCCTTCTCCATCATCTCCTCCACTTCAACGCCCTTGCCGAGGAGGAATATCTCCACCTGATTGTCCCACTCCTGCGCATAGTTGGCGAAGCGGAATGCGTTGAAGACGGTCTCCGTGTCGTTGGAGTACATGACGATGCCTATGCTCTTAGGCTCTTGCGGGTCGTTGTACTTGATGTCCTTTTTTATTGCCTGGGCGGAGAGGCTCATGACCCCTGCGAGAAAGAAGACGGTCAGTATAAGAATTTTCTTCATGATTTAAAACGATTTTGTTCTGTATTCTATTGGTGATACACCCACGTATTTGCGGAAATACCGGCAGAAGAACGACGGGTTCTGGAAGTTCAAGTCGTTGGATATCTGCTTGATGGTCATGTTGGTGTTTTTCAGCAACACCTTCGCCTCTTGGATGAGGAACCCTTGTATGGTTTCGCTTGGGGTCTTGTTGACCGCCTGCTTGACGGCCATCGAAAGGTATTTCGGGGAGATGCACAGCTTGTCGGCGTAGAAGGCGACGGAGTGCTCCACCTTGAAGTTCTGGCTGGCCAGTTGGAAGAAGTTCTGGAAGATCTGCATCTCCCTTGTCAAATATGATTTCTGGGAATCCTCCTTGATGCAGGCGTTGCAAAGTTCGTGCAGGAAGGATACGATCTGCATCTTGACGATTTCCCTTCTGTACTTGTTGGTGGTGTCGTTGCAGCAATCGGAGAGCTTCTTGATGTAGGAGAGGATCATCTTCCCCTCCTCCTCCGTGACGCTATGGTTTACGGTGCGGATCATCGCGTCGAGTGAGTTCCAGATGGCCGAACAGAGGGAGATCACCTCTTTCCCGTACTTCTGTGAGAAGACGAGGAAGGTAGCCTTCGGGGAATCCATTTCGTTGATGTTCAGCACACATTCCGGAGACAACAGCATGACGTTATTGGCCGAAACGTTGTAGTTGATCGTGTTGATGGAGATCTGCGCTTTCCCTGAGATGCAGAAGGCCACCACGAAGTTTTTCATACGCACGGGATAGGATGGTTTGGGGATCTGGTAAATGTCGTTGTTGTTCACCACCATCACCTCCTCGTCCAAGAAAGATAGGGTTGGTATCTTCTTGAAATCCTGAATCGTGATTATGTTCAATTTTTCTTGCTTCATTGCAAAAATATCCTAGATATGACGCGAATATAGTCATATTTTTCATTTTTGGGTTTGATAAGTTGAAGTTTGTGTCATAAACAATGAATATTGTGTCTTTGTTTTTTCATATAATAAAAGGAAATTTGCAACGTAAATACTGAAGTCTAATTTAACTATAGATAAGAATGGATAAAAATGAATTAATTGAAAAAGTGAATAGGGTATTGTCCGACGAGTTTGAGGTAGAGATCTCTGAGATTGCAGCAGACAAGAACATCAAGGAGACATTGAACTTGGATAGTTTGAGCCTGGTTGATTTGGTGGCCTTGATAGAGGAGGAGTTCAGCGTGAAGATCCAGGGCTCCGAAATGTCTTCCATCCAAACATTCGGTAACTTATACGATTATCTCGCCAATAAGGCTTAAAGTATAAATCTAAAGCATGACGAATTGTTTATGCAAGGTGTCGATACCTGACATCGACACCTTTTTTGTACCCTTTCGGGTCGTGGCTCGTCATCTTTTCGCCAGGACCACAAAGTCTTGCACACAAACGTAATTATAGCCACTGACTGGGCCTTTCCCAAGCGCCACGCCTATTTTATCGTATATGATATCTCCTTGCCCTAGAATCGTCTTCCTGTGGCCAAGCGACTCCACTCCATTGTCTACCAGCAGCTGAATCGTAAAGTCTAATGCTAAGTCTTCGGACGACGACGACCTTGCCCCGATATTCTCCGAGGTGGCACGGACGTTCTGGACGAATTTCTTAATTCTGGTGGCTGGCGAATCCCCGTTGGGCGAATTGTGCTCGAATTTCTGGCTCTCTATCATCTCCTGCATGTGATAGGCGGCGGCCTGTTGTAATTCCCTCAATGGAGCAAACATCGACAAGTCACGGGTATTCTTCAGATCCTCGTAGAGGGATTGTATGTTCTTGTTGGTTTCCCCTTTGAGGTAAGGGGTGAGATACTCTTGCGCGAAACGGTCCCCGTCGAGTCTTGCCAAATTGCAAAGAAGGATCATCCTTTTCTCTTCGACGGACATATAATCAGCGTCGGCGGCCGTATTGGCATACTTCATCTCTTCATCGGTGAAAAGATGGATCACCTTGGGCTCCTCCTTCTCCTTGGATGGCTCTTCGTCCTTGTCCTTATTCTCGGGAAGCCTCTCTTTATCTTTATTCTCCTGGGGATTCGTGTAGTCGTCGTCCCAATCTTCTTCGAAGCAGGATACGCCTATGCCTTGGAATAGCAGGCAAGTCAGGCTTAGTAGTAATATATGCTTTTTCATGGCTTTGGCTTTTTGATTGGTGGTTCTGCTCTGTTTTTTCGTTCCGGGGAGGGAGAACAGATTACCCCCATGCGAGAACGTTGCGTTTCCATTAAGATAGAAAACATTTTTGACACTGGAAAGTTTTCTGCGCTTTTTTTCTCGGATTGCCTTAAAAAAGAATATATAATATCCTATGAAACAATTGATTATAGGATTATTTCTGGTTCGCTTTGGATGGTAGGTATCCAAAGAAATCACGGAACTTCTTCGTGAAGTAGGAAGGGTCGTTGAATCCGACATCGTAGGCTACATCGGAGACGTTGGCGTCCGAATGGGCGTCCTGCAACATTTTCAGGGCTGTGTTCAGCCTGTATTCGGTAAGGACTTCCAAT
>JAGCGM010000156.1 GCA_017649635.1 Paludibacteraceae bacterium | reverse complement strand
TCGTCGGCCTTGATCTCTCCGTCCTCCAACATGATGCCCGCCATGATCTTGTCGTAGTCATCCTGCGTAAGGCCCTTGTCCAAGGTTACTTGGTAAATCTTCTTCTTGTTGTACTTAGGGTGGGTCAATTTGGCAGCCAAGTCACCGTCGTTGGTGAGGAGCAACACACCCGTCGTGTTCCTGTCGAGACGACCTACAGGGTAGATACGTTCGTGGCAAGCGTTCTTCACGATATCCAGCACAGTTAATTTTGCGTATGGATCATCGTTGGAAGTGACGCAATCCTTTGGTTTGTTCAGCAAGAGGTAGATTCTCTTGTCCGGGGAAACCAACTGGTCGTGGATCATGACCTTGTCGCCACGGAGAATCTTTGTTCCCAATTCGCTGACAGTCACTCCGTTAACCGTCACAACACCAGCTTGGATCAGTTCGTCAGCCTCACGACGTGAACAGATACCCGCATTGGCGAGGAACTTGTTCAGACGGATCTGCTCGTTCGGATCCTCCACGATGGAGCGGTATTCAATCGGCCTTGTGATGTTTTTGAATTGCCTATTGTTGTTTCCACCTTTTTTGTTGAATCCGCCGCCACGGTTGTTGTTGTAGCCGCCGCCGCGGTTGTTGTTGTAACCACCGCCACGGTTGTTGTTATATCCTCCGCCACGGTTGTTGTTGTAACCACCGCCACGGTTGTTGTTATATCCGCCGCCGCGGTTGTTGTTGTAGCCGCCGCCACGGTTGTTGTTGTATCCGTCGCCACGGTTATTGTTGTAGCCGCCACGGTTGTTCGGGCGATAATCACCGTCGTAGTTGCCGTTCCCTTGGTTGTCGTTGTCACGGTTGTCACGGTTGTCGCGGTAGTTGTTGTAGTTGCGGTTGTTATATCCGCCCCCATTGTTGTACCCGCCACCGTTGTTGCCGTATCCGCCGCCGTTGTTGTAACGGTTGTTCGGACGGTAAGGGCGACTGTTCTGGTATTCGCCGTCGTTTTCCATGTTGTAGCGCGTCGACTCCCCTATTCTCCTTCTAGGACGTTTCATAGACGGGTCCGCATTGTTTCTAACTACCCGATTATCGTTGCTGAAATTTGGGTTGAAACTTTTTCTCTCTCGTTGAGGTTCCCCCTCATTGTTTTCGGCACTGTAGTTCCTCCCGGAATCTTTTTGCCATTCTTCTTCGTTAGGATACATAATTAATCTTTAATAAAACAAATAAATACACTCAATGTAATAATTTATACTTAGGCTTTTCGTCGGGCTGGCTAATTCGTCTCTCTTTTTCCATCGCCGTTCCCGATTTACCGCTAAATTCACTCTCGCTTTTCCACTAGCCCCGCAAATGTACTATTTTTTTAAACACGTGGTACGTTTTGTCGAAAAAAATTTCCATGCTTGGGTTGATAATGTGGTCTATTTTTCTTTTCGCCTTTAAAAATCAACGGACATGGCCATTCCGAAGTGGTTGTCGGCGGGGCTATAGGTGGGGGTTACGCTCATGTTCCGTTTCGCTTTGTCCAGTCTGAAGAGTCTGGTTTCGGCAGGAAGTAGCCATTGCCCTATTTTTGCGGAGAGTATGCCGATGCCTGCGCCGGTGAGGACATCGTTGAGCCAATGCCGGTCGTTGAATATGCGCATGAAGGCGACGCCGGTGGCGAACGTGTAGGCCGCGATGCCTATTCCCCCTCCGTATTCTATCCGTAGGAGTTCCGCACCCGTGAACGCTGTGGCGGTGTGTCCCGAAGGGAAAGAGGTGAATGCGAGAGGGCTGTTGGGGCGTCCTTCCTCCACGTGGCGCTTGATGCACTGCTCCGCGGTGATCATTATCGTGTATGAGGTGGCGCTGGACGCTATTCGCTGAAGGAGGTTGTGCTTGGCCTTCAATCCTAAGAAATCGATACCGAGGTAGGCCGCTATGGACACGTATTGCAGTCCATTGTCGATGCTGCAGCGTTTGCCGCCGCGCCATTGGTCCATTTTGTCCTTCAGATTATATTTCACGTCGCACATCCATTTTGTTGTTGATGCCTATCGAGCCGATGGTGATTAGAGAGGCCGGCAGGAGGAGCTGCTGGGGGCGGAATCGGTAATACTCCGTCTTCAGGCTGTCCTCAGGGGATGCGTAGGCGGACATCGTGGAGAGATTGCAGTGCAGCACCATGGTGAGCAGTAGGACGCGCATCGCCCTGCGCAAAAGGAAGAAGGTGCACAGCGTCGTCAGCATGAATGGTGTGACGCGCAAAATCCGCACGGGTTTCCTGCCTCTTCCACTTGCCATGTTGGCCATTTGTTGATTCGTTATTGTGAGCAGAAAATAAGCCGATATATCATGAATGTTGCGCGAAGGTAATGAACGGATATGTTATGGGCAAAAAAAAAAGGAGTTTCAACAACCCCTCTTTTTGCAAACTAACTGAAAGAAATCACACTCAAAGTTTAGTTACGTGGTTTTCTAAAAGTTATTCAATATATAGTTTTCATAAAAATCTTTTATCCGTCGCACCTTAGAGAAGACGTGTTGGTAAGTTGTATCCTTTTTCCTCTCAAATGCTATTGCAAAGATAGGCCAGAAGCCTTCTCAACCCATGTAATATTTTCCCAAATCCATGGATAATTCTGTCAAGATGCATGGACAAATCTAATGGACGATTTTTATAAAATATTGAATATCATTATGATATATGTAAAATCCTCATGAATATAGTTTATCGACGACATACAGCATGAATCTATTCGGAACCAATCTGAAGGCGAAGGAAATCAGTTTGTATTTGGCTCCCGGAATGGATACGATCGACATTTTTTTCTTGCGGATTTGGCTCAGGATCGCGCGGGAAATCTCTATGGGCCGCATTCCGTTTTGTTCATCGTGCGCCATGATGCTGACCGCCTTTTCCCTCTTTTTCGTGTAGGCCGATTCGGGCGATTGGGAGGCTTGGGTGAACTTCCTGCTTTGGGTGAATTCCGTCTTCGCGTCGCCTGGCAGCACGCAGCAGCATTGCACGTTGAACTGCTTCATCTCGATGGAGAGTGTCTGTGAGAATATTTTCACGGCCGCCTTGCTCGCGGAGTAGAATCCTTGGTAAGGGATGGGGATGAAACCAGCCACCGAGGAGGTGGTGATGATTTTCCCGCTTTTCTGTTTCCTCATGATGGGCAGGACCTCGTGGACGACGTTTACGGTGCCGAAGAAGTTGGTCTCGAACTGGAACTTGGCCTCTTCCGGGGAGGTCTCCTCTATCGCTCCGGCTATGCCGTTCCCCGCGTTGCAGATGAGTATGTCTATCCTACCCTCCTTCTCCATGATCGCGGAGACTGCGGCCGTTATGCTGGGGATGTCCGTCACGTCCATCTGCAGCGGTATGATTTTCCCTTGGCTGGAGGGGTCCTCCTGACGCTCCGCCAATCTGCGGGAGGCCGAGTAGACCGTGTAGCCGTTTTGCATCAGCAGTTCGGCGGTCGCTTTCCCCAAACCGGCGCTTCCTCCAGTCAGGAAGACTATGTTTTCTTTGTTCATATTATTGTAAATGAATGAATTATACTAATCTAATTGATGTGGATATCCATCGGAGATTGCCCAAAAAACATCACAGGTTGAATAGCATCCCTTCGTTTCGTTTGAGCACGATGACCTCAGTATCTGTCTTGAGCGCACTTTGTACGGTTGTCTGCGCCAACGTCTCTTCGTTGTTCGTCTTGCTGAGGTGGCAGAGGAAAACCTTTTTCAGGAAAGGAGAGGCGTGTTGCGCCACGACCTCCGCCGCCTGTTGGTTGTTGAGATGTCCCCCGCTTCCCATGATGCGCACTTTGAGCTTGGGCGCATAGGGACCGGTCTTGAGCATCTCCTCGTCGTGGTTGGCCTCTATGACCAGATAGTCTGATATGGAGATGTAGTTCCTTAGGTCGTCCGTGATGCATCCGATGTCCGTCGCGAGGGTAAACCGTACGTCTCCGTGCTTGATGAAGAACCCGTTGTTATCCTTGCTGTCATGGGGGATGGAGAAGGGCGTGATGGAGAATTGCCCGATTTCCAGCGGAACGCCCCTCGTCAGGATGCGTTGGTTCCAAGGGGATACCTTCTCCGTGATGCCGTAGTTGGTGTTGATGCCTATGTGTGAGGCCTCTGTGGCGTATATCGGAATATGTTGCTTCTCGCTGAAGAAACCGACGGAGCGCACGTGGTCGAAGTGGTCGTGAGTGACCAGCACGGCCTTGACCCGCGTCATGGGCACACCGATTTGCTCCATTCTTTTGCGGATGGTGCGGAATGGGATGCCCACGTCCACCAGAAATCCGCATTCGGAATCCCCGAAGTAATAGCTATTGCCACTGCTTCCCGTGGCCATGCTGTAAAAAATCAAATCACTCATTTCATCTAAATCCTATCTAATAGGCAGTAAATCAATCATTAATCACATCGACATATTCTTGATAACGCACCATTATTTCTTCCACAAAATTATAAACTTCCTCGCCTCTCAGGTATCCGTGGCGGACCACAGGGTCATTGAAGAATTCAGGCTTGGCTTTCAGTAGCACAAAGACTTTCACGTCCGACCATCGGTTGGGGCTCTTGCCGTTCTTCTCTGCCAAGGCCATCGCGTCGCGGATGTGCCCGACGCCCGCATTGTAGCTGGCCAGGACGAACTTAGTCCTTTCGCTTTTGTCCTCTATGAATCTGAAGATGTTGTCCACCCTTTTTAGGTAAGTGGCCGCTGTTTTGACGCTCACCTCCGGTTTCCGCATGGATAGACTGTCTGTGCCGAGTTTCTTCGCCGTGCTAGGCATCAATTGCATCAATCCGATGGCTCCGGCCCATGATTTGGCGTTGGGATTGAACCGGGACTCTTGGTACGCTACTGATGCTAGCAATTTCCAGTCCCACTCCAAATCCTTCGAGTATTTTTTGAAATAGGCGTCGTATTCGGATATCTTTTCCTTGCTGATGTACTTGGGTTTCTCCTTGGAATACTTCTTTTCCTGCTCGAAATACTTGTGGTGGAGATATTGGCAGGTGTAGTCTCCGTTTGTGGCCTCAAACCACTTATTTATAGTACTTTCCAACTCGTCCGAGTTCTTGCGAAGTACCCAAGCCGAACGTTGTGTGAAGCTTGTTCGCAGTCCGATGTCGATGTTTTGGAAGTAGGTCTTGTTCACCTTGGCGATGTTGTCGTCCGCTATCGTGTAGTCAATCTCTCCCTGGGATACTTTTTCGATGAGTGACTCCTCGTCCTCTTCGTTGGAGACCAAAGAGATGAGGATGCCGCCCCCCACTTCGTCGTCCAAGTTCATTAATCGTTTATGGTATTTGGAATTCTCCACGACAACTACCTCCTTGTCTATCAGTTCCACCACATCTTTGATCTGCTCGAATTTGTTCTTCTTCTTTCTTTGCACCAGCACTTGGTTGGTGTTGAACGTGTGGTTGACGAAGGTTACCTTCTTTTTGTTTTCGTTGGAGATGACCACAGGATAGGCGACCAGATCCACCTCTTTGTCAATCAGTTTCTGGATCATTTCGGGCTCGTCCTTCGCTGTGATCACTTTCAGGTTGACTCCCAATGATTGGGCGAACTTCTGTGCCAGTTCGAATTCAAAGCCCATCTCCTCCCCTTTGTAGTCGAAATACGAGGTGGAGCGTGAGAGCGTGACCACCCGCAATGTGTCTTCCGCTAAGATTTTCTCCAAATCCGAGCAGGTCGTACCTTTGTCGCTCTTCGAGATACAAGCCAGCAGCATTGGTACCAAGATCCATATGATATGGTGTCTTTTCATCTCATCATTTTTTGTCCCACAAAGAGTCGCATTGGCGAAAAAACAATCACCTCATTTGTTTTTCACGGTTGCACAAACAAAGATAACACAATTTTTGTTTAAATAGACTATCTTTGTGGGGTAATTTGTGTTTTGAGATGACTTTGAATGAGGTACGAATTTTATTGCGGACGGCTGAAAATTATGCGCTGTTCCGTTTGCCGAACGAAAAGAGGGGGTGTGTCATCTCCTCCGACCGTCTGGACGTTTTGGATCATCTCCCCTCTTCATTTGTGCGTTTGAACGATTCGTTCGTGATGTTCCCTTTTTCGACGGATCATCATCCGATTTTGGCGATTCCATCGAAGAATTTGGACTTTTTTGAAATGGAGGAGATGCCTCTCCGTGTCTCTTCGGAAGCCAAGCGGTCTGGGTCTTTGCCGGATGAAGCTTACAGCTCCTCTTTCCATAAGTTTGTCGAGGCGGTGCGCGAGAGGCGCTTCGAGAAGCTGGTTTTGTCGCGTACTTCGCATTGCGGCACCCCTCAGTTGGATCGTCTGGACTTGTTCCGCAAGGCGTGCGCTGAATACCCGGACGCGATGGTTTACCTCTTCCACTCACCCCTCTCGGGCGATTGGTTGGGCGCCTCGCCTGAACTGCTTCTGACGGGTGACGATGCGCAATTCCGCACGGTGGCCTTGGCGGGTACTATGCGCAACCAGGATGAACATGCCGTGAAGATCTCCGATTGGGGCGAGAAGGAACGCTTGGAGCAGCGCATCGTGGCGGACTATCTCCGTGAGCGCATCGCTTGTTTCGGCACGTTGAAGGATGAATGGGGGCCTTACTCGGTCTCGGCCGGACATGTCTCCCACTTGCGGACGGACTTCTACTTCTTCATGGATAAGGATCGCCGGTCGGAATTCATCTCCGCCATCCACCCTACTCCGGCGGTGTGCGGTCTTCCGAAGGAGGAGTCCATGCGCTTCATCATGGAGAACGAGGGTTATGACCGCTCCTACTATTCCAGCTTTCTGGGCTGGACGGACGGAAACGGCAAGACACACCTCTATGTGAATATACGTTGCGTGCGATTGTCTGATACGGAGGCGCAGTTCTTCGCCGGCGGTGGCATCCTCGCCTCGTCCGACCTCCTCTCCGAATGGAACGAGACGGAGGAGAAAATGACTACCATGAAACGTCTTCTTTTCGATTGATATGTATTCTGTAAAGTATAATATTCGACAGCTTGCGGCCTTGATGCTTCGCCATGGTATCCATGACGTGGTCGTCTCCCCCGGCTCGCGTAATATGCCTTTGGTGCAGACGTTCTCGGCCTTGGGCGGGATGAACTGCCATGCGGTGACGGACGAGCGGAGCGCCGGTTTCTTCGCCTTGGGGATCGCCCAACGCAAGAACACGGCGGTGGCGGTCTGTGTCACTTCGGGCTCCGCATTGCTGAATCTGTCCTCTGCGGTTTCGGAGGCTTACTACCAGCAGGTCCCGTTGCTGGTGATCTCGGCGGACCGTCCGCAGGCTTGGATCGGTCAGATGGATGGCCAGACATTGCCGCAGACGGGCGTGTTCGGTACGCTGGTGCGTTTCGAGGCGAACTTGTGCGAGCCTTCCGACGAGACGCAACGATGGTACAATAATAGGCTGATCAACGAGGCGCTGATCGCCCTCACCGCAGGTGCTAAGGGCCCTGTCCATATCAATGTGCCTATCACGGAACCTTTCTTCGACTGCTCGGCGACGGACTTGCCGGAGGAGCGTGTGATCCGTTTGCGCAAGGGCGCACTGGATGGTGAGGCGCTGAACCGTGCCTGGCGGGAGGCTAAGGCTCCTCTGCTGATTGTCGGCCAGCTGGATACCGCTACCGCTGAAGGTCTCTCCGCCTTGTTGCCTGAACTGGACTGCCCTGTTTTGTGCGAATCACTCGCTAATCTGCGGGGAAAGAACCTGATGCGGAACTTTGACCTGACTCTACTATCGGATGCCAACCGTAGGGCTTTGACGCCTGATTTTGTGATATATATGGGTGGCCATCTGGTCTCCAAACGGCTGAAACAATGGCTGCGGACGGTTCGTCCGGAGGTGTGCTGGCGCATCTCACCGGAGGGTGTCGTGGCGGATACGTTCCAGTGTCTGACGGATGTGGTGGTGGCGGATACGGCTACATTCCTGGACTCGTTGGAGAAATGCGGGTCTGCCGAGCGGCAGTCGTACCTGACGAGGTGGGAGGAGGCGGAACGCGCGACGGTGTCGAAGCGGAAGGCTCCGTCCCTTTTCTCTTCCATCAGTGTGGCCATGGACTTCTGTTCGAGACTACCCCGCCCTTCCGTCTTGGTGTTGGCGAACAGTTCGGCGGTACGGTACGCCCAGCTGGCGGATGTGCCGGAGGACCTTTCCGTCTATTGCAACCGAGGGGTGAACGGTATCGACGGTTCGCTCTCCTCCGCTGTGGGGATCGCTTCGTCGGATCCTTCCCAAGAGGTTTTTCTGTTAATAGGTGATTTGAGCTTCTTCTACGATATGAACGCTTTGTGGAACAACCAATTGCCCTCGAATCTTCACGTCTTGCTCCTCAACAACGGTGGCGGGGCGATATTCAGGAACCTGAAGGGCTTGGCGGACACGGAGAGTACCCGCCAGTATGTGATGGCCACGCACCATGCCACGGCCAAGGGCTGGGTGGAGTCGGTCGGTTGTGAATACTTCCCTGTGTTCGACGAGGCCGATTTACAGAAGGATTTGGAGGCTTTTCTAGGGAAAGGAGACTCTCCTCGTGTGATGGAGGTCTTCACGGACGCCCAGTTGGACGAGCAGGCGCACAAGTACTTTTATAGTCAATTTGAATGAATTAAAATTATAGACCATAGATATTATGCAAACAAGAAATTGGGAAACAATCAAGGAGTACAAGGAGATCCTTTTTGATTTTTATAACGGCATCGCCCGTATCACGATTAACCGTCCTCGTTACAGAAACGCTTTCACGCCTACCACGACGGCGGAGATGAGCGATGCGCTCTTGCGTTGCAGGGAGGACCAGCGCATCCAGGTGGTGGTCTTCACGGGTGCGGGCGACATGGCCTTCTGCAGCGGTGGTGACATGCACGTGAAGGGACGTGGCGGATATATCGACGAGGAGGGTGTGCCTAGGCTCTCCGTCTTGGATGTGCAGAAGCAGATCCGCTCCTTGCCTAAGCCTGTGATCGCCGCGGTGAACGGCTA
>JAGCGM010000155.1 GCA_017649635.1 Paludibacteraceae bacterium | reverse complement strand
TTCTCGGCTTCTCGTTAATGCTCAAATATGAATAGGCTGTATCGGCGCACTGCGTTGTCGTATCCATAACGACAAAGACATATGTGCCAGTCTGGGAATGTCTGTTAAGATGAGTCCGTTTGATACGGTTCGCATCGTCAGCAGCCTTGTTATCCGTGTAGAACTTGTTATAGTAAGTAGCCTTGTTATCACTAAACAAAATGTTCGAAGGTGAAATGCTCTCCTTGTAACAATCATACACGAACGTACTTGGAATCGAACGGATCTTACCATTCGTCTCGATCATCACGTAACCGGAAGCGAAACGCACATCCTGAGACCACAGATCGATATAAGAGGAGTCGTTCTCCCTACATATGGTAAGGTCGTTGGCCGCCAATGAAACGACATTCTTCGGCTTCATGACACGGGCGAACATCTTGATACTATCCCTGTTACCACACTTATCGGCGGAATAGATCCAAACGTCAGTGTCTTCCGTAATCACGACACCTGGAGAAGGCACCTGCCAAAGGGTGATGTCATCCGTCTCCGTACATTCATCCTGTACATAGTTCCTGAACTTCGTATACAAAGGAGGCACAGTCATAGTACATTTCTTGATGTTCGAAGCAAGAACCGTATCCTTAAAGTTATCAGGCAATACGAACCTAGGAGCGACTGAATCCACCACAAGGACAACCTGAACCATAGGAGCGCTCTCATTACCGCACTTATCCTTAGCCACCCAAGAACGCCAGATTGTGTAGTTGTTGTAAGAACAATCATGGATATCCTCAGAACGGTTCTTCTGGACAGACTTGATGATCTCAATCTCCTCTTTCATAGAGCAATTATCCGTAGCGTCGATTGCTACATCCTCCATCTGAAGAGCGACCTCAATCAGAGAATCCTGATCACATGCGATCTTAATGGTATCCAAATGCGTTAGGATCACTGGAGGCGTGACATCCTTAATAGTGTACGTCTGGCTACAAGACTCATCCTGGCCACGGATATCGGAGATATGATATGTACGTACCAACTTATAATCACAAGGAGCAGATCCTCGCTCAGTCTCCTCATAACGGAAGGAGCCCTCTTGATACTTATGCATTTCAGAGATATAACCACCCGCACTCAGGAATTCCTCAATTGACGCATAAGGAGTCGGAATCTCACCGTAGCACTCGTAATTAACTGTAGTGTCAATAGGAGGACATTCAATGATGATACGGATCATATCCACGATGTCGACAACCTGATGGCAGACAACCGTATCCCCGAACAAATAGCGGAATTTCCAATAGACAGTCGTAGGACCAATCTGATAATCGGCCAAGCTATCCAATCCGTCGGAACGGGAGAATTCTATCGTCGCAGCGTGACAATTGTCGATTGTGATTTCAGGCTTCTCAAGGCCTTTCAAACGGACTTCCTCCGCTGTCGCATATCTCTTCTCCATCAACTCAAGACTTATAGTATCCTTCAATGTGGAGCAATCGAACAACTTCGTCTTCAAGTTCACATTCATTTCGCAGGAATCCTTCATGATTCCCCTCTTGTCAATGAAGATCCACCTGATATTGGTTACGCCAAGAGGGAAGTCCTGAGAGTTCCAAACGATAGGCTTACCAGCATCGTCCACCACAAGTTCTCCATTGTAACGGCGCTCAATGATCGGCACAATGGTATCGTCATCACAGATGTCATAAGCAGTTGGCGGCGTGATACGATTCATAAGTGTATCCGCATTCATGGAGCACTTGCCTTCCTCCAACTCTATGATAAATGTAGTGTCAGCCGCACAATTCGTCATCTCAAGTCTAACGGAATCGATGACATCCATATACGACACACAAGAGTCCTGGTTACCCGCTTTATCCGTGAAGAGCCATACGAATTTGTGCACCTCCGTAGGATACATGGCCGTTCTAACCTCATCCCCACGGTATACGATGACAGAACTATCCTTTTGCTTAACGTAAGCTATCAATTCAGGGTATAACGTACCATCGCAGGCATCCCAAACCGAAAGTTCCGGCAAGCGGAGCGAATCATATGGTATCATACACTCTTTCGCATAAACCGACATCTCAGGATCCTTACATACAGAATCCAAGATCGGCGGAGTGAGATCCACCACATGCAGAGGCGTGATACAACTATCCAAGTCGCCCTTGCCGTTCTCGAAGTAGAAGATCACCTTGTGGTAACCGAGAGGGAACGAATCCGCCAGACAAGAAGGAAGAGTCTCCGGTTTCATCACCTTCAAAGCCATTCTTTCGATAGTATCCTCAGCGCATACGGTCTCAAACTGACCATTGCGATGCTGTACCCTTTTTACCGGCACAGAATCCTTCGACGTGTACGGGATGTTGCATGACAACTCCACGGTTGTGCCTGTAGATGAGAACGTGCTGTCCAAATAGAGGGCACGAACCACCTTGAACGGATAGATTATCGTGTCATAATCCCTAGATAATGCGGCACTGATACCCATATTCTCATACTCGTATGGTGTACCCGAGCATGCATCATACGTATACTTCGTCTCACAGAAATACTGAACCTTACCATGAGAGATATTGTCAAGTGTGAACGGAGACGGAGCCATACAATTCAGCGGATCAACCGGCGTGTTTGGATCAACGTCCGTACATTCCATTTCAATCGGAGGATTGGAAGAGATAATCACATTCTGAGTACAGAAAACAGTGTCATATCTCTGCGTGTCATAATGGAAGACATCGCTCGTGAATTCATAATACACGGTGGTTATACCGATAGGGAAGCGATGTTTCAGGAATTGCTCCTCTGTAAGGATGGAATCTACCGCATATGCGACAGAGTCACCTTTGTCGTCCACGCACTTTCCTGTGAAGCTAATCTTAAGCTTCACGTTTCCGCAATACAACGGATCAGGCTGAGGGATGGTCAAAAGACCAGCCAACTTATAGTCCGTGTCCGGATTAACGGTTTCCTGAGCTTGTGCGGATGCATATTTATATTCACGATATGGGTTCTTGTTCACGATACTCCTCAAAGGGTTCTGCAGGCTATCACAATGGAACAGCGGCACACTATCCTCCACATTTACCCTCGTATGGCAATAGCTAGGATTACCCGCTGGATCGACAAAATTCCAGAGGATGAATGTGGTACCCACCTCATAATCATCCGTCATGGCTTTATCCATGGAATAATTGGCAGGGTCAAGTCCCGGATCAAGCATACCATGTTTCATCACTTGAGAACGTCCTGAATAGACACCCTTCAACATAATGAGCGTATCCTTGAAAGTGAGGTCTTGCAAATACGGTTCCTTGATATCCAAATCCCTACCCGGACGAGCCACGCAACCATTTTCGGCAGAGACCTTCACATTATAATCCTTCAGCGAATCACAAGCCACGACAGCTGGGTGCAGATCCTTCACCAACAATGTATAGGAGCAAGAATCCGACTTGCCACAACCGTCCGTCACCGTGATTTTCACATCTCCCTTACCTGAGAATAAGGTCAGAGCGGTCGCCGGCAAATTTTCCAACTGTATTTTATGCAGCGTATAGGTCGAGTCGAAACTGTGGGTTGTATCATCCGCCACATAATGTAAATCCACATGCACCGCAGGATCATCATCACAACTAGTTTTGAAATAAGGAATTGGCAAGAAGATTGTGGTATCCAATTGTCCCTCATCCAACTCATAAACAGAAGGTTGCGACAACGAATCACAGTTGACGGATGGAGCGTGCGTGGCCTTCATCGTAAACTCATCATCAATAGATGCCCTACATTTGCCATTCACCACCTCCAACGAAACAGGGAAAGTTCCATCGACCATATTACACAAGGCTTGCTTGTCGTAACCGTTGATATGGATGACACTGTCGCTCGTCATTGTGGCGCCCGTGAAATTCCATGTGTAACCAGCCACCTTATGATAACCTTCCAATAAAATAGTATCCGAGGATGTGGCCGCACAAATCGTGTCCTCGCCCCTCTTCGTGGTGAAATTCAAACCAGAGACATCCGGCTGATCATAGATCCACACATCAAAGCTATCCTTACTTTCGTAGGCATGGTTGGGCTCTCCCGTCTCTTCATTTATGATATGGGAAGTAACAAACAACTTGTATGGAACGTTAGGGGTATAATCGCTACTAATTTTCGCGTTCTGGCCCACGGTCACGTATGCGGAATCTCCGTTTGGCACAACATGCAAAGAGACGTTTGTCGAATTCTCGGTCTCACCATTCGGATAATCCAACCACCATTTCATAACATAGCTTTCGCCATTCTCCAAAATCCATTCAAGCTCTTTTTTATCCTTTAAATAATTACGTTGCGAGTGCGGATAAGAAACAGCACAAATGTTTTCTCCTTTCACGCCAGGTCCGACAGATCCACAAATTTTTCCACCCAACGTGAATCTAATCGTATCTTTTCCAGGATCCATCACACTATAGTAATACACACCCTTTTCCTTTATATGGATAATCGCGCGCTTATTCTTTTCACCTTGATCCTCCTCATACACCACCTCATCCGCAGGAATTGAGACTTTAGTGTTCTCATTGTATGTGGCATCTGTGTACTTGTACCATTGGTAATTAGCCCCGGCAGGGAATCCAGCGGCATTAACAGTCACATCCTCTCCCTCGCAGGCAATACGTGGAACCATACACACGCCAGCGATTTCAGCGCTGATATAGTCGATAGCCAAGATACCGCACTTAGGAAGCTGTTCGAATCGAGGGTCAAAAGAATATGGGTCATGACCTATTTTTTTAGGAATCGTTCCATAGCAGACCATTTCGAATCGGAACACATTAAGCTCGCCATATGTACGATTAGCCTTAAGTTCTCTCGACACTACAACAGATGTGTTATCATTTTGAGCATTCGCAGAATATGAGCCGATTATGCGTTGCGTTCTATTGTCAAATGCGCCCTCCTCCTTATAGATTTTGAGAGTCACCAAATCGACAGACTCTGTTCCGTGCAAAGTTCTTGCATACATTTTCGCACCATCCTCCACTTCACAACCAGCACTAGCAGGGAGAATCAGATAGAATCGCATGGTAAACCGGTACGACTTTCCTCCATACCTCTCATCACCAAAAGAGATCGTGAAAGGAGAGCTATTCAAATCTGTCGTAATATAAAAATTATTAAGAGGATCAACCCCAACAGAATCATCGATATGCAAAGGGAGTGAAGTACCAAGACCAGCCATCGCCCCCAACGTTTCCACGGTTCCTATAGAACCATCTAGGCCGCCATCCCTCTCGCTTCTACGGAAACCGATTTCCTGTTCCGAAAAGAACTCTTCCAATCCATCAGGAGGGGAAGTACGCCAATTCACACTCGAAGAGCCTGATTTATAGTTGAAATCCGTACCACCGAAGTACTCACCGGTTGATGTCTGATGGCAATCCTTCACATGGCATAGATCCTTCAATTTCACCACTGCCTGAACCTCCTTTTCAAACCGGACAGGCACAGTCAAATCACTTCTTTCCGCACTCGCCACCACTTTAACATGCAGGTCCGTTTCTCCCATCGAAAGCGTATTGGAAGGGTAAATTCTTTTTCCCCTCGACACCCAATCATTCCCATTCGAAGAGACATACCAATCGTACGTGATAAACAAAGAGTCGGACTCATTCACGTTTAATCCCATGACTTCAAATGCGACAGGATCCTTCGGGCAAGCTTCAACCGCTCCGTTAGTAGAAAGGGAAATCCTCTCGAACGGATCCGCTATACTCTGCGCCGACACGCACAAAGGGAAGAAAAGGGTGCAAAGAAGCAGCGTCAACTTTTTCAACCCCCTATTAATATTCGAGTTCATTATATAACAATTTAAATTACTCATTACAAGATATATATTAAATACAACTGTTTTCACGACATATAAAATTCAAATCATCATTCATGCTAAATTAAAGTGTATTTGTTCTAATATCATTCTATGTTTTTCTCCACAGCTCGTCATCACCAAGAAACATACTCAATACTATACAACAATTCTTTCTTTTAACACATACAAATACGTTCAATGAATCTGAAGCCTTCGCACAGAAAATCAAACTCTATACCGCAACAAAATTAAACTAAATTTTTCTATTTGTAAATAAATCCTAAAAAAATAGCGCAAAAAAAGATTATTTTTCGCCTTCCAACCCGCAAATATGTGTTCTATAACATATTAAAAATACTTTTCCGCAAACAGAACATCAAGAAAAACGGGAGGAGAGGAATGATTCTCCCCTCCCGTTATCTTTAGGAACATCAATCCTGCGCCATCATTTTTTTGAAAAGATTACGCATATTGACCGCCTCACCAATGATTTTGTGCAAGTCCGACACTTTCACGCGGTCCTGCTTCATCGTGTCGCGGTAACGGAGCGTAACCGTATCATCCTCCAATGTCTGATGGTCTACCGTCACGCAGAACGGAGTACCAATGGCGTCTTGGCGGCGATAACGCTTGCCGATCGTATCTTTCTCCTCATAAGCGCAACGGTAATCGAACTTCAGCTCGTTCATGATCTCCGTAGCCTTCTCCGGGAGTCCTTCTTTCTTCAACAATGGCAAAACCGCACACTTCACTGGGGCCAAAGCCGGTGGCAACGAAAGGACAACCCTCTTGTCGCCTCCCTCCAACTGTTCCTCCTTGTACGAAGCCGCCATGATGGAGAGGAACATACGGTCCACACCGATGGACGTCTCGATCACGTAAGGAATATATGACTTGTTCTCCTCTGGATCGAAGTACTCCAACTTCTTTCCGGAGAATTGTCCATGACGTGACAAATCCCAGTTCGTACGGGAGTGGATACCCTCCACCTCCTTGAATCCGAAAGGCATGAGGAACTCGATGTCGGTAGCCGCATTGGCATAGTGGGCCAACTTGTCGTGGTCATGGTAACGATACTTCTCGTCGCCCAATCCAAGAGCCTTGTGCCACTTCAGGCGGAACGCCTTCCAGTGCTTGAACCACTCCATCTCGGTACCAGGCTTGCAGAAGAACTGCATCTCCATCTGCTCGAACTCACGCATACGGAAAATGAACTGACGAGCCACAATCTCATTACGGAAAGCCTTACCAATCTGGGCGATACCGAAAGGAACCTTCATTCTACCCGTCTTCTGTACGTTCAGGAAGTTGGTGAAGATACCTTGGCAAGTCTCCGGACGCAAATAGATGGACATCGTATTATCCGCCGTGGAGCCCACCTCCGTCTTGAACATCAGGTTGAACTGCTTCACGTCCGTCCAGTTCTTCGTGCCACTGATCGGGCAAACGATCTCCTCATCGAGGATGATTTGCTTCAGTTCATCCAAGTTATTTTCGTTCAACGCCTTGGAGAAGCGTTCGTGAAGAGCGTCACGCTTTTGGATATGCTCCATCACCCTTGGGTTCGTGGACTTGAACTTCTCCTCGTCGAACGCGTCGCCGAACTTCTTAGCGGCCTTCTCAACCTCCTTGTTGATCTTATCGTCGTATTTAGCGAGTTGGTCCTCGATAAGGACATCGGCGCGATAACGTTTCTTAGAGTCACGGTTGTCGATCATCGGGTCGTTGAACGCATCCACGTGACCGGAAGCCTTCCATGTGGTAGGTTCCATGAAAATCGCGGCATCGATTCCGACAATGTTTTGGTGGAGCAACGTCATGCTATCCCACCAATACTTCTTAATGTTGTTCTTCAACTCGACACCATTTTGGCCATAATCATAGACGGCGGCCAATCCGCCATAAATTTCGCTTGAAGGGAATACAAAACCGTACTCCTTACAGTGCGAAACCAACTGTTTAAAAACTTCTTCTTGTGAAGCCATTACCTTAGTATATTGATTATAATTATAAAATCTGTTTTTTCAATCACTTCAAGACCTCCACCTTCATCTTAATATCCTTCAACGGTCTATCACCAGGAGCCGTCTTCACGGCAGCGATCGCGTCAATGACCTCAAGGCCTTCAACCACCTCGCCAAAAACGGTATACTCATTGTCCAGGAACGGAGTTCCACCCAACGTTTTATAATCGTTCTTCATCTGTTCAGGCATCTTCGTGCCAGTCTTGCCGGCGAACTCCTTCTCCAACTGCGCCATTATCTCGTTCTGCAGTTTCTGGAGACCCTCCTGATCCTTGGCGATCCGAAGCTTCTTCACCTCTTCATTCCTCTGGTTGACAATCTCGTAAAAACGGGCCTGCTTCGCCTTGTTGATGGACATGTTCTCCATTTGGGTCAACTTCGAATCATCCAATTTCTCACCCTGCACGATGTAGAATTGGCAACCGGAAGAACGTTTCTCCGGGTTCACCTGATCGCCTTGACGAGCGGCAGCCAACGCACCTTTCTTATGGTAATATTTAGGATAAACGAACTCGGCGGGAATCGTGTAACCCACATCGCCAGCGCCCAATTGCTTGGAAGCGGGAGCGTTCTTCGATTCAGGGTCACCTCCTTGAATCATGAACCCCTTGATGACACGGTGAAACAATAAGCCATCATAAAACCCTTTTTGCGCCAACTTGATGAAATTGTCGCGGTGTTGTGGCGTTTCATTATACAACTTCACCTTCATATTACCGAATTCAGTAGTAATCAAGACCATAGTCTCCTTCTCTGCAGCTTGTACCGTCATAAAAATTAGAGTCAATAAAAATGTTACTATCAAGTTTTTTCTCATATGCCTAAAATTTTATTTCACAAAAATACGAATAATGTTTTTCTGTACAAAAAATTTTGTAATTTTGCACCGCAAAAAGCGGGAATATAAATCGAATACAATAATAACTACTAAAAATAAAAGAAAATGAATAAGGAGATTCAACCAGAGAACTATCGTACGGTGGTGTTCAAGGACTTATCGAACGGTGACACATTCTTCACCCGTTCTACAGTAAACACGAAAGACACAATCGAAATCGATGGAGAGACATACCCGTTGGTGAAGATTGAAATTTCCAGCTCTTCCCACCCATTCTTCACAGGAAAAGCTAAGATGGTGGATACAGCAGGTCGTGTTGATAAGTTCATGAGCCGTTACGGTAACCGCAAGAAATAAGATCCGGAACAGAAGACAAAGGGGTATCGGCATCCGGTACCCTTTTTTTATATAATGAAAAGCCAGCCAACATGGAAAGAATAATCATATTCGGCAACAAATACAGAGAGGAAGTCATCAAACACACCAAAGTCCTGGCGGACGCGTTCAGGCAGAGGGGCGTGGAAGTGGGCATAGAGAAGGATTTCTGCCAATTCCTCATCGAGAAGGGTTGCGACCTCTCCTACCCTCACACGGTCATCGACGAGGAGTGCGGGAAGGCGGATATGGCTTTCAGCATTGGTGGCGACGGAACCTTCATCAGAGCCGCCGCGAAGATTGGCAAAAGCGGCATACCCTTATTGGGTATCAACGCCGGCCGTCTCGGATTCCTCGCTGACGTCTCCGGAGACGAGATCGGCAATGCGGTCGAGGAAATCATGGACGGCAAATACAAAATCGAGGAGAGGTCGCTCCTCCGCCTCCATACGGAAGACCGGCTCTACACCGACTTCAACTATGCGCTGAACGAGATCGCGGTCTTGAAAAGAGACTCCTCCGCCATGATCACCATCCACGCCTGGGCGAACGGTGTGTTCGTCAACTCCTACCAGGCCGACGGTCTCCTTGTGGCGACATCCACCGGATCCACCGCCTACTCCATGAGCGTCGGTGGCCCGATCGTAGTACCACAGGCCTCCAACTTCATCCTGACACCTGTCGCACCGCACAGCATCAACGTCCGCCCGATCATCATCCCTGACACATGGGACATCGAACTGAAGGTGGAAAGCCGCAACAAGCATTTCCTCATCGCATTGGACGGACGTAACAACATATTCGACGATAAGACAACCCTCTCCATCCGAAAGGCGGACTTCACCATCAAAACGGTGAAACGTGAAGACCAAGACTTCTTCTGCACGCTACGCACCAAACTCAGATGGGGGAACGACGAAAGGGAAAGGTAAGAACATGGAAAAGAAGGATTTACGAATCGTATACATGGGGACCCCCGATTTTGCGGTCGAACCTCTCAAGAGACTTGTCGAGGGCGGCTACAACGTCGTGGGCTGCATCACCATGCCGGACAAGCCAGCGGGCAGGGGGCACAAGATACAATTCTCGCCCGTGAAGGAATACGCCATCGAGAAGAACATTCCTCTTCTCCAGCCTGAGAAGCTAAAGGACGAGGGGTTCCAATCCGACCTGAAAGCGTGGAATGCGGACCTGCAAATCGTCGTGGCCTTCCGTATGTTGCCGGAATCGGTCTGGAACATGCCACGTCTAGGCACATTCAACCTTCACGCCTCCTTGCTGCCTCAATACAGAGGCGCCGCCCCTATCAATTGGGCGGTCATCAACGGAGAAAAAGAGACGGGTGTCACCACCTTCTTCCTCACCCATGACATCGACACGGGGAACATCATCCTACAGGAAAAGATTAAAATAGAAGAGACCGACAACGTCGGCACCGTCCACGACAAGCTCATGACGATCGGTGCGGATCTCGTGACCAAAACAGTGGACAAGATATTGGACGGAACCATCACCACCACCCAACAATCCGTGCTCTACGAGGATCCGTCAGAGTTAAAACCCGCCCCTAAGATTTTCAAGGAGACCTGCAAAATAGACTTCAACGAGAAGGCTCAACGCATACACAATCTCGTGAGGGGTCTCTCCCCCTACCCTGCCGCCTGGTGCGAACTACTGGACCGGGAAGGAAACGCGACCGCCATCAAGGTGTTCGAGACAGAAATCCTGAACAGCGGGAACGGAGGGGAACCGGGCACGTTCACTTATGACAAAAAGAATATCGACGTAGCCACAGGAGAGGGAACCATCCGAATCAAAACGCTACAATACCCAGGGAAAAAAAGGCTTTCCTCAGAGGAATTCCTTCGGGGATTCAGGATGGATGAAATCGCCAAGTTCAATTGATTTCACAATTTTTATAACTTTTTATCGTTAACATATAAAAACATTCCGTATATTTGTACGTATAAAGTTTTTTGATGAAACGGAATATTAACTAACTAAAACCGAATTGCCTATCGATACACGCATACTCAAATATTAAATGGAAAGAGTATGACAATCAACAAAACGATGACCGACGAAGAGTTGGTCAAACTATATGAAGGCGGCGTCAATGAAGCATTTGATGCGCTATTGTTGCGCCATAAAGATAGGGTCTTCACGAACATCTACATGTCTGTACGCGACAAGGATATTGCCAACGACATATTCCAAGAGACATTCATGAAGGCGATATGCACCATCAAGCAAGGAAAATATACCGAGAAAGGGAAATTCCTCCCCTGGGTCATCCGAATCGCCCACAACCTCATCATCGACCAATACAGGACGGAGAAATCAGAGAACACCATCTCCAACGACGAAGACGAAGAGATGGACATCTTCAATGACATCCGCCTATACGACGAGAACGTGGAGGATACGATGATCAGGGAACAGATATACGAGGATGTCGTCAGACTGATGAACCACCTGCCAGACAACCAAAAGGAGGTCCTGCGCATGAGGTTCTTCGAAGACCTCAGTTTCAAGGAGATCGCCGACGCGACAGGCGTAAGCATCAACACGGCCTTAGGCAGAATGCGTTATGCCATCCTAAACCTCAGGAAACTCGCGGAGGACAACGATGTGTTCCTCTGCCAATGACCAATAATTAATCACCATACACTTACACGGAAGGATGGGTGTCGTCCAACACAGACGATGTCCATCCTTTCCCATTTCCTCTGATTCATCGAGCCGGAACCATCCCCTGACAGGCACAAAAAAAAGAGGGCGAACATCTGTTCGTCCTCTTGCGGTGCGGACGGGACTCGAACCCGTGACCCCATGCGTGACAGGCATGTATTCTAACCAGCTGAACTACCGTACCTTCAACAACCGTTTTTCTCTCGATTGCGGTGCAAAGGTAATCATAATTTTCAATCCGGCAAACATCCGAACAACTTTTTTCGGAAAAAAATCCGCAAACAATTTTTTACGCAAAGAACTCGTTATATTTACAGAGAAAAAGAAACTAAAAGGAGAGAAAGGAAAGATGGAACTAACAGACACCCACTCACACCTATACGAGGATGAATTCAAAGATGACAGGGAAGAGGCCATCCAACGGTTGAAGGAGAGGCACGTCACGAGCGTCTATCTGCCGAACATAGACGGTGAAAGCATCGACAAAATGCTCCAGTTATACCGAAGCGACAAGAAGCTCTTCCACATCATGATGGGGCTCCACCCCACGAGCGTGAAGGAAGACTACAAAGATGTCATCGACCAGATATGGGAGAAGCTATCCCAAGAGGAAATCTGCGGAATTGGGGAGATCGGCATAGACTTATACTGGGACAAGACCTACCTCAAGGAGCAGACGGACGCCTTCGAGATCCAGGTGGACAGGGCGATACAACAGGGCCTTCCCATCGTCATACACACCCGCAAAGCATTTGAGGAAGCCTTCTCGTCCCTAAAGAAGTTCGACAAGAGCAAGTTGAGAGGCATATTCCACTGCTATTCAGGCTCTTTGGAAATCGCCAAGGAGATATTCAAGTTGGGAGACTTCAGCCTAGGCATCGGAGGCGTGCTGACATTCAAAAACGCAGGGTTGGCGCAGGTGGTCCAAGAAATACCATTGGAAAGACTGGTCTTGGAGACAGATTGCCCCTACCTCACCCCCGCCCCACACAGAGGGGAAAGGAACGAATCCTCCTACGTCTTCCACGTGGCAGAAAAACTGGCAGAGATAAAGGGGATGAGCATAGAGGAAATCGCTGAATCGACCACCCGCAACGCCATAAATATTTTCGGGGAAAGGAGTTGCCATAAGGCATAAAATAGTATATTTGTAAAAAAAAGAGAGCATGAAGATACTTGCAGTTGGATGGAATTATGCGGATCATTGTAAAGAGCTGAATCCCACGAAGTTGCCCAAGCATCCTGTCATATTCATGAAACCTGAGACAGCGTTGTTAAAGGACAACAAACCATTCTATCTACCCAACTTTTCGGAAAGGATCGACTACGAATGCGAGTTGGTAGTGCGCATATCCAAGATGGGGAAGAACATCTCCAAGAAGTTCGCCAGCCGATATTATGACGAAATAGGGTTAGGCATAGACTTCACGGCGAGGGATCTGCAGAATGGATTCAAGGCGGCGGGAGCACCTTGGGAAATATGCAAGGGATTCGACAACTCGGCACCTGTGAGCGAGTTCATCAGCAAAGAGGGGTATGACATAAACAACCTGAACTTCTCGCTGAAGAAAAACGGGGAGACCGTACAGCAGGGGAACACTTCCGACATGATATTCAGCGTCGACGAAATCATCGAATACGTAAGCAAATTCTTCACGCTAAAGACAGGAGACATCATCTTCACAGGCACACCTGTCGGTGTAGGTCCGGTCAAAATAAACGACCATCTGGAAGGGTTCATCGAAGACAAGATGATGTTCCACTTCGACGTTTTATAAAGCCGGGAAGTGAGGACAAACGTCCCTTTCATCATAAAAAACATTAGTGAAACCACATAATAGAGACATCATGAAATTAAGGAATTCCATCCGAGCAATCATATCAGGCATAGTAATCCTAACCCTGACACAGACCATTTACGCACGTGAGTATGCGGAACACTCCGTACTCGCCACCGGTTCATGGACAAAAATCAGGGTTTCGGAGACCGGCGTATGTAAACTCTCATACGACCAAATCAAAGAGATGGGTTTCTCCAACCCCAAGGAAGTACACGTTTACGGATACGGAGGAGCCACCTTGTCCGAAGATTTCGGGCAACCGAAGGTTGATGACCTGAATGAAGCGCCCATCTACGATTCCGGAACAGCCATCTACTTCTACGCGCAGGGTCCGAGGAAATGGAACTACAGAGGATCGAACGCACAGCACGCATTCGACATCACATCCAACCCCTACTCCCTCTACGGATACTATTTCCTAACCAATAACACAAAAGAGAGGAAACTCATCTCCGCAGCCCCTCTTGTAGAAGAGGCTGAAGATGAAATGGAAATAACAAACTATCTGGAGCACATAAGCCACAAGGAAGAGACGGAGAACATCATCGAATCCGGCATAGGATGGTTGGGCAACCAAACCCCCATGGGGAAAGGATTCACACTAGAGTTCGAAACACCAGACATCGACACCATGGAATTAGGGAATCTGTACGTCAACCTCGCCGCACACTCAGACAAGACCAGCACCGCACATATCGGGATAGCAGGGAAACAGAGTGAACTAGAGATTCCGCTCAGTGGGGAAGGCTCAGAAGCGATGTCCAGAGAAAAGACGATAGTTTTCCTTCCCTCCAACGAAAAGAACAAATTAGTAATCAGCTATGTGGCCGTCAACGGGACTGACAAACTTTGGATAGAGCAAGTGGTTTTCAGCGCCTACAGAAAGCTAAAGATGAACAACGGGATCATGTACTTCCGCAACCCCAACACAGAGGAGGCAGGCACATACAAGTACATCCTCACGGGAACAAACGGCAGCACAATCGTATGGAACATCACCGATCCGCAGAACATCACACAAATAAGCACGGATTACGACGGTAACGAACTGACATTCAGAAGAAGTCCTTCTCAAATGGAAGAGTTCGTGGCGTTCAACCCAGCCAGCAGCAAGTTCGTGAAGGCAGAGATGGTAGGAAAAGTATCCAACCAAGACTTGCACGCGATCAAAGACATGGACTTCATCATCATAACCAACGAAGCATTCATCTCCGAAGCCCAAAGGCTGGCGAGTATCCATGAAGAGCACGACAACGCCAATGTCCTGGTCGTCACTCCCGAAGAGATCTACAACGAGTTCTCTTCCGGCACACCGGATGCAAGTGCCATACGATGGTTCCTGAAAATGTTCTACGACAGAGGGGAATACAACAAACAAGTACTATTACTCGGAGACGGAAGTTTCGACAACAGAGGCATCCTGAGAAGCAGCGGCAGCATCATCAACAACTTCATCATCACCTACCAGGGCGGAAGCAAATACGCTGAATCCAACTCATACGTCAGCGACGACTATTTCTGTTGCCTCAGCGACAGAAACAACGGACTTCTGCTCCGCCAGATGAAAATGGATTATGGCATCGGCAGATTCCCCGTATCCACTCTGGAACAAGCCACCAGCATGGTGAATAAAGTTGAGAAATACCTCACCACGAAGAAATACGGCAAATGGAAGAACAAGGCCATGCTTGTCGCGGACGACAACGAGGAAGGAGTCGACGCGAACAGATACAACAAATTCTTCGCATACTCGGACAACATCGGCAAAATCATACATCAGAAAGATTCCGCCATAGAGATACAGAAAGTACATTTCGACTCCTACACAAGAGTCACCGGTTCAAACGGAAACAAATACCCGGAGGTGGAGGAGATTATCAGCAAGAACATCCAAGACGGCATCCTCCTCATGAACTACATCGGACATAGCGGAGAATTAGCATGGTCATCGGAAAGGGTATTCACACAAAACCAAGCAGCCACCATCTTCAACGACAAACAAGGCTTCTGGTTTACCGCCAGCTGTAGATTCGCCGTATTCGACAAGTCATCAAGTTCGGCAGGAGAAGACCTCGTGACGAACCCGAACGGAGGAGCGTTGACCCTGTTCTGCGCCGCCAGGACCGTATACGACGGGCCGAACGACAACCTCAACAGAGCCTACGCCTACAACCTCTTCAACCGTGACGAGAACAAGATGCCACTGCGAATCGGAGACATCTGCAAAGAGTCGAAGAACACCTTGGAGAACGACTCCAACAAACTGTCATACACCCTTTTGGGCGACCCTATGCTTAGGATATGCTACCCGAAAGGGAATGTGCTCACCGACTCCATCAAATCAATCAACGGTTCTCACATCGACACTATCCGGGCATTCTCCGAAATAAAAGTTTACGGACACATCGAGGACGAGCAAAACAACTTCATGGACAACTTCAACGGCCAATTAGACATCACCTTGTACGACAAAGAGTTGACATTGACCACAAAGGGGAACCGATTCGAAACCGAGGAAGAGAAAGAGAAAAACAAGCACAGGTACACCGATAGGCTAAATATCCTATTCTCCGGGAAAGCCGAAGTGAAGAACGGGCAGTTCTCTTTCGTGCTCAAAGTGCCAAAAGACATCAACTACAACTTCGGGACAGGAAGATTCCACTACTACGCCATGGACGAAAGTCTTGACTACGATGCGGACGGAAGCGACGAGAACTTCATCATCGGAGGAAGCGACGAGAACGAAACGATGGACAACTGCGGACCAGACATCAAGATCCACATGAACCATACCGCCTTCCTTTCCGGAGACAAAACGAACAATACACCCGTACTCTATGCGGAAGTCAGCGACAAGAACGGCATCAACTCCTCCGGCAGCGGCATTGGCCACGACATCACCCTGACACTCAACGAAGACAAGACCCCTATCATATTGAACAAAGAGTTCTCATATGATTTGGACAGCTATTCGAACGGATCCATTGTATACCAGTTCTCCAGCCTCGAACCAGGCCACTACACAGCCACGCTGAAAGTATGGGACCTGCTCAACAACTCATCACAGAAAAGCATAGAGTTCGTTGTCGAGGAAGAGTCCATCATCCGCACCGACAAAGTAACCATCACCCCAGCCGTCGCCAAAGAAAAGGCTGAGGTCAAAATAACGCACGACATGCCACAAACCGTGCAGACCTACAGTTTCATCATATACAATAGCCTAGGGAAAATCGTACGGGAGGAACAGCCTACACAAACCCGCATCGACCAAGACTACACATGGGAATGGGACTTGAAAGACAGCAACGGGAGAAGAGTGCCAGAAGGCGCATACTTAGTCAGGGTCGAGCATGAGACAACGGAGGGAGACCACTACGGCTTGACACAAAAAATGATCGTAGCCTCAGAAAAATAGGCTTTTTGCGACGCATAAAAGAAGATTATAACATTTTTTCACAAAAAAATTATACATTCGCGATAACAATGTTATTGAACATATTTTGAACGAAATGATAAAAAAGGGAGAACAAGAGAATCCTAGCATAGAGGAAGTTTCGAGCGTATGGAATGTGCTAACAGAAGAGCAACTAACTTATCTGAAAGCGAACTATATCGTACGTAAATACAAGAAAAACGAAATCATTTACTGTGAAGGAGAGACACCGACCCACGTTCTGTGCGTCGCCAAAGGCAAACTGAAAATTTACAGGATAGGCACTGGGGGCAGGAGTCAAATTGTCAGGATGGTGAAACCGGGAGAGATGCTCGCATACAGGGCAATGTTCGCTCAAGAGAACTTCGTCACGAACGCCTGTGCCTTCGAGCCATCCGTCCTATACATGATTCCCCAAACGGTGATCCACAAACTAATCGTTCAAAACAGCGAACTGGCGTGGTACTTCATCCAGAAGTTGTCGACAGACTTAGGCATAGCGGACAAACGCGCCGTCACGCTCACGCAAAAGCACGTGAGAGGGAGATTGGCGGAATCCCTTCTGTTCCTAAGGGACAACTACGGATACGAGGAAGACAACGCAACCATCAATGTGCGCTTGTCCAGGGAAGACTTGGCAAGCCTTTCCAACATGACCACCTCCAACGCCATCCGCACACTATCGGGCCTGGCGCACGAGAACATCATCGAGTTGGACGGAAGGAAGATCAAAATATTAGACGAAAAATATCTAGTCACATTAAGTAAAATAGGATAAAATGACAGTAGGAATCATCGGGTTAGGACTCATTGGAGGCTCAATGGCCATAGATTTGCGCAGGACAAAATACGCAGACCACTTCATCGGATATGACCAAGCGGATTTAAACGCCCTGACAGCGCAAAGGATAGGTTTGGTGGACGAGATACTACCCTATGAGGAACTCATCCAAAAAAGCGATTTAATCCTGCTCTCCGTGCCAGTCAGCGCGGCGACCAGATTACTGTCCGACATACTGGACAAGATAAACGACAACCAAGTGGTTGTGGACACCTGTTCCACGAAGGAGAAACTGAACGATTCGGTACATTACCATCCCAAAAGGAAGAATTACGTGGCCTCCCACCCTATGGCAGGTACGGAGTTCTGCGGACCATGGGCAGCGGTTCCCAACCTGTTCGCGGGAAGAGCGGGAATCATCTGCAATGCGGAAGACTCAGACCCGAAAGCGATCGAATTGGTACGGAAGATGTACGATTGCCTGAACATGCGCGTCATCTACATGAGGGCAGCCCACCATGACGTGCACACAGCTTACGTGTCACACATCTCCCACATCATATCGTTCGCCTTGGCGTTGACCGTTTTGGACAAAGAGAAGAACGAGAAGAACATATTCGACTTGGCTTCCGGAGGATTCGCCTCGACAGCCAGATTGGCGAAGAGTAATGCGGACATGTGGGTTCCGATCTTCCTGCAGAACAAGGAGAACGTACTTTCCGTGCTAGACTCCTACATGGAAAAACTTGAAGACTTCAAGAAGGCGCTGAACGAAAACGATGAAAGCAAGTTGAGGAAACTAATCGACGACGCGAACAGAATAAAGAGAATTCTGCGATAAAAAGTGTATCGACATCACACGAGCAATAGGCGTTTGCGCGAATGCGCAGACGCTTTTTTTTGCACCTAAGGCAAGCGGGGAAGTTCCGGCGCTCGGCACCAAAGACAACGCATCACATCAAGAGAAGGCAAATAAACGGCCTTTTCGGGAAGATTCCGAGCAAGCAGGGGAAGGGGAAAGGAACCACCACAAAACAAGAGACATGCAGAGACAAAAAAACGGTGTTTTCAAGAGTGCCAAGCACCTTAGAAAACACCGCATATAAGAATCAGACCCAAAGGTCGATAGATCAATAGGAGTTTGCCCTTTCGTTAGCCGTATAATAAATTTTACGGGCATAAGCCTTACGAAGCTCTTGCTTCACATCCGTAACGACGCCCATCTTGGTGTCCTTATCCACCTTCAAGGAAACGATCATCAACGGCTGGTCATTCTCAGGCATCGCATCACGTTTTTTAGCGATATAAACGCCAACGTCAGCAGGCTTCTTAGCGAAAGCGTCATCCAATTGGACACGAGCCTCTGTACCATTCTGTTTCTGCAATTCCCTCTTAGGAACGCCGATGTATACATACTTAGCCAAAGACTTCTTCTCCAACTTCGTCAACTCGGTTGCCTCAGGCAACTTCACGTCCACCATCATTGTATTCTCCTTCATCGTCGTTGTCGTCATAAAGAAGAACAACAACATGAAGATAATATCCGGTAATGAAGCCGTACTAATAGCAGGCAATCTTTTACCACCTTCTTTACGAAACTTTGCCATTATTGAGCCCCTCCTGCGACTTGTCCATAATTCTTCGGCTCAGCCTCAGAAATTTTAAGTGGATAATATTCTTTTACCGCATCCTGCTCAGCTTCAGTCAACTGGCTGTATTTGCGACCATTGAACTTCATAGACGACAATTCATCACGAAGTTCATTATAGGCGGCTACCAACTCATTTTGGACAGCAATATACGCCTGATAAGAGGTGCCACGGTCGTTCTGCAATGAGATCACATGCTTGGAAGTAATCCTCGACGGACCAAAGAAAGGAATATCAACAGTCTCCTTTTCCGGAAGATCCGATTTATTGGCAGGGTTAGCGATAAACTCCTTAGCCTTATCTTTCAAACTCGTAACATCCATCACCTCGCCATTGACCATCAATTTGTCACTGCTGTTAACAAGAACCATCATAATGTTTCTCTTGTTAACCTCGATCTCCTCTTTCTTCTCCTTTTTCTCAACCGGCGGAGGTAACGTACGGAACAGACCCTTATCTGTCGCCATGGATGTAGTCACAAGGAAAAAGATAAGCAACAAGAAGGAAATATCAGCCATTGAGCTTGCATTAATCTCTTGTATTTCTCTTTTTTTCATGACACTCAAAAATTAGAGTTTTTTAAACAACGAGCTTCCAATGGTTGCGAGGAATGCGACAGCAGCCAATATGAAAGAGCTCATCATACACATGTTAGTGATTCTGTATACCCATGGCTCTTTAGAACCCTCGTATCCAGTGATTTCTATCACCTTGGTGTCCGCACAGAAATATGTCACCAAAAGCAACACGCACAACACACCGATGAAAATCAAAGGGACCATCACTGACTTAGGGTCAGTCATCAACTTGGACACGAACGATTTCAAAGCGAAAACGAGTGTCACCAAAGATGCCAAAATAATGAAGGCATACGCTAAGCCAATGAACGTTGGCACAAAAGATGGAGCTTCAATTGAGATTCCATTGCAAGTATACGACTCCGTATCACCGCAGAAGAAAATCAACGTGAAGATTATCGTAAGTGCGACCAACCCCCAAAGTATATACTTAGGAATATTTAATATATTTTGCATTTCGATATCGTTTTAATAGATTTCAAAAATGGATTCACCCAAAGGGATTATTCTACAACAGAAACCTCAGAGGAATCAGAGGAAGTCTGAGTATAACCTTGGTTAGAAGCACCAGATACGTTTGCAGATGCAGGGAAGTACTCAACAACCATGTCGAGCAACTTGATAGAAGCATCTTCCATCTCCGTAGTCAACGCCTCGATACGAGTCAAAATGAAGTTCAAGAACAATTGAAGGATCATGGCAACGATCAAACCGAACACCGTGGTCAACAAAGCCACCTTGATACCACCAGCCACAACCGTTGCGGAGATATCACCTACTTGTTGGATTTTATCGAATGCCTCGATCATACCGATGACCGTACCCATGAATCCCAACATTGGGGCGAGGGCGATACACAAGGAAATCCAAGTGATGTTCTTCTCAAGACCACCCATTTGAACGCTACCGTAAGAAACGACTGTCTTCTCAACAACATCCGGACCCTCGCTGATACGAGACAAACCTTGGTTGAAGATAGAGGCGATAGGACCTCTTGTGTTTTTCGTATACTCCAATGCACCCTCAACATTCTTGTTAGCCAAAAACTCCTCAATCTTCTCGAGGAACTTCTTCGTATTGATGGAAGAAAGGCTCAAAGTGATGATACGCTCGATACACAATGCCAAACCGAGGATCAAGCACAAAGCAACGATCGCCATGAATCCGGCACCACCCTCGATGAACTTAATCTTCAAAGCGTTGAAAAGGCCAGTCTCCTGAGGAGCTGCAGGTTGTTCAGCCTTAGCCTCTGTCTGTGCAGCAGGCTCTGCGGCAGGAGTAGCAGCCTCTGTCTGAGGCTCAGCGACAGCCTCCTCCGTATTAACTGTTTGCTCCGTTTGTTCTTCCTCAAACTCCTGAGCGAATGAAGCAGTAGCGAAACCGAAAGTGAAAGCCCCAACTATTGCCAATGATGCAAAAATTTTTTTCATTTTTCTACTGATTAATTATTAATTATTATTACTAATTCGCGGAGAGAGGGGGATTCGAACCCCCGATACGCTTTTGGCGCATACACGCTTTCCAGGCGTGCCTCTTCAGCCACTCGAGCACCTCTCCTGACTTCTTTACAAATCGAGCGCAAATTACAAAAAAAATAGTTATAAAACACCGAATGTTGAAAATAATTTTATTCGTCTGTTACATAAACATTTGGCACCATTTATCGAACCTTTCAAGTGTTTCTTCCCCATATTTTTCGAGCTTCATTCTCGCTTTTTTTACGCTTCTTTCCTCCCCAAGATGTGTTTTCGAATAAAATTTGTCGGCGAAACAGATGATCTGTTCCTCTATCGAGACGGGCAACATCTCGCGGTGGGGAACCGGCAACTCGGCGGAGAGAATGTACGAAAGGGACAACCCAGTGCCCGTGTGGCGTTCGCACACCAACGCATGACGCTCATACCCCTCCTCCTTCATCATATCACTGCCCAAATAGCCGTGGCATATATACGGATGGTCTCCCCCGCAATACAAATCCGGGGCATACGTCTTGATGATGCCAATGTCATGGATCATCGCAGCCTCCTCGATGAACTGCATATCCGCATTCAACTCGGGCTTCCGCTGCGCAATCCTCAACGCAAGATCCGTCACATCATACGAATGCTTCAACAGGATATCCTTGCATTTCGGATTCTCTTCGTAATACTTATCGATCAACTCAATAGGATTCATCGCTTTATATTCACACAACATTTATCCACAAAATTAATAAAATTCCTCTTACCATGCAAAACCGAAGAACTTATGGCACGGATTTTTCATTTGCATGACAGAACAAGCGTTGGGATTTACTATTTAACTATTTACTATTTACAATTTAGGCTTTTGGGCATTTACTATTTAACTATTTAGTATTTGGGCATTTACTATGCGGGCACCCATCTTTCCGGACAAAAAAAGGACGGAAGAAATCTCCCGTCCTATCATTCTCTTCCGTCAGACAGACGGAACGCTTATCTTTTTACAAATTCAAGAAGGAACAAACCTCGCTATAAACCGATTCCCCATTGAATCCGAACTTCTCATCCAACACAGTATACGGAGCGGAATAGCCGAAGTGATCCAACCCGTGCACATAGCCGTTCTTGCCGACCAATCCCTTGATCGTCAACGACATACCCGCCGTCATACCATATACCGGCAAATTGGAAGGAATGACTGACTCCTGATACTCCTTGCTTTGATTACGGAACACTCCTTCAGACGGAGCGGAGACAATCCTGATTTTCAGGTTCTTACGTTCCTCCAAGAGTTTCGCACCCTCGAAGAGCGTAGCGACCTCAGAACCACTCGCCACCATCACCAAATCAGGCGTACCCTTGACGTCCTTGACGATATAGGCGCCCTTGTAAGCCTGTAGCGCCTGCTCGTAGCGGTTGCCGTCGCACGGAACGTCGTTCACGTTCTGGCGGGAAAAGATCAAAGCGGTCGGTGTGTCCATGTTCTCCATCGCCATCTTCCAAGCGACGGTCGTCTCGTTCACATCGGCAGGGCGGAGCACCAACATGCTGTTCTGCCCCTTATGGTTCTTCACGCTCTCCAGCAAACGCACCTGCATCTCCTGCTCGATTGGTTGGTGGGTCGGACCATCCTCTCCCACCCTGAAGGCATCGTGGCTCCAGACATACTTCACAGGGATGCGCATCAAAGCGGCCATCCTATAGGCTGGCTTCATATAATCAGAGAACACGAAGAAGGTTCCGCAAGCGGCATACACACCACCATGCAAAGCGATACCGTTCATGATGCAAGCCATCGTCAACTCAGAGACACCCGCATTCAGGAAAGCACCCGAGAAGTCACCATGGACGAGCGGGTGCGTATGTTTCAAGAAACCATCCGTCTTGTCCGAATTGGAGAGGTCGGCCGAAGCGACGATCATATTCTCCACCTTCTCAGAGAGAAGTCCCAAGACCGCAGCGGAAGCGGAGCGGGTCGGTTGGTTCGGTTTCTGTGCGATGGAGGCGAAATCGATCTCAGGCAACTTGCCGCTGAAGAACAGCTCCAGCTTCTTCGCCAGCTCAGGATTCTCCTTCGCCCATTGAGCCTGCTCAGCCTTCTTGGCGGCGGCGATCTTCGTCAGTTCCGCCTTACGGTCCGCATAGAGTTTCTTCACCTCTGGGAAGACAACGAACGGATCGTTCGGGTCGCCACCCAACTTCTCGATGGTCTTTGGAATGCAGACACCTGCCTTGGAAAGCGGTTGTCCGTGCGTAGAGACTTTATTTTCCATGGAAGATCCATCCTCGGCCACACAACCGACACCCATCGTCGTCTTTCCGATGATCAAGGTTGGACGTTCTTTCTCCCGGTTGGCCTTCTTCAATGCGGAGATAATCTCTTCCGCATCATTTCCGTTGATAGTCAACACATTCCAGTTCCATGCCTTATATTTCATCTCGATATCCTCGGTAGAGACCTCGTCCACCTTGGTGGAGAGCTGGATGTTATTCGCGTCGTAGAACATGATGAGGTTGTGCAAACCAAGGTGTCCCGCGATACGTCCCGAACCTTGGGAGATCTCCTCCTGAATACCACCATCGGAGATGAACGTATAGATCTTATGGCTCATCCACTCGCCGAAGCGCGCGCAGAGGAAACGTTCCGCGATAGCTGCGCCGACAGCCATCGTATGGCCTTGGCCCAACGGTCCGGAAGTGTTCTCGATGCCATGTTCCAGACTCACTTCAGGATGTCCTGGGGTTTTGCTGCCCCACTGACGGAAAGACTTGATGTCATCCATCGTGAACTTGTCGCACAAGAGCAACACTGAATAGAGCATAGGCGACATGTGCCCAGGGTCCAAGAAAAACCTGTCACGGTTAATCCAGTTCGGGTCAGTCGGGTCGAAAGTAAGAAACTGGGAATAAAGGATGTTGATGAAATCAGCACCGCCCATTGCGCCTCCGGGATGACCGGATTTGGCTTTCTCTACCATCGCAGCGGTCAGAATCCTGATGTTATTCGCCGCACGATTCAGTGTTTGAATGTCTGCCATTTGAATTAAAGGAATGAATGAAATTTTCTGACCGCGAAGTTAATCAAAAATATGTTACGGAAAGAAGAGGCGGGAATAAAAAATACTAACAACGGAAGAAGGGCAGGCAAAATTAAGAATTAAGAATTATGAATTAGGAATTAGGAGCTTGAACAGCAAGGCATATCGCGGGGGAAGGGAATAAGGGAGAAAAAAAAGGAGAGGCACCAATGTACCTCTCCTTCTCAAGATATAGGGAATAAATTATTCCTCGTTCAAAGTAACGCGTTTGAAAGCGGTGGCGGTCAATCCCTTAGAGGCAGAAGCCATGTATTGAGCCACATTGATCTTAGCCTCCTTAATGAACGCCTGATTCAACAAGGTTTGCTCCTTGTAGATCTTTTGGATACGTCCGTTCACGATACCGTCGATCATTTGTTGCTTCAAGTTGCCTGCAGCTTGCTCAGCCACAGTGACTTTGATTTCGCGTGCCTTAGCGGCTTGCTCAGCGGTGATCCATCCCTTCTCGGTGTTAGACTCGATGTGAGCATCGGAATCCACGTGAGCAGGGTTGATGCCAGCCTTTGTCAAAGCGGCCTCCACTTGTTTTTGGATCAACTCAGCCTTAGTCTTCTCGGTAGCGATCTCACGCTCCTTAGCGACGTACTCGGCAGGAACATCCTTCTCCGAAACGGCGATCGGGTTCATGGCAGCGACCTGCATAGCGACATCCTTATAAACTTGGTTGTCCAAGCCAGCCTCGTTGAAAGCGACGATAGAAGCCAACATGTTACCCGGGTGGATGTAAGCCCAAACGGCAGGACCGCTAACGAACTCATACATACCCAACTCCATCTTCTCACCAGTAACACCAGAACGGTCAGTGATCAATTGTTGGATAGTAGAACCACCGATGGTCAAAGCGGTCAAGGCCTCCAAAGAAGCCGGTTTAGCCTCCATAGCCTTATCCAATATTTGTTGAGTCAATGCGACAAAGTCAGCATTCTTAGCCACGAAGTCAGTTTCGCACTTCAATGCAACGATAGCGGCGAAATCACCCTTAGCGGCAGCCAAGACACAACCTTGTGCAGCCTCACGGTCACTTCTCTTTGCTGCGATAGCCTGACCTCTCTTACGGATAAGCTCGACAGCCTTGTCGAAATTGCCTTCAGCCTCGGTAAGAGCCTTCTTGCAATCCATCATACCCGCACCGGTCATGGTACGCAATTTGCTAATATCAGCCAATGAAACAGCCATAATTGTACTTTTTCTAAAATTTAATTAATTAATCCTCAGACACTTCGAACTTGCTAGCCACCTTAGCGTTCAAGGCCTCGCCATCGACGTTAGCCTTGCTCTTCTTGGCGGTAGTTCTCTTTCTCTCCTTCTTCTGCTCAGGAGCCTCAGAAGCCTCGTTCTCCTCCTTCTCGACCTTTCTCTCGTCCAAGCCCTCCTTGATGGCGCCGCACAAAGCGTTCAAGATAACCTCGATAGACTTTGTAGCATCATCGTTAGCAGGGATAACGAAATCCACGTCGTTAGGATTAGAGTTAGTATCCACGATACCATATACAGGGATACCCAATCTCTTAGCCTCTCTCACAGCGATGTTCTCCTTCGTCACGTCAACGACGAACAAAGCGGAAGGAAGGCGGGTCATATCGGCGATACTACCCAAGTTCTTCTCCAACTTAGCTCTTTGGCGGGAGATTTGGAGTTTCTCTCTTTTGGAAAGGTTATCGAAAGTGCCATCGTTAGACAATTTATCGATGGAAGACATCTTCTTAACGGCCTTACGGATCGTAGGGAAGTTAGTCAACATACCACCCGCCCATCTTTCAGTGACGAAAGGCATGGAAACCTCAGAAGCCTTGTCAGCGACAACTTGTTTAGCCTGTTTTTTAGTTGCAACAAAAAGAATCTTTTTGCCCGATTTTGCAACCTGTTTCAAAGCGGCGGCAGCCTCTTCTATTTTTACGACAGTCTTGTGAAGATCAATAATATGGATACCATTACGAGTCATGAAGATATAAGGTTCCATTGCTGGGTTCCACTTTCTTTTCAAGTGACCGAAGTGACATCCAGCCTCTAATAACTCATCAAAATTA
>JAGCGM010000021.1 GCA_017649635.1 Paludibacteraceae bacterium | reverse complement strand
TCGTTCTCGAACCTTCCGGCAAGCCAGCTGACCCTTCTCGTCAACCATTGGTTGACGGCAGAAAGCTCTTTTTTCAGTGCGCCTTCTATTTCACCGCCTTCGGCTGTAGCCAGACCGTTGGCGTTCCATAATGCCTCGTTGGCGATGAAGGAGCTTACGATTTCGGCTTTCATACCGTCTGTCTCCGTCTCGAGGGCAGAGAGCTTTCCTTTCATGTCGTTGAATTTCTCAGCGACCAATCCCACGAAGTAAGGGTCCTCGAACAGGCGGGCGAACCAGCCCTCTTTTCTGAGGACGAATCCCTCATACGATGCGTTGTCGTTGCCGAGGTAGTCCTCCATGTTGGAGATCGGTCCCATCGCCAACTTCCCGTCATTAGTGATGCTGAGGAAGCAGTTGGATTCGAAGGCGGCTTCCGTGTTGCCGCATATCTCGTTGATGAGGTACCACTCCACGAAGCTGTTCACGTCGATGAGGTTGCGGTAGCCTCTGCTGGCATCCTTGAAGTTCGAGCCGTATAACGCTTTCTCGAAGTCATTGATGGCTTTTTCCGCATCGGAAAGGTTAGCGTCGTCAGGATCCACTAGTTTGAAATGGATCTTGGAGGTCTCCGCTTGGAAATGTGGATCGGTGTCGTCCGCCTCGTCTGTCGCTTCCAGCAGGATGCCGGAGTTGACGCGGTCCTCCGCGATGCGTGGATCTTCGCTCAACACGTAGCTACCCATGTGCTTCCCGTTCACAATCAGTTCGACTGGTTGGGAAGAAGGAGTCCATGCCAAGTCTGTCCAATCTTCGCTCATGAATTGTCCCATTCGGTTTCTGAGCAGGGTCTTGTCGTCGTTGTTAGCCTGTAGGGTCCATCTTTTCCCCTTGGACATGCCGAACAGCTCGGTCTTCTTGTCGAGTTTGAGGCTATAGGAACGCTTGTTTGCCTGAGAATATTTTCCTCCTTTGAATTTAACTGAGAGGTCCACCGAGAATGGAGCCTTGTCGTTCGGCATGATCTCCGCAGGACAAAGCGTAGACCAGTTGTTGGAAACCGCTTCATCGTCTGTGGTGGTTATCTTAATCACAGGGAGTCCGGAGTTGTTGATTTCCACGGTGTAGGTGTCCATCTCTCCGCTTGCGGCCACAACTTTATATGTGACGGTTTTGGCGAAGCTTTGTTTGGTGACGCCGCTTTTTTGTAAGGAATGTTTCAAGTCATAGACTTTTCCCTTCGTGACGAAGGAGAGAGCCAGTGAGTTCCGGTCCTTCAGATAAGGTACGAAGATGGTAAATGAGTTGCCGTTCTTTGTTCCTTCGACATCCGCCAATATGATTCCCTCGTTGGATTCGGCTGTGAGGTACACCCTCTCCAGTTTGTTGCCGTCCACTGATTTGTCCGATTGGTTGATGTCTATTTTGTCCTTCAGGGAGAAGGTGATCTTTTCGATGTCGTCCACGGAAAGGTTCAAGTCGATGTACTGGTTCTCCTTCCCGTAGCGGACGGTATCGACCTTGTCCCAGTCGAAGTATTCCGCTTCGCCGTTTCCTTCCGCCTGAATCTCCTTCTGCGCCGTGACAGGGGCAACGGCGAGAAGCATTAGCATGCATGAAAATATATTTCGTTTCATTGTATTCAGTTTTAAGTGAGTCCGTTAATATTTTAAATTCTCTCCCATCCAATCCAATCGGTTGTCCAACCAATTCAGCAGTTTGGATACTTCCAGATCGTATTGCTCTGAAACGGTTTCGTAATCGATGTTGGATGCGCCTAAGCTATTCCAGACCATTTCGTTCCCTGCGACTGAATATTTGATCGCCTCGGCTCTGTCCTTGATTATCTTCTCGATGGAGCTCTTGTTCTTCACCACTTGTTCCACTCTTGAGTTCACTAGTTTTTTGAAATCCGAGTTCTTCAATAGCGTGCTGAACCATGAGGTCTCTGCGAGGATGGAATTCTTGAATCCGTCGCCATACTCTCCACCGAGCGTTTTCGACATGTCCCAGATTGGTCCCATGCTGAGGATGTTGTCGGAGGACATGTTCATGTATGCGTCGGAGGAGATGGCCTCTTCGTTCTTCAGGAGCTCGTTGAGGACGAACCAGTCGGCGAAGCTCTGTAGGTCGATTTTCTTGGTGAAGTCGGACTTGCCGGATTTCATCCCGGCTTCCAGCTCCTCCATCAGTTTCTGCGTCCTCATCAGTTTGGTGCCGGAGACGCCCGTCTCAGGGTCACGCATGATGATGGTCATGCCACTCTCCTTCAGTTGGAAGAAATCGTCCTCCTCGTCGTAGGAGCTCTCCGCGGAGAATACTTGTCCGTCCTCCACTCTGCCTTCGCTGACGCGGATCTGCTCCACCAGGGTGTAGCTCCCCACGTATTTGCCGTTGAGGATCAGTTCCACCGGTTTGCAGCTAGGGGTCCACTTAAAGGAGAAATTGTTGGATGCGGCGATGTCGAACGCGACGGAAGAGCGGATCATCGTCTTGTCGTATGCGTTGGAGAGGAGCACCCATCTCTTGCCGGCGGGAAGTCCCATGACCGACACTTTCTTGTCGAACTTCAGGTTGTAGGAGTTCTTAAGTTTCTCCTTGTAGTGGCTGCCGCGGCCTTTGATCTCCACTCCCGATTCGGAGAGGGTCTCTTTGCCGTTAGCTTCCTTGATGGAGATCTTCCCTTCCGCCCATTCGTCACCGATCTTATTGCTGGTGCTGAATTCCAGGATAGGCAGTCCGGAGTTGATCACGGCGATGTCGTAAGTCCTGACGTCTCCGTTGAAGGCCACCACTTTGAGTTTGCCCTCTTTGGAGAAATCGCAGCTGGCGCCGCTCTCGATCTTCTTGCCGTTGAAATATACGTAGCTACCTGTTGTCTCGAAGCTCATCTTGAGGCTTGACAAGTCAGTCAGGTAAGGGAATACCAAGGTAACCTTGGAATCACTGATCTCCACGTTGACGTCCTTCTGGAGCTTGGAGTTGTCCTTCGTTGTGAAGGCGATGGAGCGCAGCACGTTGTAGCTCTGTTTAACCTCTTTTTTGTCGAGGTCCACTTTGCTCTCCGCGATCACCTCCTTCGGCTCCAGTATCTTCTCCTCTTTTGAGTAGGAGAGAGTCATTCTGTGGGTCTTCTCATCGTCCGATAGCGTGTCGACCGACGAGAGAGGGTATTCGATGGTTGAGCCGTCCTTCTTGTGTATGGTCACCTTGTTCTGAGCGAATGATTGTCCGACGAAAAGAACGGACATTGCCCCTATTAGTAGTGCTTGCTTTCTCATTTTTTCACGAATTTAAAGGTTTTTCCGTCTATCCCCAGGATGTAGGTCGATGGGGCCAGACCCGATACGTTGAAAGATATCTCACCGTCTCCCTGGTTCATCTTAACCTCCAGAAGACGTCCTGAAAGATCCGTAAGCGTCACTGACTGTGGGTCTCGGATGCCCCGTACGCTGATGCTTTCCACAGCAGGGTTCGGATACACTGAGATGTCGTCAGCGGCGATCGAAGTGACAGAGGATGAGGTCGGTACCGCTTTGGAGAAACGGATCTCCTTGACGTTCTCGATAGACACTTCTCCTCTAAAGCTCTTGTTTTCCACAATGAGTTTTTCCCCTTGTGTCCAATACTTTGGCGTTTCGCTAAGAGCGAATACCAATTCCGTTTGGTTGTGCTCTGGATTGTTTAGCTCCACTATCAAAGACTTCACCTCCCGTTGTGCGAAGCAGACAGAAGATAAGCCAATGCATAGCAACACTAACAACCATTTTTTTCTTGTGTAAATCATGGCGTTATAATATGAAAACTATTATTATTAATAATTATCGTCCTAAACCCAAGCTTTGTTTCTCATTTATGAAGATTCATGAAAACATATACTTGATAACTTTATCCATCTACCTCGCAAATGTAGTCATTTTGAAATTGAAAGTTGCAATTTTATTCAAAAAATTTATTTGATGAAGATGGTCTAGAAATGCTTTTGGGGGCAATTTTCACTACGAAAGGCTTTTTTTATCCCCCCAACGGATGAATTTCCAGAGCGAAAAAAAGTGCATTTTTTTTGTTCGTCGGGCTATCCAGGGGGTATTTTTCCTTTCTTTTTCATCGGCTGGGGTGAAGGAAGGTCATTTTCCCTCATATTCCATGGTGTTGTTTCTCTTTCCTCTTCCCTGTGAGGTGAATTCTCTTTCAATCGATTGAAATACTGATGGTTGTGATTCCTTTTGATATGCCGCAAGATGTGCCGAGTGTGCGATGTGTTTTCCTTGTACAGAATAAATAAGTGAAAAAACTGCGTGTTTTTGCTAAGAAAGTTTGTTTTTTGCCGAATTATACGTACCTTCGCGCCGTTAGTAAGAATTGTGAAGGGGACCGAGGTCCCCTATTTTGTTGTCTCAAAGTGATGATTGAGGAAAAAAACATAAGAGAAATTGTCGAGGCGTATATTGCGGGATCTTCCTATTTCCTGGTTGAGGTGAAGGTGGATAAGAACAATAGCATCACGGTGGCGATAGACTCCAACGAGGATGTCTCCATCGACTATTGCGCTGAGCTCTCCCGCCACATCGAGTCTAAGTTGGACCGTGACGTGGAAGATTTCGAGTTGGAGGTCGGTTCCGCCGGGCTCACTTCTCCGTTCGTTGTCCTTCAGCAATACAAGAAGTATGAGGGAAACGACGTGGAGGTGCAGGTGGCCAATGGCCCTAAGTACACGGGCAAGTTGGTGAACGTGACGGAGGCTGATTTCGGCTTGGAGGTGACGAAGAAGGTGAAGAAGGAGGGCGAGAAGAAGAAGGTGGAGGTGACGGAAACCCTGACGTTCTCTTATGATCAAGTGAAATATACAAAATATATAATAACGTTTAAATAATTATGGCAAAGCAAGAATCAATTAGTTTGAGCGATACTTTTGCGGAGTTCAAAGAGTTGAAGAACATTGACAGAAGCACGATGATCAGCGTGTTGGAGGAGTCTTTCCGCAGCGTGATCTCAAAGATGTTCGGAACGGACGAAAACTACGATGTGATCATCAACCCGGACAAGGGTGATTTCGAGATTTATAGGAACAGAACCGTTGTGGAGGATGCTGACTTGCAGGATTCCAACGTCCAGATTCCTCTCTCGGAGGCTCGTAAGATCGATGAGGATTTCGAAGTGGGTGAGGATGTTACCGACAAGGTTGACTTCGCCTCTTTCGGCCGTCGCGCCATCTTGAACCTCCGTCAGACATTGTCTTCTAAGATTCTTGATTTACAGAAGGATAGTTTATATAATAAGTATAAGGAGAAGATCGGTACCATCGTGGTCGGTGAGGTATACCAAGTTTGGAAGAAGGAGGTTCTTCTTCTTGACGAGGACAACAACGAGATGCTCTTGCCTAAGTCTGAGCAGATCCCTTCCGATTACTACCGCAAAGGCGACACGGTGCGCGCGGTGGTGGCTAAGGTGGATAACCAGAACAACAACCCTAAGATCATCCTTTCGAGGACTTCTTCCTTGTTCCTCCAACGCTTGTTCGAGCTTGAGGTGCCTGAGATCAACGACGGTTTGATCACGATCCGCCGCATCGCCCGCATCCCAGGTGAGCGCGCCAAGGTGGCTGTGGAGTCTTACGACGACCGTATCGACCCGGTGGGCGCTTGCGTCGGCATGAAGGGTGCCCGTATCCATGGCATCGTGCGTGAGTTGCGTAATGAGAATATCGATGTGATCAATTATACGAACAATATCTCTTTGTTCATCTCCAGAGCCTTGAGCCCTGCGAGAATCTCTTCCATCCGCCTCTTCGAGGAGCACAAACGCGCGGAGGTGTTCCTCCGTCCTGAGGATGTCTCCTTGGCGATCGGTAAGGGTGGTATGAACATCCGCTTGGCAAGCATGCTGACGGACTATCAGATTGAGGTGTTCCGCGAGTTGCCTGATGGTCAGGACGAGGAGGATATCTACTTGGATGAGTTCCTCGACGAGATCGATCCTTGGATCGTCGATATCCTGAAGGGCATCGGCTGCGACACGGCGAAGGATGTGTTGAAGATCCCTCGCGAGGAGTTGATCACGAAGACCGACTTGGAAGAGGAGACGGTGGACGAGGTCATCGGTATCCTGCGCGCCGAGTTCGACGATCAGGAGCCTGCGGGCGAAGAGTCCCAGACGGAGGAGTAAGGGGTTGTCGGCCTTGCGCCGACTGCCTTTTGTGACGGAAAAATTTTATGTAAACAACTAAAAACGATATATGTCTATACGATTAAGTAAAATTGCGAAAGAATTGAATGTGGGTGTCTCCACAGCGGTGGAATTCCTCTCGAAGAAGGGCTTCAATGTCGACGGTGACAATTCAAACTATAAGTTGACCGACGAGGAGGAGAACCTTCTGCGCATGGAGTTCGATAAGGACCAGAAGCAGAAAATTGAAATGGAGGAGACGATTCGTAGCCGTAACAAGATGAAGGATAACAATCGTGGCTCCGTTCAGATCAAGGATTTTGGCGAACCGAAACGTGAGGTGGTGGAAACTACTTTGCCGGAAGACCAACGCCCAAAAATCAAGGCGGTCGGTAAGATTGACTTGGCTAACCTTGGCAAGAAGCCTGTCCAGACTCCTGTGAAGGAGGAGCCTGAGGTGACGGGTAACACTGCTCCTGCCAATGCGCCTGATGAGAAATCTACTGGTGTGGATGAATCACTGAAGAACGTTGTTGAGACACCAACAGCGAATGACTCTTCTGAGGAATCCCCTGCTCAATCCAATGGACATAATATCGAAAATAATCCGTCTGTTTATTCGCTTGCCACTCCAGACAAGAAGCCTACCATCAATGTGGTGGGTAAGATCGATTTGGACTCCCTGAACCAAAGGACACGCCCAGAGAAGAAGTCCAAGGAGGAGCGTAAGAAGGAACGTGAACAACGTAATAACAAAGGCAACTTCAATAGGGGTGACGCTTCCAAGAACGGCGAGATGGCCGGTGGCGACGAAGACCACAGGAGAAAACGTAAGCGCATCCAGAAGGAGCGTGTCGACATCGCCGACTTCAAGGGCGGTAATGGCGACAAGAACGGTAAGAATAACGGAAGAAACAATAACGACAACGGTAATAACGGTGGTGACAAAGGGAACAAGAAGAATTTCAAGAAGCCTAACAACATCATCAAACCGGAGGTCGACGAGGAAGAGGTACAAAAACAGATCAAGGAGACGTTGGCTCGCTTGACCAGCAAAGGACAGAAGACGAAGGGCTCTAAGCACCGTCGTGAGAAACGTGAGCTCCAATCCCTCAGAATGCAGGAGGAAGAGGAGCAGGAGAAGCTGGAACAGAGCAAACTGAAGATCACGGAGTTCGTGACCGTCAGCGAGTTGGCGACGATGATGGACGTGCCTGTCACGCAGGTCATCAGTACTTGTATGAACTTCGGATTGATGGTGTCCATCAACCAACGTCTGGATGCTGAGACCATCAACATCGTGGCGGAGGAGTTCGGCTTCGAGACGGAATATGTGAGCGCCGAAGTAGTGGCCGCTATCCATGAGGAGAAGGACGACGAGGCTGACTTGGTTCCTCGTCCGCCTATCGTCACGGTCATGGGTCACGTCGACCATGGTAAGACTTCCTTGTTGGACTATATCCGTAAGACGAATGTGATCGCCGGTGAGGCGGGTGGTATCACCCAGCACATCGGTGCCTATAACGTGACGTTGAGCAGCGGCCAGCAGATCACTTTCTTGGATACGCCAGGTCACGAGGCCTTCACCGCCATGCGTGCCCGTGGTGCGAAGGTGACGGATATCGCTATCATCATAGTGGCTGCGGATGATGACGTCATGCCGCAGACCATCGAGGCCATCAACCACGCTTCCGTGGCGGGTGTGCCTATCGTGTTCGCAATCAATAAAGTGGATAAACCAACGGCTAACCCTGACAAGATCAAGGAGGCCTTGGCGAATATGAACTACTTGGTGGAAGAGTGGGGTGGTAAATACCAGTCACAGGATATCTCCGCCAAGAAGGGCTTGGGTGTGAAGGAATTGATGGAGAAGGTCTTATTGGAGGCTGAAATGCTTGATTTGAAGGCTAATCCGAACCGCCGCGCGGTGGGTTCCATCATCGAGTCCCAGTTGGATAAGGGACGTGGTTACGTCTCTACCGTGCTGGTGAGCAACGGTACGCTCCGTGTGGGCGATATCGTGGTGGCTGGTACGAACTTCGGTCGTATCAAGGCGATGTTCAACGAGCGTAACCAACGCATCACGGAGGCGAAGCCTTCCGAGCCTGCCGTTATCTTAGGTTTGAACGGTGCTCCTCAGGCGGGTGATAACTTCAACGTCTTCGAGACGGAGCAGGAGGCCCGCGAGATCGCTAATAAACGTGAGCAGCTGCAACGTGAGCAGGGCTTGCGTACGGCTAAGCACTTGACCCTCGAGGAGATCGCCCGTCGTCGTGCGTTGGGTAACTTCCAAGAGATGAACATCATCGTGAAGGCGGACGTGGACGGTTCCGCCGAGGCATTGAAGGACTCTTTGGAGAAACTCTCCACGGAGGAGTTCGCTGTCAACGTCATCCACAAGGCTGTCGGACAGATCTCCGAATCGGATGTCATGCTCGCCGCTACGGCGGATGCCATCATCGTGGGATTCCAGGTGCGTCCTTCCCAATCCGCGCGTAAGATCGCGGAGAACGAGGGCGTGGATATACGTCTCTACTCTATCATCTACGACGCTATTGAGCAGATGAAGGATGCCATGGTGGGTATGCTTTCACCTGAATACAAGGAGCAGATCGTGGGTACCGCCGAGGTACAGGAGACCTTCAAGATCAGCAAGGTGGGTACGATCGCCGGTTGTATCGTGCGTGACGGTAAGATCAAGCGTGGCAACAAGGTTCGCGTCATCCGTGACGGTATTGTGGTCTACACGGGCGATTTGGCCTCCCTCAAGCGTTTCAAGGACGATGTCAAGGAGGTTACGACTGGCTTCGACTGCGGTTTGAACGTCGCAAGCTACAACGATATACAAGTCGGCGACTTGATAGAGAGCTTCGAACAGGTTGAGGTGAAGAGGACGTTGTAAGATGCCTTCTTCACCTTTCTAAATTTATATGTTATCGTTATGTTACTGATAGACCTGATATTCTTGGTGATTCTGGGTTACTTCGGAGTCTTCAAAGGGTTGCGCAAGGGCTTTGTCCTTGAGCTCTCCGGGTTGCTCGGTATTGTCGTGGCGATATACTTGGCCAAGAACTACTCCTTGCCGATCGCTGGTTGGTTCGCCTCCACCCTCGGCATTGTGGGTGCCACTTCTCCCGTCGTGGCTTTCGTCCTGACGTTGGTCCTGGGCCTGGTGGGTGTCCATTTCCTTGCGTTGCTCGTCAGCAAACTGCTGAGCGTGGTGATGCTGGGTTGGCTGAATAAGTTGTTGGGCGCGATCTTCTCTTTCCTGAAGATATTGTTGGTCCTGAGCGCTATGGTCCGCTCTTTCGATATGTTTAACCAGAAGGTAGAGCTGATCTCCGAGGAGACGCTGAACGAATCGAAGTTGTATGGCCCGGTCAAGATGGTGGCCGATAAGGTGCTCCCTGCTCTCCACCTGAATGAGTTGATTGATAACTGGAAGGGAGAGGATAAGGACGAGGATAAGAATGAGGATGCGGACCCGTTGTCGAACGTGAGGGCGGGCGAAGTCTCCGCCGAATGAATTTGCTTTCCCGATTGATTGGTAAATGATATGAAGAAACAGGATATTTCTCTCCTCGCTAAGGAGGATGTTTTTCAACTGATAGGAACGGAGTGGATGTTGATCACCTCGGGTGATTCCTCCAATTTCAATACGATGACCGCTTCGTGGGGTGGCTTGGGATGGTTGTGGAACCGTCCGGTGGCTTTCCTTTTCGTTCGCCCGGAGCGTTATACCCACGAATTCATCGAGCGGAATGAGCGCCTGACGCTCTCTTTCTTCCCTGAGTCGCAACGCAAGGCGCTGCAGGTTTGCGGATCGAAGTCGGGTAGGGACTGCGATAAGGTGAAGGAGGCGGGACTCACACCTGTCTCGCTGGAGTCGGGCACGGTCTCTTTCGCAGAGGCTCGCCTGACGTTGGACTGCCGCAAGCTCTTTATGTCGGATATGAAGCAGGCTGATTTCCTCGATAAGGAGATTCTGGGGAAATGGTACAACGACAAGCCGGGTGGCGGTTTCCATACGGTGTATGTCGTGGAGATCGAGAACGTATATAATTAATTAAGAATTAAGAGTTAAGAATTAAGAGTTAGTCAATTAGGACTTGATTCTTCTCTTTGTT
>JAGCGM010000154.1 GCA_017649635.1 Paludibacteraceae bacterium | reverse complement strand
TCATTCGGATCTCGTTGCCCGACCCCGTGCAGACATCCTGCACCGTCTTGAAGCCATCCAGCTTAGGGTCTTGCGGCAAGATACCCACCTTCAGTCCGTTCCGGAAGGTGATCTTGCCCGTATCGTACGACATGTTTCCGGCGATGATATTGAGCAGCGTGCTCTTGCCGGCGCCGTTCTTCGCGATCAGCGCCACACGCTGGCCCTCGAATAAGCCGAAAGAGATATCCTTGAATAAATAATTGTCTCCGAATGATTTGGTCAGGTTCTCAACCTGCAGATAAAGAAGCGCCATAATCGATTATGAGGGTACTAATAATGTTTCAAACCCATTTTTTATTTAATGAAAACGGTGAGTTCCTGGGAACCCACCTTAAATGCATATTCTGTGATCGTCGCTGACCGTGAAGAGCACGTCCACGCGCGAAGGCATCTCTTCCAGCATATGGCGGGTCAACCGCTCATAGTGGGAGATGAAGCGCACCAGTTCCTCGTCGGACATCACGCGCAAGTTCTTCTGCCCCTGCGTTTTGATGCGCAGTTTCTCCTCCTGCAGGGTGCGCCATTGGTACACCTTGTCGAACGAAGGCACCTTCAGCATCACGAGGAGGTCCAGCCTGGCGAAGAGCGACTTATAATTCTCTTTTAATTGGTTATTCACGTAGCGGCGCCACACGCAGTAGGGGTCCTCCTTCTTCTCGAGGTCATTGATAGGCGTGAGCAGTTCCGTCTCCTTCTGCTCGACAGCGCCCATGAACCATCCGTCGAAGATGATGACGTCGGCCCGTCCCACGAACTGCTCCCACTCGGAGCGGGGGAAAGGGTCGTCGAGCGCCTTGTTGAAGCGGGGAATCAGGGTCACATCCTTAGGTCCCGCGTTGCAGAGCGCGTCGAGCACATCCTCGCCCAGTTTCACGTCATGGGTGCCAGGCACGCCACGCGTCATGAGGAGCGGGTGGACCTCGTCGGCGAGACGCTGCCGATCCTCCCGGCTCAGATATAGATCGTCAATGCTCAGGAGGGCGACACGCAAGTCGTACGACTGCTCCAGGACCACCTTCAGCAACTGTCCGAAAGTGGTTTTGCCAGCCCCTTGGGCACCGTTCACACCGATAATATGTGTTCTGGAGTCCGTGTCGAACCCCATCCGTATAAGATTAGCCAAAGGCATATAGACGCGATCCAGATCCTCCATGAGGACCTCATCCAACATCAATTCATTCAGCTTCTGTCGGAAAGCGTCACGCAACACAAGTTCACAAGCATTCATAATAGTCACTTTTTCAAAATACGTTGTAGAAGCAATTTCAATTCATCGTTAGGCTCAGCCCCCCTCGTCATCAGGAAGTTGCCGTCCTTATCAAGCAAGAAGAAAGATGGCAAGCTCTTTATACCAAAAAGTTTTTTCACTGCGTCAGAGTCCTTGACCACCCAAAAGTTCATCTTTCCACCGAAGCGAAGGGAGAGCCTCATCACCTGGTCCATCTGGTCATACAGGAAGACGTTCACGATGTCCAAGTCCCTACCATACTCGTTGTGGAAACGCATCAGCACATTCAAATCCTTTTGCGTCTGGTCTATGAAACTATTTCCGAAATTCAGATAAATGTAGTGTCCCTTCAATTCGGAGAGACTATGGTGTTTGCCGTCCACGGAGACCGCCTTGAAGTCGGGAGCCTCCATTCCCGGCAAGTTCGAAGAGGCGCTGTTCAGGATGACAGTCAACAAATCGCGGTTAGACTGGCATTGGATGATACTGCCCACGCTCCTCAATAGTTCATACACCTTTGTCCGATCGTACTCGTTGGAGCCCAACAAGTCGTATAGCCACTTGATAGCGACCAACTCACGCAACAACGGATTGGTTATCCCGTAACGGTTCTTGATCGTGAGGAAATACATCTTCACGTTTCCCTCCTCGATGATACGGGAGAAAGTAAGCGCTTGTTCACGGTCGTATGCCGATTGTTTGATGAAATCAGCGAAAAGAGTATTGAAAAGGTCCCAAAAAGCGGGGTTAGCATCATCTATCTCCTTCTTATTCAACTCCTCTATGATCTTCGCCTGGTTGGCGTTCTGCGCCATGTTCAGGATCAGCATGCAACGGTAATCAAGATAGTCCCAGAGGAAGCGCTTGGAGGCGAAGTCCGGGAAGATCTCATGGATCTCCGCGACCGACTTCTTCAGTGAATCCACGTCCGCACCATACTTCAGGTGCTTCATGGAATAAAAATCAAACGCGTCCTCAAACTCCATCAACTGGGCGTTTATGTCCCCATGCTTCAGCTTGACGATCTCCAGCAAATAATCGACCGGCGCGAAGTATGGATCCAACTTCTGCATCAACGTACGTTCCCGGTATGGGAACAACTTCACCTCATATTGGGATCCAGGTTCCAGGAAGATGAATCCCCTCGACGTCTCCGACGGAATAAACGCCTGCATAGTTTCCGTCACGTCGAACACGAATGAAAAAGCCCCTGTCGAGTCCACATCACAGCTGGCCAACACCCTCTCGCTGGACACCATTTGCTCCAAGAAGCACCTCATCTCCAGCGTTTTACCTGCGAATGTAGGTTCCACTCCATATACCTTCACCTCCTTGGCGAAGGATAAAAAAGGGATGCTCAACAAAAGAAATATATAAAAAAACTTTTTCATCGCATATAATTCATCACAAATATATATAAATTTGTGAATATTAATACCTAAAATTTATGAATAAGAAACATTTCTTTAAAGTAGTGGCGAATCTGCTCTTCATCGGGGGCGCATTCGTTCTTTCTTCATGTTGCGGAAAGTGTTGCAAAAACGAGACTTGCCCCAACGAAGGAGCCGCAGTAACAGCCGCCTCAACAGTGGACAGCTCAGCAATCGTTCTCGACGCCATCAGCAAGAGAACCAGCATCCGCGCTTACCAGGAGACTCCGGTCGAGGACTGGAAAGTGGAGAAGATCCTGCGCGCCGGCATGGCAGCTCCTTCCGCCATGAACAGACAGCCATGGAGCTTCACGGTTGTGAACGACAAGGCAATCCTGAAACAAATCGCGGACTCCGCCCCTAACGCAGGCATGGCGGCCAATGCACCGCTGGCCATCGTGGTATGCGGCGACATGGACAAGGCGATCGAAGGTGACGCAAGGGAATTCTGGGTACAGGACGCATCCGCGGCGACGGAGAACATCCTCTTGGCGGCGCACGCGCTCGGATTGGGTGCGGTGTGGACAGGCGCCTACCCGAACGTGGCAAAGGCGAAGATGTTCGCCGGCATCCTGAACATCCCGGAGAGCCAGACCGTCCTCTGCGTCATCCCGATGGGCTACCCTGCAGAGTCCCCAGCTCCTAAGGACAAGTGGAACGAAGGCAACGTCCACTACAACGTTTGGAAATAACTTATCCCCGAAAAGGGAAAGATAGGTTTCACCCCGGAATGAGTACGCTCGTTCCGGGGTTTTGTTTTCCGAATAGACCATTTTCCTGACGTCAGGAAAATGATAAACCTAGCGAAAGACGCACAATGAGAAGTGGACGAGATGATGCTGACCCGTTACGCATGTTACCTGATTGCGCAGAACAGGAACCCCGTATTATGCGGTCAACCCCGTTCCCGTCATACATTCTTTAAATCTAAAAACCAACTTCCCATCATCTTTTCCCCATGAATTTTTCTGTCCCCAACAGATCAAAAGGCCATGTAAATGAAAAAGATCTTCCTCCCCACCCTCGAATTCTCTCAAAAAATTTTATCTTTGCATCTGTCGCATGTGTCTTGATTGTTGCAGGCGGCGCTACATACTAAAAGGCGTTACTGACGCTTTGTTTTCGACTATTAGAATCAGCCCGCTGAATAAAAGAATTTAGTTTTTTTTGGAATGACCGATATTATATCAACAAGAGACTTGCAACAAGCAGTTGAAACCATAAAGGAAGCCATACAACGCAGTCAGGCACGAGCATTATTACATGTTAACAATGAAGTGCTTTCGTTGTATTATGGTATTGGTCGCTACATCTCAGAAAATTCCAGACATCACTTTTGGGGCACAGGCGCTTTGCGGGCTATCAGCATGCAATTACAAAAAGAGATTCCCGGATTAACAGGATTTGGGGAGACTAGCCTTAAAAACATGCGCACATTTTATGAAGAATGGTGTAACTTTGTAAATCGTCAACCGACAGCTGACGATTTACAGATTGAT
>JAGCGM010000020.1 GCA_017649635.1 Paludibacteraceae bacterium | reverse complement strand
GATTAGACATCATCGACGCCGTCTTAGGATTCTTCGAAGAGATAGGAGACCTCGCCTCAGGGCTGTTCGGACTGCTCTACCTATTTCTCAGCCTCTTCGTCGTCAGGTCCATCCGCCTGGCGATAGCGGTACTGAGCGTCACATTGGTGGACCTGCTGATCGGACTCATCCCCTTGGCGGGTTCCGTTGTGGACGCAGTCTTCTGCGGCAGCTACATCAACCGAACAATGATCAAAGGATTCGTGGAGGGGGATGCGAAGATAAAGCGCAGAGTGAACCTGATCGCATCCTTCGGATTCCTCGTGGTCATCAGCCTCGCCTGGACGGTCAAGACTTTGCTGGAAAAAATATTTTGATTGATGATTTGCAGGGATCTCACACTTCCTCACCGACTCCATCGGACTAACGTTTCTTAATTTTTAATTCTTAATCTTTAATTCTTAATTCGAAAGGGACAACCTGCCCTAAAAATCACTATCTTTGGGGGATTTTTCACGAGAGTAACAATAACAGATATAGATTATGTCAGAATTAAACATTGATTGGGCGAATCTTAAGTTCGGTTACATGCCGACGGATTACAATGTGCGCTGTTATTTCAGAAACGGCGCATGGGGAGAGATAGAAGTAAGTTCAGAAGAGTCGATCAACATCCACATGGCGGCCACGTGCCTCCACTACGGTCAAGAGGCTTTCGAGGGATTGAAGGCTTACCGTTGCAAGGATGGCAAGATCCGCATCTTCCGTATGGAAGCCAATGCGGAGCGTTTGCAGTCGACCTGCCGAGGCATCCTGATGCCGGAGTTGTCAACAGAGAAGTTCTGCGAGATGGTGAAGAAAGTCGTGAAGTTGAACGAGCGTTTCATTCCTCCATACGAGAGCGGCGCATCCCTCTATATCCGTCCGTTGTTGATCGGAACAGGCGCACAAGTGGGTGTTCATCCAGCCAATGAATACCTCTTCGTCATATTCGTGACACCAGTAGGACCATACTTCAAGGGTGGATTCTTCGCCAACCCATACGTAGTCATCCGCGAGTACGACCGTTCGGCTCCTCTCGGAACGGGTATCTACAAGGTGGGTGGTAACTACGCCGCCAGCCTCTTGGCCAACAAGAAGGCCCACGACTTGGGTTACGCTTGCGAGTTCTATTTGGACGCTAAGGAGAAGAAATACATCGACGAGGCGGGTGCCGCTAACTTCTTCGGTATCAAGAACAATACTTACATCACGCCGAAGTCCACATCCATCCTCCCTTCCATCACGAACAAGAGTTTGATGCAGTTGGCTGAGGACCTTGGTTTGAAGGTGGAGAGACGTCAGATTCCTATCGAGGAGTTGGAGACGATGGAAGAGGCCGGCGCATGCGGTACAGCCGCTGTGATCAGCCCGATCTCTAAGATCGATGATTTGGAGATGAACAAGTCATACGTGATCTCCAAGGACGGCAAGCCAGGCCCTATCAGCAAGAAGTTGTATGATAAGCTCCGTGGCATCCAATACGGCGAGGAACCAGATGTACACGGCTGGGTAACAGTTTTGGATTAATCATTTTAGCATGCAATACGAAAGGCGCTTGCGGAGACGTGAGCGCCTTTTTCAGATTATCAACCTAAAATGATGAACCAGATGAATCAGGAAAAAGAAAAACGATCAGACAGATTACCCATAGCCACCTATGTGATCCTTGGGTTGCTTGCTGTATATGCTTCTTGGGAGTATATGTCGTCTAGTGGGCAAGTGTATATGTTGTTCCTAATTGCGCTTTCCTACATCCTGATGATATTCAAAAAGAGGGGTGGTCTAATCCTGTTTTTTATTGTAATGGGCTTCCTTACGCTTGGATTAATAATCTCCAACATCATCCATATGTTTAATTCGACTTCAGGACCTGTCGAGAACCTACTGGACCTTTTGTTACAAGACATTTTGCTGGCAATCGCCTTGGTCATAAAGAAGAACGGAGTCACCGCTTTCCGCATGATATGGGATGGGAAGAAAAATGATTTAGAGCTGAAATAAAACCTCCCTAAGGAGTCTGTCGGCTACCCAACAGATAGGCGGCTGACGATAAGGCCATGCACCTAAAACAAAAGGCGGAAGCGCAAATCGTTTCCGCCTTTATTATTTTTCATATCCTCATTTATAAGGATACGGGGCAAATCCTTCTCCATAAAAAAGAGACAACGGATCTTTTTGTATAAATTTACACTCTATTTCGACAATGACAAAAACTAACTCGACGTATGATCGCACCACGGATTGCCATCGTAGACTATAACATCTTGACTTGCATTGGATTGCAACAATTGCTGAGCGATTTGCTGCCAATGGTCGAGACCGTGGTATACAACTCCTTGAAAGATTTGGAAGAGGAGAACGATTGTCAATTCGCCCACTTCTTTGTCTCATCGCGCATCTACTTCGAGAACGTCCAATTCTTCCGCGAACGTCAGCGAAAGACGATCGTATTGGTGAATGGAGACCTGCACATCAACGATGTGTACACGCTCAACGTCTGCCAGAGCGAGAAGGCGATCGTCCTTGCCATCATGGGACTATACAGCAAGGGGCACGGACATGCGATATCCGAACACATCCCTAAGCAAGGTGGCAACGAGCAACTGCTTTCCACCCGAGAAACGGAGGTGGCCGTCCTACTATGCAAGGGTTTCATCAATAAAGAGATCGCCGCACAGCTGGAGTTGGCGGTGACCACCGTCATCACCCACCGGAAAAACATCATGGAAAAACTACATGCGCGCTCCCTGGCCGACGTGATCGTCTACTGCGTGCTGAACGGGGTCGTCAACGTCGAAGACCTGTAGAAAACACCTTTCCCCTATGCTATCCTCACAAATGAGGACACCCAATCCTCACAAATGAGGAAGGAACATCTCATGCCACAGATGTAATTTTGTGGCTGAATACTTTTTATTTATTATCCGAAAACAAAGAGATCCAAGCATGTTCCTAGGTGACGACGAACGGAAAGGTGAGAGAGGCAACCGTCCTCTTGTGTGGTATATGCGCCAAGCCGGCAGAGTGTTGCCTAATTACATGAAACTAAGGGAAAAGTACTCGTTCGAGGAGTTGATGCACAACCCTAAGTTGGCGGCGGATGTGACCCTATTGCCGGTCTACGATTTAGGTGTGGATGCCGCCATCGTCTTCAGCGATATCCTGTCCGTGCCCACCGCCTTGGGGATGGACCTCGAATGGACCGACCACGGACCTCGCTTCAGGAAGCCTCTCTGCGAAGAGAAGGATCCCCGCACAATCCTCCGTCCCGACCTTAGCAAGCTTTCCCACGTATACGAAGCTTTGGACATCGTGAAAGAACGATCACAGGTGCCCACGATTGGCTTTTGTGGCGCCCCGCTGACCACCTTGTGCTATATGCTACAGGGCATGAGCGGAAGGCAAGAGTTCCCGGACGCGAGGAAATTCTTTTACGAGAGGCCCCAAGAGACCCGCTATTGCATAGACCTCCTGACCGAATTCAGCATAGAGCATGCGTTGAGGCAGATTGACCATGGCATCGACGCTTTCCAACTATTCGACACCCATGCGGGGGTGATCCCGCAAACACTATACGAGGAGTTGTTCCTGCCTGCGGTGAAGCGATTCGCCACGGCCGTCAGAAAACGCAACATCCCCTTCATCTATTTCCCCAAAGGCATAGGTGCGGGGCTCTCCCTCATGACGCCCGACGTGTGCGACTACGTGAGCGTGGATTGGCAGACGCCTCTCTCCACGGCTCGGAGGCTGGTGCACCCAGAGGTCGGATTACAAGGGAACATAGACCCATACCTGTTGCTGACCACCCAGGAGAGAATCGTCGGCGCGATGAAATCCACCTACGTGCCATTCTTCAAAGAACATCGTGGCAGGTGGATCCTCAACTTGGGACATGGCGTATTGGCGAACACGCCTTTCGATAACCTTCGGTTCCTGACGGAATGGATAAAAGATGAAGACAACTGGAAATGAATAGCGCAAATTACATGAACAATAATAAGTTGAGAGTAGTAGCACGATCATCTCGGTTATCTCTTCTGCAGGTGGAAGAGCTCTTCTCTCTTATGGACCACATGGACTACGACCTTGTCGCCCTCGAATCATACGGAGACAAGCACAAGGAGCAATCCCTCACGGGAGGCATCCCCGCGGATTTCTTCACCAGGGAACTGGATGCGGCCATATTGGATGGACGAGCCGACGTGGCGATCCACTCCGCTAAGGACCTGCCTTTCCCTCTCCCGAAAGGGTTGGAGATCTATGCCCTGACCAGCGCCTTTGACAAAACGGACTCACTGGTCAGCAAGGGCAATTTGCCATTGAACCAACTGCCTGCGGGGGCAAGAATAGCCACCAGCTCCGCCATGCGTAAAAAAGAGTTGTTGAGGTTGCGGGAAGACCTGCGGGTCGTGGATGTGCGCGGCACGATAGAGGAACGGATCGCCCAGCTGGATAGGGGTGACTTCGAGGGACTGATCGTCGCCTCCTGCGCCCTGCACCGCCTAGGCCTAAGCGATAGAATCGCGGAGCCTCTCCCTTTCGAGACGCATCCCTTACAAGGACATATCGCCATCGTAGGGAGATGTGGGGACGAAAAAAGCAGACGGCTGTTCGCATCCGATAAGCTACACTGCGCAGGTAAAGGCTTGACCCATGCCTATTATATCGACGGGGAACAGATCCCCGAGCAGGTGCTCAAGATACAGGAGATGGGGCTTGATCCACAAACGAACATCCAACTCATCTGCCACTTGGGGAAAGACAATGAGAGGTGTTTTCAATTCAATCTAACGGAACTACAATACACCAAAATACTTTCCTCCTCCCCTATTTTAATGCTTGTCGAAGAGGGCTCCAGAGGAAACGGGCACCCAAGAAAAGTGCTCGTCACGGGTACTACGACGCAATGGACGGAAGGACGCGGAACCATCACGCACACCCCACTCATCCGAACGGAGGCCATCCCTTTCGGCGAATCCTTCCACTTACAGGGCACCCCACCCTATGACTACATCCTATTCACCAGCCGGAACGGTGTGAGATACTTCACGGATCAACTGAGCGCATCCGAACGTTCGCTACTGAAAGATACCCAACTGATCAGCGTCGGTGGAGCCACCACCCAATCCTTAAACGCATTGGGACTATCACCTGTCTACGAATCAGAGACGACATCAGCGAAAGGCATCATAGCCTATTTCAAACGCAACGGTATCACCGGGAAGCGCATCCTCATGCCTCGCTCCGCCATCGGCATCCCAGCCCTTCCGCAGGAATTGAGACAGATGGGTAACGAAGTGACCGATTTGTCTGTTTACAAGACCGTGACGGACGAGAAGGCCCCCATGGTGGAGGATTTGTCGGTGTACGATGAAATATTATTTTCCTCTCCGTCAGGGGTGAGGGCCTTCGTCTCCCGCTACGGAAAGCTACCCAGCGATATTCCGCTGACAGGCAAAGGAGAGACAACGATGAAAGAAATATCAGATTCACTATTATAATTTGTCACATTATTATGAAACGATTCAGACCCTTAAGGATTT
>JAGCGM010000019.1 GCA_017649635.1 Paludibacteraceae bacterium | reverse complement strand
TATCCGTATCGATTTCTTCGATGGATACGTCAAAAAGATCTTTGTCGTCCGCATTGCGCTTTAACAAAACAGCTAGACGTAGCAGGTCCGCCTCTGTAGCGCTCAGGGGTATTTCCGCCTGATGGACCATCTCTTTGCCGTGTGCCCCGTAAAGGTTGAGGGCGACCACACCTCCCTTGTAAACGTTCGCTTTGGCGGCCCCGAGGTTCTCCTTGTCGTCGTAAAAGACCATGAAGGACGAAAGCCTGTCGTTGACGTGCCAGTCGAATGAGGTTCCATTCTGTCCGTTCATATAGTAGAGCGATCCGTTCCCCTCGAGTTCATCGACTGAAACGTCCGTCAGGTGTTCTTTTATGCTTTCCGCAATGATCCTTTTTATGTTTTCTAATATTCTATCCATATTCTTCCGTGTAATATACCATCACCGCAACGCCCCGATCGTCAGCAAACAGACGCCGCACAGGATGCCGCAGAGCAGTATTCCCTTCAGTTTCAGGTTCTTCTCCTTCAGCATGAGCGCGCCATAGAGGAACGGGACGACCGCCCCCGAACGACGGATGGTGGAGACGATGGAGATGAGCGCATTGTCCGAAGAGAGCGCCCAGAAGTATACGTAATCGGCCAAGATCAGGAAGACGGAGATGCCCACGATGCTCCACCGCCACTCGAACGGTGTGGTGTGCTTCCTCCGTGGATACCACAGGGCGAATAGGATGATGAGCATCAACAGGGCTTGGTACATCGTGCTGAAGACCTGCACGCCTACCCGGTCGAAGGAGCGCATCAGGTGCTTGTCGTACAACCCGCTCGCGGCGCCTAGGAGCGTGGCGAGGATGATGAGCCATATCCACTTGTTGCGTTTCCACGAGATACCCTCCTTGAGCCCCGCCAACGAGAAGAGGTAGAAGGATACGATGGTGACGATGATGCCGGTCGCCTGCAGGGGCGTCAGCCGCTCCGCGAAGATGATGAAGGCGCCTATGACCGTCCAGACGGGTTGCGTCGCGCGGATGGGCGAGAAGATGGTGATCGGCACGTTCTTCATGCCGAAATAGGCGGATATCCAGGAGCCTAACACGATGGCCGATTTCAGGAAGATGCAGAGGTGGGCGTGGAGGTCCATCTCGGGCACGTAGAACCAGGTGCCGGACACCTGCTCGGGCGCCACTTTCGAGGCGAACAGGAAGAACGAGAAGAACACCGCCGAGATGAATATGGAGGAGGCCAATACGGGTATCACCGCGTTCTCCTTCAGGGAACGTTTCTTGAAGACATCATAGATGCCTAGCAAGATGGCCGATAGTAGTGCTAAAAAGACCCACACTGTAGAGAATTATGAATTTTGACTTATGAATTATGAATTATGAAACGTTAGTTCGACGTAGTCAATTATCACAGGGATTATAGGATGAGTTCGCCTTTGCCTTGACGGACGATGACGGGTTCGTCGCCGGTGCAGTCCACCACGGTGGAGGGGTCCAAGGTGCCGAATCCGCCATTGATCACCACGTCGGCTATGTTCTCATACCGTTCGTGGATCAGTTCGGGGTCGGTGAAGTACTCCTGTATCTCGTCGTCATCGTCGCGCACGGAGGTGGAGAGGATAGGGTTGCCCAAGCCCCTGACCAGTTCGCGGATGATGTTATTGTCCGGCACCCTGATACCCACCGTCTTCTTGTTGCGGAAGAGCTTCGGGAGGTTGCTGTTGCCGTTCAGGATGAAGGTGAAAGGTCCGGGAAGGTTCTTCTTCATCAGTTTGAAGGTATTATTGTCCACCTTCGCGTACTCGCTGATGTTGCTCAGGTCGTAGCAGATGAAGGAGAGGTTCGCCTTGCGCGGGTCGATGTTTTTGTAGCGGCAGATCTTCTCCACGGCTCTCGTGTTGAAGATGTCGCAGCCCAAACCGTAGATGGTGTCCGTCGGGTAGACAATGAGTCCGCCGTCGCGAAGGAACTGCACCACCTTCTCGATCTCCCGCTCGTTCGGGTTTTCAGGATAAATTCTAATTAGCATCGTATCAATTCTTTACTTCAATATTCAATTCGTATCATTAAGCCAAACAACCATACGGGTCATGGTAGGATATCCGTTGGGGACGGCCCTTTTCGTCCAGTTGCACGAAGGTATATACTCCGGTCAGGATGACGCGCCGGTTCTCCCCGTCGGGGTCTGCGGTGGCGGTCAGCGCCAGCACCATCTTCACAGGTCCGAGGTCCAGCGGTTTCGCCACGACCTCGATGGTCTCACCCAGATAGGCAGGCTTATGGAAACGGATCTTGTCCGCCGCCGCCGTGCACATGGTCCGTTGTGTCAGCTCGACGGAGAGCTCATGCCCCACCTTGTCCATCCAAGCCATCACCTCCCCGCCGAAAAGCGTCTTGTTGATGTTCAGTTTGGACTCGTCCACCACGTAGCGGCGCGCCCTTTCCTTCGCCATTAAATCTTCGATTGCCATATCCGCTTCATTTTTCGGGCGCAAAATTACAAAAAAATTGAAAATTAAATGTTAAGGGTTAAAAATTGGAGCGGGGCGGCGCATAGGGTTCGAAAAGCATGGAGAAATTTACTATTTGACGATTTAATTTTTAATTCTTAACTCTTAATTCTTAATTGCCTTCCACCCTTTAGGTATTCTATGATCGTTAAATATCTTCGGAAGGATATCAGGGCAGATGAAGGTGCCGGAAGGGGCGACGTCAGAGACCCAGGAGTCGGTGTCCCATTTCATTCCCTCTATAGCATCCCTATATTGTTTCCCCCAATTGATGAAATTCACTTTGATGGAAGAGAGATTCGCACATCCGAGGAACATCTCCCTGTAGCACCATTTGACAAGTGTGGTGGCGGGCAAGTCCGGCGCCTGCGTGAGGCTCGTGCATCCGGCGAACATTTTGTTGTAACAATTGTTCATCAGCGTGGTGGCGGGTAGTTGAGGCGCCTCTGTCAGGCTGGTGCAGTCATAGAACATGCCGAGGTAACATTTCTCGGATAATACGGTGGCGGGTAGTGCCGGAGCCTGCGCAAGGCTCGTGCAACTATCGAACATATAACTGTAGCATAAATCTTCCAGCGTGGTGGCAGGTAGTTGTGGCGCTTTCGTCAGACTGGTGCATTTGGAGAACATCCTGTTGTAACACGAATATTCCAATGCGGTGGCGGGCAAGTCAGGCGCCTGTGTGAGGCTACTGCATCTTTCAAACATGTGGGCGTAGCAGCTCCAACTTAGCTTGGTGGCGGGTAGTGCCGGCGCCTGCGTCAGGCTCGTGCATCCCTCGAACATGAGGACGTAACAAATGTCGGCCAGCGTAGTGGCGGGTAGTGCCGGAGCCTGCGTCAGAGCGGTACATCCGCTGAACATCTGATCGTAGCAACCCCTTGCCATCTGTGTGGCGGGCAGTGCAGGTGCCTGTGTCAGAGCGGTACATTCGCTGAACATCCGCTCATAGCAATCACTTTCCAACTGAGTGGCGGGCAGTGCAGGAGCCTGTGTCAGAGCGGTGCAACCTTCGAACATTCCATAGTAGCAATCACTTGCCAGATGAGTGGCAGGCAGCGCAGGAGCCTGTGTCAGACAGGTGCAGCCCCGAAATAGTGAGGAGAAGCATCCCCAGGATAACTCCGGGATGGCTTTTGTTTCCCCCTTGCCGTCGATGAGGCTCATCACGCTACCGCTGGCGGCGATGGAGCCCGTCATGATGAAACGGACCTGCCTATAGGGGGTTGAGAACCCCGACATTTGATTTTCCCCTTTCATCAAGGCCTTATCCCCTTTCTTCCCTAATGTGACCGATTCCCCGTTCTTGAAGTCGATCCATGTCTGCCCGTTGTCCAGGGAGTACTGTGCGTCAAGCGGCTCAGCGAACGTAGTGTCAATCGTTTCGGAAACGACGCCATTCGTATCCACAACCCATGATTTAATAGGTCGTTTGGCTGTATAAGATATCCCGAACGTGGAACCGTCCACCTCGGCCGTGAAGGTGAGGTAGTTGCTAGATTGGGCGGGAGCATTGTCTTTCTTAGGCGTGACATCTGTTTTGGAAGGTTGGCTGAAAGTGCTATTCCTCTTTTGCTGGACGAAGACATTTTTGGCGGCGAAGACGGTGCAACAAGCGCCTAGCAGCAGAAGGATAAGGGGGATGATTCTCTTGACCATGTGATTCAATCGTTGGTTATAACGCAAATATATGGTTTTTGGTGAAAAAATGCAATGCGTCACGCTGGGGTTCGCAACAGGGATTTACACCACTGCCTGAAGGGTGCCGCCCCGTTGGGGCTGGGGTATGCGCATCGTGCAGAGATACGCACATCCCCCCCAAAAATTCAAAATTGACTTCGTCGAACTAACGTTTCAAAATTCATAATTCAAAATTCTTAATTCTCTATTCTCTTGTTATATGAAAATTTTTATTAAATTTGCGTGGATTGAGTACAAGGTACTGACACGATCCCCCTTTTAGTTGATTAGGATTAATTATTTATAAACAAATATAGTTTAAAGTTAGCATGGCAAACTTAGATTTAAGCAAGTACGGCATCACTGGATCCACGGTGATCGCCCACAATCCATCCTACGAGGATCTTTTCAAAGAGGAAACAAAAGCCGGATTGAGCGGCTATGAGGTAGGACAAGTGACTGAACTCGGAGCAGTGAATGTGATGACAGGTATCTACACCGGTCGTTCTCCTAAGGATAAATACATCGTGATGGACAAGAACTCCAAGGACACTGTATGGTGGACTTCAGAGGAGTACAAGAACGATAACCACCCAATGAGCGAAGATGTTTGGGCTAAGGTGAAGGAGATCGCGAAGAAGGAACTTTCCAACAAGCAACTTTACGTAGTGGACGCTTTCTGCGGTGCCAACAAGGCAACCCGCTTGGCTGTTCGTTTCATCGTGGAGGTGGCTTGGCAAGCTCACTTCGTGAAGAACATGTTCATCCAACCTACCGCTGAGGAGTTGGCTAACTTCGAGCCTAACTTCGTCATCTACAACGCTTCTAAGGCGAAGGTAGAGAACTACAAGGAATTGGGTCTGAACTCCGAGACTTGCGTTGCCTTCAACGTGACTTCCCGTGAGCAAGTGATCATCAATACTTGGTACGGCGGTGAGATGAAGAAGGGTATGTTCTCCATGCAGAACTACTACTTGCCATTGAAGGGCATCGCTTCCATGCACTGCTCCGCTAACTGCGACATGCAGGGCAAGAACACCGCTATCTTCTTCGGTCTCTCCGGTACAGGTAAGACTACCTTGTCAACTGACCCTAAGCGCCGCTTGATCGGTGACGACGAGCACGGATGGGACGACGAGGGCGTGTTCAACCTCGAGGGCGGTTGCTACGCTAAGGTGATCGGTTTGAGCAAGGAGCACGAGCCAGACATCTACGGCGCCATCAAACGCAACGCTTTGTTGGAGAACGTTACGGTGGACAAGAACGGCAAGATCGACTTCAACGACAAGTCCGTTACCGAGAACACCCGTGTTTCTTACCCTATCAACCACATCAACAACATCCAGCCAGGATCATCCGCTCCTGCCGCTAAGAACGTTATCTTCTTGTCGGCTGACGCGTTCGGCGTGTTGCCTCCAGTATCCATCTTGACTCCTGAGCAGACTCAATACTACTTCTTGAGCGGTTTCACGGCTAAGTTGGCCGGAACGGAGCGTGGTATCACGGAGCCTACTCCAACCTTCTCCGCTTGCTTCGGACAGGCATTCTTGGAGTTGCACCCAACCAAATACGCTGAGGAGTTGGTGAAGAAGATGCAGAAGTCTGGCGCTAAGGCATACTTGGTGAATACTGGATGGAACGGAACAGGCAAGCGTATCTCTATCCCTGATACCCGTGGTATCATCGACGCTATCTTGAGCGGTGACATCTTGAAGGCTCCTACGAAGAAGATCCCTATGTTCGACTTCGAGGTTCCTACCGCATTGCCTGGCGTGAACCCAGCTATCTTGGATCCTCGCGACACTTACGCTAACGCTTCCGAGTGGGAGACGAAGGCGAAGGATTTGGCTTCACGCTTCCAAAAGAACTTCGTGAAGTACACTGGTAACGCAGCTGGTAAGGCTTTGGTTGCCGCTGGTCCTAAATTGTAATCAATTTTCTCT
>JAGCGM010000153.1 GCA_017649635.1 Paludibacteraceae bacterium | reverse complement strand
GTGCAATCAGCGGCATATCTCTTGCCATCCGAACTGGGCAATTTCAGTTGTACCCCAAATGGGTACGACTCAAACACCTTTAGATTATGAACTAATCGCTTTTCTCCTTCCCATATTCCTCCCCACCCATTCTCCGTTTCCCGCCCAGGTCCGTCATTTCAAAAGGGGTACAAATTGTACCCTAGTTGGAACTAAGAAATTATTATATTTGTGAAAGAGATATCTAAACACGTTGTCAATGGAACAGAATGGTAATAGTGCCAAGGATGTGGAGCAGTCGCAACATCTTCAGAATGCTTTGCGGTCGACGCTGCGCAGATTGCTGTCTAATATTATTAATCTTTATAAAATTCATTGAGCCATGGATCTTCGTCGTTTGTTGTCCCTTGTCCTCATTTTCCGAATCATCACCCTGCTCCTATGGGTATTTGTCGTGGCGTATGTTGCCTTTATTGCATCATGGCTCGGGGGGCAAAGATTCGGTGATCCTTTTTTTGTCGCTCTATATGCTTTTAGCGTCCTTTTGATTGCCTATTATGTTTTTACTATCGCACTTATTTCCTGGGCGAAGAAGGGTAGTGAGGGATCTCTCCAGATCTTGCGTGGAACGTTGATTTTCAGTGGTGTAATCTTGCTGATCTTGACGGTGTTGTCCTTTTATGTGGCTATCGCCTTTTCGATGATCACCCATCCCCTTGCCGTGCTCTTTTTGCTGTTCAGTTCCGCCCTGCCGGTTCTTTGTTTTCTCTTTACCATCAAATTGAACGAAGCTCATAAGGAAGCTCTACGGGAAACGGATCAGTCCTGCTAAATCCTTCCTTTCCAGGATGGAATGTGCGGTCTGAAATAATAGGGGCATGGCTTGTCAATCGTATCGAAATTATTCCTAATTTTGCGTTAGGCAATTATTGTAGTGGATTTAATAGTTTGGTGATTTGGAATCATTGTTAGATAAGATAGATACACCGTCCGATCTGAAGAAGTTGGACGAGTCCCAGTTACCTCAGGTGTGTGACGAGTTGCGCCGTTTCATCATCGACGAGCTCTCGCATAATCCGGGACACCTGGCTTCGAGCCTTGGCGTCGTGGAGTTGACGGTCGCATTGCATTACGTGTATGACGTGCCGGAGGATAAGATTGTTTGGGACGTGGGTCACCAGGCTTACGGACATAAGATCCTCACAGGGCGTAGGACCCGCTTCTCCACCAACCGTCAGTTTGGTGGTATCAGTGGTTTCCCTAACCCTCACGAGAGCGAGTACGACTCCTTCGTGGCGGGCCATGCCTCCAACTCCATATCGGCCGCCTTGGGTATCTCCATCGCTGACGATAAGCTGGGCAAGCAACAAGCCCATACGGTGGCTGTCATCGGTGACGCCGCCATGTCGGGCGGTCTGGCTTTCGAGGGCCTGAACAACGCTTCTGCCTATCCTAACAATCTGTTGGTAGTCCTCAACGACAACCACATGGCCATCGATGCGCCGGTGGGGGGTATGAGCGAGTACCTCGTGCGTCTGACCACCTCCGCCACCTACAACAAATGGCGCTATAAGCTCTACCGTTTCTTCGCGAAACTGGGATGGGTGAAGGAGGACGAGAAGGCGAAGCATATCCGTTTCCACAACTCGGTCAAGGCGGCCATCGCCAATGAACATAACCTATTCGAGGTGCTCAACCTCCGATACTTCGGCCCGGTGGACGGCCATGACGTGGTCAGCCTCGTGAAGATCCTTCGTTCGATCAAGGATTACAAGGGACCAAAGGTGTTGCATATCAAGACGAAAAAAGGCAAGGGCTTCAAGCCTGCGGAGGAAGCCGCTGCGATCTGGCATGCGCCGGGCAAGTTCAACAAGGAGACGGGCGAGCGTGTCGTGGCACCTATCACGAAGGATACGCCGCCCCTGTTCCAGGACGTGTTCGGACACACCTTGGTCGAACTGGCGCGCATGAACGATAAGGTGGTGGGTATCACCCCTGCCATGCCTTCGGGCTGTTCCATGTCCTTCCTGATGCATGAGATGCCCGACCGTGTCTTCGACGTGGGTATCGCGGAGGGCCATGCGGTCACCTTCTCAGCCGGCTTGGCGAAGGAGGGCATGATGCCTTTCTGTAACATATATTCCTCCTTCATGCAACGCGCGTATGACAACGTGATCCATGATGTCTGCCTGCAGAATCTGGACATGGTCATGTGCCTGGACCGTGCGGGATTGGTCGGCTCCGACGGTGCGACCCACCACGGAGCGTTCGATCTGGCGGCCTTCCGTTGCGTGCCGAATCTCACGATCGCTTCCCCGATGAATGTGATCGAGCTTCGTAACCTGATGTACACGGCCTCCTTGCCGGGCCACGGACCGTTCATGATCCGCTATCCGCGTGGCAAGGGCGTCCTGTTGGATTGGCACAAGGAGATGGAGGAGATGCCGGTGGGCAAGGGAGTTTGTCTGAAGAAGGGGACCTCTTCGCTTGCGGTTCTCTCGCTTGGTCCGTTGGGTCATGCAGTTGCCAGGGCGATCGCCAAGGCGGAGGAGAACGGCATGAGTGTTTCGCACTATAACATGCTCTTCCTGAAACCGTTGGACGAAGAGTTGTTGGACGAGGTCGCCAAGACATATCAATCCGTCATCACGGTCGAGGACGGTGTCGTGTCGGGCGGATTCGGTTCCGCCGTGCTGGAGTACTTCGCGGACCATGACGTGGCGATGCATGTGAAGCGCATCGGCATTCCGAATATCTTCGCCACCCATGGCACACAGGAAGAGTTGTATCATTACTATGGAATGGACGATGAAGGCATCTATGCGGCCATCGAGTCTATTCTGAAAAAATAAGGGTAGTCTATGAACGAGAAAAAAGCATTTAAGATCTTGGCATGCGTGGCTGGTGTCGCCGTAGTCGCGTATTTACTGCTCATCACGGTTTTCTCAGAGACGTGGGATTATTGGGGCGCCATCCACAAAAACACGGTGCGAGGCTATGTCGAGTATCGGGAGGCATATCCGCAAAGCAAATATATGGATCGTGTGAACGAGCGGAAGAGCTTGTTGGAGGAGCCTTATTTCCAGGATCATAGGAAGAAGAATACGGTTGAGGCCTACGACGAGTTCCTCTTCGCCTATCCGCATGACAAGTACACGGCGGAAGCCACCCGCCTGCGGGATAGCATCGTGTTTTGGCAAAGCGAGGTGGAGAAATATGGCAAGAATTCGCTGGAGCAGGGTAGTATGCCTTACCAAGACCAATATGGAGTACCTAAGAAGCCACGGAAAGACTCCAATTCGGACATCGTGGTGGTGGCGCCCATCTCGTTCGATGTGGTAGCCTTCATCAAGGAAAAGGACGAGAACGGCAAGGTGGTGAGCCATGCCTACATCAAGGCGGACAGCACCTATACCTTCCGCATAGACAATGGATCCTATCAGGCGTTTTTCTACATCGGTAGGGGGTGGCATCCTGAAAAGACGATGCCGACAGGGCTGAAGGGCGGTTTCCTGCTCTTCGAGACCTATTCCAAGGATGATCCGGTCACTCTCACGGACGAGGTGATCACCTATCGATTGAGTATGCGTCAGAAGAAATACAGTACGCGTAGGGAAGTGTTTGGAGCGGATTGATTATCCGCTCTTTTTTTACTCTTCTGCCTCACTACCCTTTAGTTTCAACTCTGTTCTGTTGTTCAATTCTCTACCGCCCTTCGTGTTGTTGGAGGCGACAGGTTGAGTGTTTCCTTTGCTGACGCATTCCATCCGGTCTTCGGGTATACCCTTGCGTATCAGTGCCTGTTTGAACGCTTCAGCCCGTTTTTGGCCAATCGTGAAGCTTTTATCTTCTTTTATTGTATTGTCCGTATGTCCAACGATGAGGATGGATACGTCCGCATTCTTGGCCAAGTAGGTGTAGACGATGTCGAAGGAGCGCTCGATCTCCTCCGGGAAGGTCGGAATGCTGTTCGGGTAGGCATAGATGGCCTCGTCCGCAATTCGTTTGAGTGCGAAAATAGCCTCTTTCTTCTCTTTTAAGGCCGCTTTGTGGAAGGCTTCGATTTTTTCCCTATCCTTTTCCATTTGTTCGTCGTCCTCCTCCTTTTTGCGGAGGCGTTCCCTCTGTTCTTGCAGGATACGTTCCCTCTTCAGCTTTTCTGCGGTGGCGGCGATTTCCTTCTGCCGTTCTCTCTCTTCCCTTCTTTTCTCCATGATCTGTTCCGCTTCCTTCTCACGTTTCTTGTCCCTTAGATCGAAGCGGAAGCCTATTTTCATGCCTCCTTTGAGCAGGTGGATGTCAGTGAATTGTTCGCTGCCGAATGCGCCGATATACTCTTCCCCGTCATAGATGTTTTTATGAAGCGGGTTGGCGCTGTTGGTAATACCGTATTGGGCGTAAAGACCCATGTAGAGCGCGCATTTTTGTCCCATGGAACGGTTGAAACCCACATCCGCGAAAGCGCCTAAGCTTTTTGCTATGCCGCATATCTCTCCGGACTGTCCGTATTGGTCGGTATGGAATCCATGGTTTTGCAGGTCTTTGTATTCCACGTTGGTGGATTCGAACCATCCCGAGGTGGAGTAGTAGCCGTTTTGGGTTGAGTATTCCTTTATTACAGGGATGGAGAGTGTGACGCCCAAGTCCATGAGGAATTTCCATTTGCTGTTGAGGGCGTTCTCATATTGTAAGGAGAGGGGGATTTCGATGGCGAGTATGTCTTGCCTCTCTTCCCAGTCCGAGAACTCGGTGTTCAGTTGGTATTCCAAGTTGTTGTCGTTGTGGGTGAATGTCTGCGCATAGCCGTAGTTGATGAGGATGCTGCTGCGGTAGGAGCAGAGTTGCATGCCTATCCCGAATCCCCAATGTTTAGGAATGATTTGGTATTTCAGTTCCAATAGGCCGCCGTATCCTTCCTTCGCTTGACCGGCATCCGATTCAATCAAGTGTGTGTGCATGCCGCCGCCCAGATTCAGGCTCAAGTAGTAGCGGGTGCCCAGGTAGGGGATGGAGTCCGATAGGGGGAACCCGTTCCCGAAGGAGAGCGTCGTTAAACATGTGAGAATCGTATATGTAATCAGTTTCTTCATCACTTCATTATTTGTGCGTTACCAGTGTCACCCTTATTCCTTGATTACTTTCAGGCTTATACCGTCCACGTTGATGATATAGTTGCCTGCGGGTAAAGGAGCGGTGTTCAGCTCGATTTGTTCCTCCGTGAAACGCTCGGTAAGGACTGTGGTGCCGAGTTGGTTGATGATGGACAATGTGTGTTGGGCCTCTTCAAAGTTGTGGAGGGTTACGGTGGCCTCCGTCTTGACAGGGTTCCGGGAGATGGAGAGACTCTTTGTCCTTCTCGCCAGCTCGTCCCACTTCTCCCTGCTGCAGGTACGCATCTCATTGTCCGTATCCGTGTTGACCTTGACGTAGTAGCTGCCTGTGAGACCTCCCATTTCTTGGTAATAGGGTTTTGTCGCCCCATAAATCATTTTACCGTTATGGAACCATTGATATGAGTTGAAGAGGTCGCTACGGTTGTCGATGCTCACCACATCCTCGAATATGGCCACCAAATAGTTCTTGCTCAGGTTGACGGTGAATGAGACGGGGTGAGGCTTTGTGACAGTCATGCCACCGTTTCGGAAGTATACGTTGGCTTGGTATACTCCAGGTTGACATTCCTCTGGCGTAGAGATGATGATTCTCGAGTCTGCGGATACGTTTGTCCAATCCACATCCTCGAATCCTTGTTCCTTGGCCTGATCCGAGTACTCCACTCTGTAGTCGATAGGGATACCTTCTTGTACGGTGTAGCTGATCGGTTCGTCGTCTCCCGGGCAGTATCCGTCGCTTTTGACGGAGAAGAAAGACCCGTCCGTGTTTTCTTGTATGACGATATCCTCGTAGAGCTTCTCCACAAGTTCATATCTTTTCATATTGCAGTTGCGGCATGTGAAAGCCTTTTTGCCAGTGTTGTGCGTTGTGGGGGTGATGACGAATACCCCGTCGTCCCAATCATGTCCGATGGCAGGGGTTGTGGAGGTGGATCTCCATAACTCCGTGTGGCAGTCCTTGCAGAAGAGGGCTTTGGACAACTCTCCCGGTTCCGTGCAGGTGGCGGGTATGTTGCGGTCGATGATCGTATCTCCCGCGATATGACCTTTGGCGGGGATAGTCATGCTCTCGATCCGCTCGCTGCATCTGATGCAGTGTTTGGACATGCTTCCTTCTTTTGTGCAGGTCGCTTCGACATCCACACTATGTTTGGCGGCGAACTCATGGCCAAGTTTCTCCGTCGAGACGGTCCTTGTTTGTTGGCAATTCTCGTGTATGCAAGCATAGCTGACGAGCCCGGAGGTGGTGCATGTGGAGGCGATTATGGTGGTTGGTTCTCCCCAAGCGTGACCGGTGGCTGGAATGAGCGTGTTGTTGATCGTCTCGCTACATCTTGTGCAGTGTTGGGACTTCTTGCCCGAGCGTGTGCAAGTGGCCGGTATTTCGATGGTGAATTCCTGGTCGAAGTCGTGTCCCATCGCTTCGATATCCTCTGTGAGCGTGGCGTCGCAATCGTCCCTTGTGCAGGTGTGGTAGAGTTCTCCCTTCTTGATGCAGGTTGGTTCCACAGCTACGATGCCCTCGTCCCAAGCGTGTCCCAATGCGGGGATGTAGGTCGTGTCGGTGGCACCGCATCCTTGTACGATGCAGGTGCGCAGGATCATCCCGACCGTTTCGCAGGTAGGAGGTGTGATGGTGTCTCCCTGACCCCATTTATGGCCTTTTGCGGGAATCTCCGTCACGTTGTCCACCGCCGTGCATCTTGTGCAGTGCCAAGACTTGCTGCCTGGCTTTGTGCAGGTCGGGAAGGTGTCTGTGATGAATTCCTCCATGAAGTCATGTCCAAGCGCCTCTATTTCCTCCTCTTTGATCTTGCCGCAGGTGTCCACGGTACAGCGGAATTTTTTTATTCCGACTGTTTCGCAGGTCGCTTTCCTCTCGACGCGTCCGTTGTCCCAGCTATGTCCGTGGGCGGGAATGATTCTGATGTCGGTTATCCCGTCGCATAGGGTGCAATGTCTTGATTCCTGACCGTCCTTTTCGCAGGAGGCAGGGAAATCCAGGGTATACTCCTCTTCGAAGAGATGTTCTGCCGGTTCGGTCTCTTCCGTCTTTGTTGCCTGACATGGATAATTCATGCAGTAGTAGGTCAGTTCTCCGTTCTCCGTGCAGGTGGGTTCCTTGGTCAGGTAGCCGGTGCTCCAATCATGTCCTGTGGCGGGGATGAGTGTGTTCTCGATTTTTTGTCCACATCTTAGGCAATGCCTTGACATTGTCCCGGCCCTTTCGCAGGTTGCTGGTGCGTCCGTTATGAATATCTCGGAGAAGTCGTGGCCTAAGGCGGAGTCTGTGACGTGGATGCGCAGGCATTCGGCCTTGCACGCTTCGAATAGGCAATAGTATACTTCGTCGTGGGATCCTTCTTGCGTGCAGGAGGATGGTATCTGTTCCTCTATCACGGCGTTTTCTCCTCGTTCGAAGTGATGGTTCTCTATTTTGAAGGTGCCCGTGACGCTCAGATCCAGTTGATAGTTAGGGTTGAGGCCCTCTTCGTGTACGGTTATGTGGTAGGTGCCGATCTCCTCGCCCGCTTCTCTTTCCACTGATATGCCAAGGAGGGAATCACCCTCCACGACGCCTTCGACCGTGAAGGATAGGGTAGGGTCGTCCATGCCAATGTGCTTGAAGGTGTCTGTCGGTGTCACGATGACGGTTTTCCGTGCGATCGTCCAGTTTCTGGTGATGCTGAACGGGTTCTCTTCCGTGCCGTTGATCTCTATGGAGTAGGAACCTGCCTCTTTTGCGCTACGAGTTCCGTTTATCGTGTAGTCCACGCCCTCGGTGAAGGTCCCGTCTCCTGCTATTACGATGGAAGGGGATTGAACCTCTCCGTTGTAGGTGTATGATGTGTCGTTCAGTTCGATCATCTCTCCAGTGAGTGAGGCGGAGGATTCGTTCTCTGATGGTTCTGCCCATCTCTGTTGGTTGGTTACTGTGTTGGAGTTTTCCGTAAAGTCGTAGGAGGTGGTCTCCTTCGGGGAAGGGGCAGCCGTCACGGTTATCGCCGTAGTAAACAGCGATAGGAATACCGATGCTATTTTAACCGTTGAAGTTTTCATGTCTCCTCCCTCTTAGTAAACATACCCATCTCACATACACATTGTTTTTTGTAGAAGTTTGTTTGCGTCTTAGGATCGAATGAGATTGGTCATATGATCCTTGTCGAGAATCTCCATTCCCCTACTCTTATTGACAACGGATTATTCATCCGTGCTTATAACAAATATAATAAATATGGCGGATAATATGAAATTTGGAGTGTCTGTTTCTATTGATTTTAGGCAATTTAAAAATTAATTTTAAGAACGTAATTTGTATCATTTGACGACTTGTTTGGATGGGTTGTCTCCGCTATGTTTCCGTGTGTGTTTTTTTAGTCTGACGGATAGGGGAGGCGGTTTGTCAGATTGAGGATCCGACGGTATCCTTTCGTTCGGGACGAGGTCCTTGAAAATAAGAAGGGCGTGCAAAAATATTGCACGCCCTCCCGCAAGAATAGTATTAGATTTTATTTCTCAAATCTTACCTTGAACTCAACGCGGCGGTTCTTAGCGCGACCAGCCTTTGTCTTGTTGTCAGCTACTGGTTGGTCTTGGCCGAAACCTGCGGAGTTCAAACGAGCTGCCTCTACGCCCTTGCCTTCCAAGTAAGCCTTAACGGCTGCAGCACGATCCTCAGAGAGTTTTTGGTTCTTCTCTGCCTTTCCTACGTTGTCTGTGTGACCGTTGATGGAGAGTTTGTAAGATGGGTTCTCCTTCATGATCTTAACCACATCGTCCAAGATCTTGTTGGAAGACTTCTTGATCTTAGCGGAACCAGTCTCGAATTCGATACCGTTCAAAGCTTTCTCGAAGACTTTCTTAACCTCTTCCTTGATCTCAGGACATCCCTTGTTCTCCTTTACACCGACAACATCTGGACAAACATCCTCGAAGTCAGCGATGCCGTCACCGTCGGAATCCTTAGGACAACCCTTCTCGTCAACCATGCCGTTCGCTACGTTTGCGCCAGCTGGAGTGTCAGGGCACTCGTCTTTGTAATCAGGCACACCGTCACCGTCGGAATCCTTAGGACAACCCTTCTCGTTCACGCCCTTAGCCAATTCCTCAGCCGTGTTGTCAGGGCACTCGTCTTGGTAGTTAGCGACACCGTCACCGTCATTATCCTTAGGACAACCAGTTGAGTCGATGCCAGCGCTACGCTCGTCAACCGTGTTGAACGGACATTTATCCAAGTAATCAGGTATACCATCTTCGTCGGAATCCTTAGGACAACCCTTCTCGTTCACGCCCTTTGAGATTTCCTCTGGAGTGTTGTCTGGGCAATCGTCCTTGCTGTTCTCTACACCATCGTTGTCTCTATCTTTGTTGAGGCAGAAGCTGTAGACGATACCCAAGTTGTGCAAGAGGTGTTGGTCGCAGTAGTTACCGCAGTTCCTGTTGTCAGGAATATCACCGTTGCCGATAGGGTATCCGTAAGTAGCGAAGTAACGGATGGAGAATGCGTCGTTGATTCTCAAATCGCATCCGAGACCACCTCCCAATGCGAAGCTGATAGCTTTGTTGTCGTCAGTTGTGGTTTCGAAGCCCTTATTGTTGTTGTCCAATCCGTAGATGGCTCTAGCACCCAAAGAAATGAATGCGAATGGGTGGAGAAGGCTCTCTTTGAATTTCTTGCTGTTGAGGAATTTGTACTTTCCTTGAACGGCACCGAATCCCAAACCTGACTTGAATTCACCGTCTGTCGGGTTGAAGTCGCCACCTTTAGTTCCGTAACGTCCCCATAATGCGTGAACGCCTACGTCGAATTTGTCGTTCATGTAACGCTCAAACGTTAATGAAGCAGAACCATAAAAATCGCTTGCTGGGTGGAAGAAGTGATTGCCCCAATCGTTCGCAGCTTCTACTTTACCTCCATAGAGTCCCACGCTCCATGGCTTTTCATTGCTTTGCGCCGCAACTGATAGAGTGGTCAAAGCGGCACAGACGAATACGAAAATTTTTTTCATCTTTGAAAAATTAGTTATGTTTTAATAATTTATTTGAATTTTATTTTTTACAACTTTATGCAAATATAATCTAAATTATGTAAATGAAACTAAATTTGCTGGGATATTTTTTTCGCATTCGTCGATTTTATAACGCTTTTTCCGTGACTATCTGTTTCGTCGTCAGTTTCTGTAGTAACGAGTGTATTTTTTCCTGCTTCTTCCGTAGTTGGCGTAACATCCTTTGCCCTTCGACCGGATTTTGAACTCTATGCCCAATTCGTGTGTGCCATAGTTGCCGTGTCTGAGGTTGGAGAAGTTGTAGTCGTAGGAGTAGTAAGCCTGGAATATTCCGAAGGCGAATCCTGCGAGGAATCCCACCTCGTTGGGTATTTTGTAGGTCGCACCCACGTAGAACAGGTCTGCCGGCATGTTGTCGTATTCAGTGACGTAGTAGTAATAGAGTGACAATTGGTGCTTCATCACGTCCTTGGACTTCGTCTGCTCGTCTCCTTTAAAGTAGTATACGGCGTATGCGGGGGATAGTCTCCACCATTCCGAAGTCTGCATGTTATAGTTCATGAATCCGTAGAAGGTTTTGTTCATGGTGACCTCATCCGTCCCCTTCAGCAGGTGCATGGCGGAGGCTCCGAACTCGAAGTTCTGGAGTAGTATCTCAAAGCCTGCGTCCACGTCCGCCGCGTTGCCTTTTTCCAGGCATTCGACCACCTTGGCGATGTTTTGGCTTTCGTCCCGGGTGTCGTTGACGATTTCGTTCGAGTTAAATCCCTTGTTCATCATACCCGCCGCCGCACCGAGGTTCAGGTAGGAGTCGTCACCGATAGGTATGCAGAAGGAGTAGTCCACTTTTGGGTTGATCATGTGCTGGTAACCTATTTTGTCGACTATGATGTTTATGCCTACCTGGGAGTGGGCTCCCAGAAAGAAATATTTGCCTGAAAAGAACAGGTCTTTGGGCATTCCGTCCAACTTTACCCATTGCAGCCTGCCGCCGACTTGTATGGTCGAGTATTGCAGTTCTGGAATATATGCTGGATTGAAGAAACTATATTGTAGCTGTTTGTTCGTGAAGAAGGGCATCTCCTGTGCGGATAAGCCCATCATCATGAGCAATGAGGCTAAGGTGCATAAAATCCTTCTTTTCATGTTCATCATCTTACAACCGTTATGTATCCTGTCCGTAATTTCTTTTCTCCTTTTTCGAAGTAGGTGAGCGAGTAGAAGTAGGTGTCCTCCGAAGCGGGCTCTCCCTTGTACGTGCCGTCCCATCCGTTTCCTTGATAGATGAGGGTTCCCACTCTGTCGTATATTTGGACATCGTAGTTCTCCATGAAGATGTAGGAACCGTCCGCGATCATCGTGTTCGGCACGAAGAGGAACGGATCTATCTTGAGGATGGTGCTGGTGCTCTTCTTACATCCGTATTGGTGCTCCACGATCAGTTCGACAGGGATGTCTCTCCTGCTGTGGATGAGCGTGTCGTTATAGACGTGGGAAACCTCGTTGCTGGTTGAGTCGATCCATGTCCGTCCGTCACCGAAGCTCCAAGTGAACGTGTACAGGTCGCTTCCCGCAGGGGTGGTGGTCTCCTTGAATTCCACCTCTTTCACGTCGTCGCTCAGCGCATATTCGGTATCGTCGATCGTGCTGTATGTTATGGCTGGATCTTCGAGGTATGCCACGTTTACGATGAAGGACTCCGTCGTCAAGCAACCGTTCTCGTCAATTCCGGAGACGGATATTGAGTCGTTATGGTCTGCGATGAAGCGGATGTTCTTTTCCGTCATGATGCTGTCACCCAGTTTCCATCGAACGTCGATGAGGGCATCCTCCACGCTGAGAATGACGAGCGAGTCTCTACAAGCGTTTTTGTTGCCTGTGATGGTGAGTTCCTTTTTCGGGAATGCGTCCACTGAGAATTCGATGGTGTCCTTACACCCTAATTCTTTCTCTGTGGCGATGAGTCTGAACTTGCTCCACTCGTAGATCGGCTCATTGTAGGTTGCCCCTGTCGTGACCGTGTTGTCGGTGAGGTTCTCCCACTCGTATTCGCGGGCGTTCTCTCCCGTGGCGGTGAAGTTGGCGAGGCTACCGTAGCAGTAGGTGCTCTCTTGCTTCTCGACCTTCAGGTTGTCCACTTGGTGCATGTTGATGGTCAACGTGTGGTGTGCGGCGCATCCCTCGTCGTTGTGGACCGCCACCTCATATTGTCCGCTCTTGCCGATATTTTGGCTGAGATTGCTGTAGCGGATGTTGTCCGTGATGTTCCATATCGTATCGATGTGCTCCGTCACGTTGTTCCTGCGCACGATGTCGTCGATTGTCACGATATTCCTTGCGCAGGTGTCGAAGGTGAGTTCCCTAGGCTTCACTGCATTGTGGAAGATGATTTCCACGCTGGTGTCCGCATAGCAGTAGATGTCGTGGAACATGCTTCTTCCCTCTACGGAAAGTGTCCTTGAACCGGTCTCCTCTGATGTCAGTGCGATGGATGGAGTCTTTTCTCCATTGCTCCATTCGTATTGTTCCGCACCTTCGGCGGTCAGGGTGACGGTTTGTCCGGTGCAGGCGTCCCCACCACCCGCGATGCTCAGGATGATCGGCTGGTTCACATCGACGATGAGGGTAGCCGTGTCTTGGCATACGTTCATGCTGTCGGAGAAGTAAGCGAAGTAGGTGTTGCTCTTGGTCACGTTCTCAGCATCGAAGTTCTGTCCATCTCTGTTCTTGAAGGTGACGCTGTACTTCGGAGTTCCTCCTTGATAGCTGCTTTGCGCGAATAGATTCAGGTCAACCGATTCTCCGTAGCATATCGCAGTGTCTTTGTCTATGGCTGTGATGGCCGGATAGACAGTCACCATTGCGGAGTCTGCCTCGCTCACGCAACCGTTCAGCGTATGGACTTGCCGTACCAGGAAGAGTTTCTGGGTGGCTATCTCCGTGGAGATGGTTGACTTGCCGGTGTCTTGTCTTGAAGGGTAGAGGGAAAGGTCTTCCCACAAGAGTTGTACATCGGCGGTGTTGGTCTTTCCTTCCAACTCATAATCGCCCGTGTTTTGGCAGAAGTTCTGGTCCGCGATGTTCGGACGGTTCGGTTGTCTGTTGAAGGTGAGTCGAACCGTACCTGTCGACTGGCAGGTGAGTCCGTCGTCTTCGTATTGGAAGGTGATGCGGTATTGACCACTCTCTGTGATGGCTTCCGCTTGGGATGTCTTGTCCAGAGCTGCCCCATTTTGCATGAGCTCGTAAGCGGTTACGTTGATGTCGCTCGTGTGGTCTTCCGCCGTTCCGGCTTTCTCGCTGAGCTGTACTAAGTTGATGATGTTCGGCTCGCAGGTTGTGGTGTCTTTCAGACTCACACGGATCTGAGGAAGCACGGTCACGTCTATCGCCGCCTTTTCGCTTGTACACTGTGTCTTCGTGTTCTTTTGGTGTACGTAGTAGCGAGTTTCTCCGTTGTCTTTGATTGAGGTCAGCGCCCTTGTGCCTGCGTTGAAGATCGTCTCTCCCTGTTCGTCGGTCCATACGAGTTCTATGGTCTCGTTTTCTCTTTCGATTTTATTGATTGTCAATGGCTGGTCTATTCCCGCCGTGTCTTGACAGTATCGGAAGATTGTGTCGGATAGGGTGATAGGGTTCGCATTGACCTTGATGGTCACATCGATACTGTCTTGGCAGTAGAGTGAACCGATCTTCTTCTCTCCGATGAGGCGGAAGGTCTCTGTCTTGGTCACATCCTTTGCGTAAGGGAATTCTGCGCCTGTCGCATTATCTCCGTTCTCTCTGTACCAAGTGTAGGAGTCCGCATTGATTGCGGAAAGGGCGGCTACCTCCTCGCCTTGGCAGATGAGGTTGCTTCCTTCGGTCGCGATGGCGAGTGAATCGTATACGACCACTTCCGTAGTATCCATTCTCTCACAACGGGAGATGGTTTCTGTCGCTTTGGTGACGTACTTGCCGGATGTGCCGATGTGGGCTGGATCCGAGATGCTGGAGAGGTTGCCTGACTCGTTCACTTTGTAGTAGGAGATGGCCTTCTCCTCTGGGCTGCCGAAGTAGGCGGCTTTCGCTTTCTCCTCCAGGTCTACGGTAGTGGCGTGGCAAGCCTCCATAAGACCGATCGGCTTGAATCCGATGCTTTCCCTCACGTCGAAGTCGAAGGTGTCTGGTTCGCTGAGACATCTTGTCTTCAGGTCGATGGCGAACAGATTGTAACGTGTCTTGCCGTATTGGGTAGTGGAGAGTGTCAACGTGTCGGACGTAGTCTCTCCGTTGGCGTTCTTCCATACGAAGGTTTGGTTCACACTGTTGACGCCCGTCTTCTTGGCGGTGAGCTTCACGTCGCCGATGCCTTGGCAAAGGATCGTGTCGCCGATGAGTTGAGGCACGCCAGGTTGCTGGTGGAACTGGATGGAGATGGTCTTGCTTGCGTCGCAATGCTTGTCATCCGTGTAGTATACCTCATACAATCCACTTTCGCTGATGGCTGTCTCGTTGTTGATGACGGTTCCGTTCAGTTCTGTGCGGACGTAGGTCGGTTGTGTTCCGCCGCTGATGCTCTTGGCGAGGTTCGTAATCAGGTCGTAGGTGAATGGCTGGCAGATCGTGTCCGGATTGTCCAATCCGATGGTGATCTGTGGATTCACATGGACGGTGACGTTGCTGCGTGGGCTGACGCATCCCGTGTTCCTGTTGGTGGTCTCCACCTCAAACTTGAAGGCGGTGGACTTCGTCTTCTCCACTTGGATGGTCTCCTCGTTGGAGAAGAGCGTGCTGTCGTTCTGGTACCATTGGATGCTGTAGCTACTGATGTCGCTGCTGCTACGTCCTAAGTTGATCTCCTCCGTGCTTGTGGCGCTGGTGTCCTGACAGATGGAGATGACGGTGTCGGCGAGCCTTGCTGGGTTCACGTTGACCGTAATCTTCTTGCTGACTGTGTCGGCGCAAGTGGTTCCGTTCAATTTCTCGATGAGTATGAAGGTAGTATCCTTCATGATCTCCTTGTAGGTGAAGGATGCCGTGGTGTTGAGCGTCTTTTCGTCTCCTTCTATCTTCCATGCGTAGGAAACAGGACGCTCGTCTCCGATTGCCTCCAATTTCACGTCGTTACCCTCACAGAGCACATCTGCCCCTTCGATGGTGAAGGTTGGCAATTGGTGGAAGATGAGTTTCAATGAGTTTTCCGCGGTACACTTCGATTGGTCATCCTCTATCGAGAATTGGTAGTAGGAGGTGTCTTGTCTCGATTTTGTCACCTTGCTCAATTCGTTCTCTCCGACCACATACCCATTTTCGGTAGCGTTGAAGATCAATGTGGTGTGCGGTGTTTGGTTGATCGCGAAGGAGGCCATCGCCTCTTCGTAGAGGTTGATCTCTTCGCCCGCACAAAGTTCCATCGTTCCGTCGTTGCCCAATGGAGTAACCTTGATGGCCTCTTTCACAATGACGATGATGGTGTCGTCTTCACTGACACAACCCGTCAATACGTTTTTGCTGAAAGCGACGTATTGGGAGGTCGGTGGAGTGCTTGGTATCTCTATCGTGTCTCCGTAAAGGGTGGACTTGTGGTCGCCCCAGAAGATGGAGGTGGTCCGCTTGTCGTTGCTATGGGCTGCGGTGAGATGCAGTTGTCCGTTGCTTTGGCAGAAGTAGATGGTATCCAGCCCGTTCTCGATGATAGGGGTGGATGGCTTCTGGTTGATGGTGACATAGACCGAATCGGAAGCGGAACATACACCATCCACAACGGTGTAGGTGTATAGCATGCTATCGATGTTGCTAGTGTACTCTATTTGGCTAGCCTCCGCATCGGTGATGGCGGTTTGCGTGCCGTTGATAATCTTTCCGTAGGTGATGTCGCAGCTACCGATATTGGTGATGTTGGTGGTGGTCGATGCAGTGAGGTAATCCGTCACCTTGCCCTTGAAGTCGATGACTTCAGGTTGGCAGACAGCCGGAAGATCCTCCATGTCCAGCTTGATGGCCTTGTTGACCACGAACGGCACGACGGTATCCTTGTAACATCCCGTGATTTTGTTGTACTGACGGATAGTGTACTTGATGGTGCGAGACTTGCTTGCCACGCTCGTCGTGTCTGTGTTGATCGGGTTGGCGATGGAGTCACCCTTCTCGTCGAACCATTGGATAGCGAGTTCAGCCAACGGGTTAGTGGCGGTCTCGTTCCTGGTCACAGGAATCAGGTGAGTGCCGGAGAGTTGACAGAAGGTGTCGCTGAGGACGGTAGCCGCAACAGGGATCTCACGCACGTCCATGGAAACCATCAGGGAGTCGTAGCAAGTGAGTCCGACGGCAGGGAAGGTCTCTGTCGCTTTGAGATAGATGGATTCGCTCTGCTCCGAGTTGAATCGGGTAGGGTCGTTGATGAGCCTGCCGTCCGTCTCCCTGAACCACTCGTATTGGTAGCCTCTGTTAGGCGTAGGGAGGGCAGTGTCTTGGTATTGGCAGACAGTGATTGGGTCGATTGGGTCAATCACTGGCAATCCATGGAATACGATGGTGGCGGTATCGGTGAGGCCACAACCGCTGACATAGTCTTTGATTTGGATGAGGTAGCGTGTCGTGTCGGTCTCGTTCTTGGCCTTCGTTGAGGCTATTTTCTGCGAGATCGCTTGGCTGGCTGGCGTGACACCGTTCAGTTTGAAGATGCTGAAGCGGATGTCGCGTACGCTGTTCTTTGTGTTCTTGTCCACTTGCTCCTGAACCATTTGGATGAGGTCGATGGAGTCACGGAAGCAGAGGTCTTGAGTGCCGACTGCCGTGTACTCGATAGGGAAGGAAATGACCGCATGGATTGTGTCGACGTCACTGACGCAACCCGTCTTCTCGTTCTTGGTGAAGGCCATGTAGTTGCCGTAGTTGGCGTTGATCTCAAGTTCGTCGCCCGTGACGGTGGAGGTGTACTCGCCCCAATAGATTTGGGTCTGATACTTCGATTCGTTCTTGTTCTCCGCATGGAGGATGATCGGAGCATCGTCCTGACAGAAGTAGATGGTATCCTTGCCGCCTTCGATGATAGGTACGAGCGGCTTCTTGTTGATGGTGACGAATACGGAATCGGAAGCGGAGCATACACCGTCGACTACGGTGTAGGTGTAGAGCACGCTGTCCTTGTCGTTGGTGTACTCTATTTGGCTAGCCTCCGCATCGCTGATGGCGGTTTGCGCACCGTTGATGATCTTTCCGTAAGTGATGTCGCAGTTGCCGATGTTGGAGAGGTTGGTGGTCGTCGATGCGGTGAGGTAATCCATCACCTTGCTTTTGAAGTCGATGACTTCAGGTTGGCAGACAGCGGCGAGGTCT
>JAGCGM010000152.1 GCA_017649635.1 Paludibacteraceae bacterium | reverse complement strand
GGTTTGAACAGTACTGTCTTTGCCACTGCGGACGATGAGAACCGTCCTGCGATGAATGGTATATTCTTCGACATCACCATGAACGATGTCACCTTCGTGGGCTCCGACGCCCAGAAGCTCTCTTGCCTGCGCACCATCTCGGCCCGCGGCGAGAGCGACTGCAGCTTCATCTTGCCGAAGAAGCCGACGAACCTCCTGCGCGCCATCCTCTCTAAGGTGGGCGGAAACCTGGAGATCAAGTTCGACAGCAAGAACGCTGTGTTCAGCTTCGACAACTACGTGATGGTTTGCCGTCTCCAAGAGGGCAAATATCCGAACTATAACTCTGTGATCCCTCAGAACAACCCTTATAAGGTGACGGTGGACCGCGTCTCTTTGATGAACTCATTGCGCCGTATCTCCATCTTCTCCAACCAGGCGTTGAACCTCGTCAAGGTGGAACTCTTCCCGAACAAGATGACTATCTCGGCTCAGGATATCGACTTCTCCATCTCGGCTACCGAGGACCTCGTATGCAGCTATGACGGCGAACCGATGAGGATCGGCTTCAAGTCTTCCTTGCTGATCGAAATCCTCTCCAACCTCTCTTGCAGCGAGGTGGTCATCGAACTGGCCGATCCTTCCAAGGCGGGTCTGGTCGTTCCTCTGGAACAGAGCGAGAACGAGGAGGTACGCATGCTCATCATGCCTTTGATGTTGAACGATTAACCTAAGGGTGTTCATACTCATATAAGCGGAGATGTGCCCTTCGGTGGTGCATCTCTCTTTTCATTTTTAGATATCATATGGAACTGAATTTAAAGAAACCTATTGTTTTTTTTGACCTGGAGACTACGGGTCTGAATATCGCCAAGGATAGGATCATTGAGATATCCGCCATCAAAATCATGCCTAATGGTGACCAGGAGGTCAAGACCCGCCGTCTGAAACCTGTTGACGATATGGGTAACCAAATACCTTTGCCTAAGGAGGTCTCCGACCTGACCCACATACAAGACGCTGACTTGGCCGACAAGCCTACTTTCAAGCAGATCGCCAAGTCCCTGGCGGATTGGTTGAGGGGTTGCGACTTGGGTGGATATAACTCTAACCGTTTCGACGTGCCACTCTTAGCGGAGGAGTTCCTCCGTTCTGGTGTGGACATTGACCTGCGGAAGAGCAAGTTCGTGGACGCTCAGGTCATCTTCAACAAGAAGGAACAACGCACACTGACCGCCGCCTACCGCTTCTACTGCGACAAGGACCTGGAGGGCGCGCATGGTGCGGAGGCGGACATCACCGCCACCTACGAGGTGCTCAAGGCACAGCTCGACCGATACCCGGACCTACAAAACGACATAGACTTCTTGTCTGAATATTCCGCCCATAACAATAACGTCGATTTCGCGGGTCGATTCATCTACAACGAGAAGGGGGAGGAGATCATCAACTTCGGCAAACACAAAGGCAAAAAAGTGGCCGAGGTCCTGCTCATCGAGCCTAGCTACTATAATTGGATCATGCAGGGTGACTTCACCCTGGACACGAAGCGTGTCCTGACCAACCTGAAGTTGAAGTACGGAATCCACTAACCGATGTCGAATCCCTATTTCCGGTTCAAACAATTCACGGTATTCCAAGACCGCTGTGCGATGAAGGTGGGCACCGACGGTGTGCTACTGGGCGCATGGTGCGGATTGGAGGGCGCCGCCTCCGTACTGGACATCGGTACGGGCACGGGTCTGATTGCCTTGATGGCGGCGCAACGCTCGTCCGCCGAGGTCGTGGGCGTTGAACTGGATAACGAGGCCGCCGCACAGGCGGTGGAGAACGTGGAGCGCTCTCCTTGGAAGGATAGAGTCTCTATTGTATGCTCCGCCATTCAGGCGTACGCCTCCTCGGCGGGACGTCGGTTCGACCGGGTGGTGAGCAATCCGCCTTACTTCGTGGACTCGCAGAAATCGCCCGTGGCGGGACGTTCGATGGCCCGTCATGCGGATGTGTTGCCGTATGATGAATTGGTCTCCTCGGTGGTCTCGTTGATGACGCCGGAGGGTCGCTTCTCGGTGATCATCCCCACGCTGGACTTCCCCCGCTTGGAGGGATTGACGCAGGCGAAGGGCCTCTACTGCGTGCGTCGCACAGATGTCTATTCGACCCCCACTTCGCCCTCGAAGCGTGTCATGGCGGAGTTCTCGCTCACGGAAGGAAAGTGCGCCTGCGATGAATTGGTGATCGAGGATGGCGGTCCGCTACACTACTCCGAAGCCTACAAGGCGCTCACCTCTGATTTTTACTTGAATATGTGATATGGACTTCTCCCATGAATTGATAAGCTGGTACCAGCGGAATGGTCGCGATTTGCCTTGGCGGCAGACCCGTGACCCCTATGCTATTTGGGTCTCTGAGATCATACTGCAGCAGACCCGTGTGGTGCAAGGCATGGCCTACTACCTGCGGTTCATGGAGCGCTTCCCGGACGTGGTCTCCTTGGCCTCCGCCTCGGAGGATGAGGTGCTGAAGATGTGGCAAGGCTTGGGATATTACAGCCGAGCCCGTAATATGCGGGAGGCCGCCCGTCAGGTGGTGGAACGGTTCGGAGGAGTTTTCCCGAAAGAATACGAAGAGGTGCGTTCGTTGAAGGGTGTCGGCGACTACACGGCCGCCGCCATCTGCTCGTTCGCCTACAATCTGCCCTACCCTGCGGTGGATGGCAACGCCTACCGCTTGCTGTCACGTTTCTTCCGTGTGGAGGAGCCCATCGACACGCCGCAAGGCAAGCGCCTCTTCACGCAGCTCTCGTTGGAGGTGATGGATAAGGGACGTCCCGCGTTGTACAACCAAGCGGTGATGGATCTTGGGGCGACGATCTGCTTGCCCGCCGCGCCTAACTGTGAAGCTTGTCCGCTAAAGGCAGGCTGTGCCATGGCAAGCTTGACGGAGGCGGAGGAGTACCCGAAGAAGGCGAAGAGGATGGTGCAACGAGACCGTTACTTCGTCTATCTGGCGGTGGAGGATGGCACGAAGACCTACCTGCGCCGTAGGGAAGGAAAGGATATATGGAAAGGATTGTACGAATACCCTATGGTGGAGCTCCCCGCACCTCTGTCCGAGAGCGCGGATAGTGATTGGATGAAGCCTTTGGAGCAGGATTTCTCGGAGCTGCATATCATCGGCGCGCCTGTGATGAAGAAGCATGTGTTGACCCACCAGAACATCCATGCCGCCTTCCTCCGCGCGAAGGGACATTTCTTGCGCAGGAAGGATTCGGCGTACATCGAGGTGGAGAAGAATCGGCTGGAAGAGTATGCGGTTTCCAGGCTGATGGAGAAGTTCCTTTTGTCGGAATAATGCTAGCGTAATAAAAGAGTACGAATATTATGACGAATAAAAATATTTTGGGGTGTTGTGGATCCATGAATCGCACAACACCCCAAAGTTTTTGAGCAATAGGCCTCTTATCTCCTTAGCAATGTGAAGTGGCCTGAGAATTGTTTGCTGATCTCCTCAATCTCAATGATATACCAGTAGTCTGTGGATGGAAGGGCTTTCCCTTGATACGTTCCGTCCCATCCATCCGATTTGGCGCCAAGGTACTGTGCCATCAATTTACCATAGCGGTCGAATATGTTGACTACCGCATTCGGATAGGTCTCGGCCAAGTTTCCGATGATCCAACGATCATGGATTCCGTCTCCGTTAGGGGTGAAATACGAAGGGATGAAGATCTCCGGCGGTTCCAACGTGAATTGGTAGGTCGAGCCGCATCCGTTCTCGTCCACCACATGGATGATATGTGACGCGAAGGTCAAATCCGTAATCATTGTATTGGTTGTCTTGTGGGCGACATCATCATCAATCCAATAGGTGAACACACCTGAACCTCTGTTAGGCTCCATCACGATCTGACGGTCTCGGATGCCCGCGGAATCCATGCTTAGGATGATTGGATGGGTGGTCACCACAACCTTTATTTCGTCGGTAGCGGTACATACGCCACGTGTCACGTCGATCTTATAGGTGGAGGTGGCCTCCGGGCTCACGGTCGTGGCGGCGGTGGTAGCGACAGGTTCGTTTGCTAAAGACCATGCGTATGTGGTGGCCTCATACGACTCCGCCGATAGGGTGGTTTTATTTCCTTCGCAGATTGTTGTCACGCCAGTCAGGTCGCCCTTCAATGCCTCGTCCACCTTAACACTCACCTGATAGGTTCGTTCGCAGCCTGAGTTGCTTGCGGTCACGGTGTACGTGTAGGTGGACTGGTGTCCGTCGCCTTCCCTGAAGGTTGGCTGAACAGTCACACGCTCACTGTTGGTCGCGGTCAGGATTGTCGGATCAGCTTGCCACTCAAGGGTTGTGCCGTCCGGTTGGATGTCGGTGATGACCAATTCCGTCTCTTCTCCCTCGCAGATCGTAGGCTCGTCAGGCAAAGTGACGCTGATGGCCGCCGTCACCTTCAAATCGCCTATCTCCGTGGTGGAGATGCACCCTTTACGGTTCGCTTCTGCCGTGTAGGAACCGCTGTTCTCAGCCACTGCTCCATTGATTGTGTAGGACGAAGAGGTCTCCCCGTCGATGGCTACATCGTCTTTCTTCCAGATGAGGGTGTAGTCAGGACCACTCGCAGGCGTGACGGTCAAGGAGGAGGTGAAATTATCTCCCTCGCACAATCCCAACGAAGGTGTCGTGTTCGTCAAGGCGATTTGCGCATCGGTCAGCTTGAAGGTCACACTGGTAGGACATCCGTTCGTGTAGGACAAGGTGTAAACACCTGCTTCCGATACGGTGAACGGACTGGAGGAAGAGGTGGCTCCCGAAGGTGTCGTCAGCACATAATCACCATCTCCGTCGTACGTTGGGATGACTGTCACATCACTACCACAATAGTAGTATTCCTCCGATGTCAGCGAATTGGTGTATGTCTTTATCGGTACCTCCGTGTTGGTAGGGTCTGCGATTGTCATCGTTCCGACGACAGGGCCCTGGCCTAATACCACCTCCAACGACAAAGTCTCGCTACAGGTTCCTGCCGTCACGGTCAACGTGTATGGATAGTGGTCTCCGTAATTGCCACCAATGAATTTCTTGGTCTCGAATTCGGCCGCACTGCCGTTGTTTCCATCGGCTGACGACCATGCGTATGTGACGGAAGATGCGTTTGTCTGTGCCTCTGAGGTGAACTTCGCGGACATATCCGGGCAGGTGGTCACATTATCCGCCAAGACGGTTAGGGTGTCGACCGTGACATTGATTGCCTCGATCTTAGATTTACAGAGCTCTCCCGAATTCACGTTCGCGTTGTACGCATACTGGACACCATAGCTTCCCGACTCTGACACCAGAGAGTTTGCCAAAGGAGCGCTTCCGTTCGCATCGGCGAAATAGGTCTTGTCGTAAGTCTTGCCTGACACCTCGTTCGTCAGAGTGACGGCGGTCGCTAAGTTCACGTTCGCCTCACAGACCGCAGAAGGGGTGGTTATGGACAATACCGGCGTCGGGTAGACAATCACCTTGATCTCTTGCGCAGGGCTGACCGCTCCGGTGTTATCGTCCCTTTGGGCCACATAGTATGTCGTGGTCGTCACCTCTCCCGCAGGAGAAGTTGTGGCGTTCCCTTGCAATGGGTAGGTGTCCGCTTCCGTGCCTGGGTCGGTCGTCGAGCTCGGTTGGGTCGTTCCGTACCAGATCAGCGTGTAATCCGCCTCCGTCTTATTGCCCTGTGGGTTTCTCTTCGCCGTCAGGTCTGCCAATGCCTCGCCTTCACAGTAAAGCACATCTTCCACGATCGGAGGGAACGCGTCGCTGATGGTCACCGTGATG
>JAGCGM010000151.1 GCA_017649635.1 Paludibacteraceae bacterium | reverse complement strand
GAACAGATGGAGGCGTGGATAGTGTCGGACGAGCCGCTAAGCACGGTAAGGTTCAGCGTGACAGTACTATCGCAGCCCGAAACCGTCTGCAAGTGCACTGTATAAAGGCCTGCCGCATCATACGTGTTGCCCGCGAAAGTATAGGAGGCTCCCTGGATGATGGTCTGTGCGATTGTGTCGTCGTAGGTCGGAAGCACCTCCAGCACGAGCGTCACGAGGCTATCCGCTCCCGAGATATTCTTCAGCTGTTGCGTGTAGGTGCCCGCGACGCTTTCGTCAAAACCATTCGCCTGGTAGGAAGTGCCGGAACAGATGGAGGCGTGGATAGTGTCGGACGAGCCACTGAGCACGGTTAGGTGCAACGTGACGATACTATCGCAGCCCGAAACCGTCTGCGAATGAACTGTATAGAGGCCTGCCGCATCATATGCGTTGCCCGCGAAAGTATAGGAGTCTCCCTGGATGATGGTCTGTGCAATTGTGTCGTCGTAGGTCGGAAGCACCTCCAGCACGAGCGTCACGAGGCTATCCGCACCCAAAACACTCTTCAGCTGTTGCGTGTAGGTGCCCGCGGCGCTTTCGTCAAAACCATTCGCTTGGTAGGAGGCGCCGGAACAGATGGAGGCGTGGATAGTGTCACTGGTATTGTTAAGCACAATAAGCTTCAGGGAGACAATGCTATCGCAACCAGCCTCTCTTTTCAGTTTTAGCGTATCCAAGATTTCCCCCGCGGCAGGATTAGGAATGTTGAATCCATGATTGGCATAGGAGTCACCCAAGGCGATAGTGTCCGTCAAGGCGATGGAGGTATCCTTGCAAGAGATGCAGGACTTGAGTGTTATCTGTGCGAAATCAGAGGCCGAGTTGCATTTGCTGATATACTGGGAGGCTCCATTGCTGCTAATCCAGACACGGTAATAACCCACCTCGTCCTCACCGACATTCTGCAGGTTCAGCTCCTTTCCGGAACCCACCATCTTCCAGTCGGATGGCTCATAGGATGTGGTGTCGCACTTATACCACACAAAGTTAATAGGCTCAGCGTATGTACCGTCGTTCACGAAGTCAGCCGACAAAGTGACATTCTCACCGGGGCATAGGCTGTCTGGCGAATTCACCGCGACAGGCGGATTGCAAAGGCGCACCTCTATATCATCGAGGCAGAAATCATTTCCCTCGTTGGTGTTACTGTTGTTGACGATTTTGAAGATGACTGAGTTCTGCCCGCTAGGGACAACATAAGTCAGTCCGAATTGTTCCCAAAAGCCCTTCGCGTTCTCTACTTCGATGTTAGAGCTTTGCAGGAGGTTGCCATTTAGGTCCTCCACGATCAGTTTGAGGAACGCATTCGCCCAAAAACCTGTTGTGGTGGAGCTCATGGCCCACATGGACATGTAGAGTTCCGAGTTTTCGCAAAGTCCCGTTATCTCTGTCTGATAGAATATTCCGCTGACGGATGAGGCGTCCACTTGCATGAAATAGCCCTTATTACCGTCATCCGGATAGGTGTGGTCGTAGATGTTTTTGTACCACTGGTTGTGTTCGATACCGACCTTCCTGATACTGTATTTGCCGACACCTTCGGAATCCCTCGGGTCGTCAGAAAACTCATATGAACATTGAGGGATCGCCTCCTTCTTCACACTAGGATCCTCCATACTATTGCCGCCAAAATCCTCTCGGAAAAGAAGTGTTCCATCGGGACAAGGTTGCGGACCCAGACTCCCGCAATCGCTCACTTTCACTTCGTAAAAATCCGACAGACAACTGCATGCGTTCAAATTCTCTGTTTGGTCGGCGCCATAGACCAGCAATTTGTAGAATCCGGCGTCATCCAACGTCACATTGTTCAAATTCAAAAATCTGCCTTCATGTATTTTAGTCCAATCAGCGGGATTATAACTAGGTGTCGCACATTTGTACCACGCATAGGAAAGCGGGAGCATGAGGTTGGCGGTATTGTCCATATCGGCCGTCAAAAGTTCACTTTCCCCTATGCACAAGGAGGTGCCCTTTTTAGGTGTAATGACAGGGAGCGGCAAACAAGCCCGCACTTCAATGTCATCTATACAGAAGTCGTTTCCTCCCGCCACGACATTAGGGTCGGCATTGTTGATGATCCGATAGTTGATGGAATTACACCCCGAAGGCATGATCAAGGAAAAACCATAATGGAACCACGCTCCGTTCTGGCGGTTCTCCATTTCGATGTCATAATGCCCGATTTCCGCACCCGTCGAAGCGTCCTCCACAACAATCCGCACTGTCCCGCTCAAGTCGTTCGCTCTCTTGGTTGAGCTAGCCCCATATAAGGAGAAGTACAATTCCGACCCCTCGCAAACCTTGTCAATCTGGGTATGGTAAAACTCGCAAGGCAAGTGGGAAGCGTCCACCTGCATGAAATAACCTCTATTCTTATCACCCGGATAAGTGTGGTCAACAATGTCATTGTACCATTCGAAATGCCCGTCAACCGCGATTTTCCGAATAGCATATTTTCCCTTCTTATCGTAATCGACAGGGTTATCGTCATATGTATAACCGCTGCATTCCGGTATGCCACTCCCCTTAGCGACAGGATCTTCCACATTATTGCCTCCGAAGTCCTCCCTAAACAGAATAGAGCCGTTGGAACAATCCGCGGCGAAGGAGGGCAAGCAGAAAGCCGACAGGAAGGAGATGGAGAGAACAAGCATGAGACACTTCACCCCCAACCCCATTCCAGCAATAAAAGAACCATTATTTCTCACTTGTTTCGTCATCACCTCTTGACATTACACCCAATTAAACGATTGTGGCATCGCCTCGCCTCTCCAACCAGCACGAATCCGTTTGTACAGACGAGTACCCTTAAATACACCATAAAGTAAATCACTGAGGACAAATATACAAATAAAAACGGAGAGGCGGGAATATGAGAGGGAGAAAAAATGAACACCAAGGCATATATAAAAAAAAGTGCGCCTCGTCTGTTCGAGGCGCACTTCCACGGAAGTTTATTTGTATTAAAATAGTATTCCCTGCTTTGATTTGATACGGCACAAAGTCTCTTGCGTCACACCAATATAGGACGAAATATTGATGGAACTGATGCGGGAGGTCAAGCCTGGCATTCTATTCTCCAAGCTCAAGTATTTATCCTCAGCGGAATCGTGCAAGAGGGAATCCAGTCTGTCATTTGACATGGTGATGCCATACTGAAGGATCTTGCGATAGATCTGGTCTATTCTCGGATCCTCGTTGCATAACTGGAAGAATTGAGTTCTGTCGAATTTTGCGATAACGGAAGGCTCCAAAGCCTCGATGGTCACTTCCGAAGGGGCACCTGTCAAGAAACTGTCCACATCGAAGAATCCGCATCCCTCGCCCGCAAAGAAATCAGACACCAATTTATTGTCAAGATAATGATAAATTTGAATCATCCCTTTCAAAACAAGGCCGAGATAATCGCAATGGGCACCAGGCGCCAAAATAATATTATGCTTTTTGACCTTGTCAATGGTCGCTATTTTAAAAAGTTTGGACAACACCTCGTCGCTCAGATCCACAGGACCCAAGAAACGACGAATCTCGTCCGCAACCAACTTTTTATTAATTATAATCCTTTTCATAATCTATGTTTTACACAATGTTGTTTATTTCATTTTTGTTTTAATTCTACTTAGCGTCTCCGGGGTAATACCCAAATAAGAAGCTATGTAGATAGAGGGAACTCTCAGTACCAAGTTCGGCTTTTCGGAAAGCAATATCTCATAACGCTCTTTCGCCGACTTAAAGATGGTTTCCTTGATTCTCTTCTTCTCGCGAAGCAGAACATTCTCCGTCAACTTCCTGAAAAATAGTTTAATCTCCAAATTATTATCACACAAATCCTCACACTCTAGTTGTGGGAATAGATAGAGAGTCGTCGGTTCCAACATTTGAATAAAATGCCGGCTCGGCGACTGATTGAAGTAGCTGTCGTAATCGAGGAAACCTTCCCCGTTAGACGCCAACTGTTCGGTGACTTCCTCGTCCTGGCGCAAATAATACACCCTGACTAATCCGTCAACCACATATCCCCAATACTTGCAAACATCTCCTTCTATCTGCAAATATTCACCTTTGTTGAGACGTATTATGCGAGTCTTCGCCTTTAACATCTCCCTTGCTTCCGCAGACAACTCTGCGTCCGAGCTATCTCCACAAATCTTCTTGAGAAAGTCTCGGAAAGAACTTTTTTCAATACCGTCCATACCATTATAAGTTTTCATTTTCATTGCAAAAATAAAACATAAAAATTGATTTCGCAAATGCCCCATTCATCCATTTGAGCAATAACATGCAGAAAATGAGAATGTATTTTACAAAATGAAACCCAAATAGTATGGTATTGACTATTTTAATGAAAAAAGTCTACCCTCGTATTTTTGCAAAAAATATTATATTTAGTCAAATTTATATAATGATATGATAAATATCACAACATGCTATCAAATGCAATAATATCCCCACTTATTATCATTGCGCAATTATGGTGAGATTTTATTGCCAATCGGAAATAAAACCTCCTCCTTACCATGGTCACGCAACGGCATGGAACAGGGGATTAAAAGAAGCCCTCCTGCTTGGACTTGATGCGGCACAATGTCTCCTGGGTCACACCTATATAAGAGGCGATGTTGATGGAACTGATACGGGAGGTGAGGCCCGGTATGCGGCTCTCCAAATTAACATATTTCTCCTCGGCGGAATCGTGCAGGATGGAATTCAATCGGTCGTTGGACATCGTGATGGCATACTGCAGCACCCTGCGGTATATCAAATCGATCTCAGGATTCTTCTCGCCCTCCTCCAGGAACTTCTTCCTGTTGAATTTGGCGATGACAGTCGGTTCCAAGGCCTCGAAGAAAACCTCGGATGGCGTCCCAAGCAAGAAACTGTGGATGTCGAAGAATCCACATCCCTCTCCCGCGAAAAAGTCAGACACCAACTTGTTGCCATGATAATGGTATATCTGCACCATGCCCTTCAGGACAACTCCCATGTAGTCGTTGACCTCCCCAGGCTTCAGGAACAAATCGTGTTTCTTTATCTTCTCAATGGTTGAAATCTTCAGCAACTCACCAAAAGATTCCTCACTAAGGTCAATAGGCCCCACGTAACGCTGGATTTCGCTCGTCACTAAGTTCTTGTTAATGATTATTCTTTTCATACACACTGAAGTTTAATTGTTTTTCGCTTTAATCCTGCTCAAAGTCTCCGGCGTGACTCCCAAATACGAGGCGACTATGCCGGACGGCGCACGCAACACAAGCCCGGGCTTCTCCGCCAATAACGTCTCATACCTCTCCCTCGCCGGCTTGAAGATGGAATCCAAAATCCTTTTCTTCTTGTCCAAAAGAGTCTTCTCTATCATATATCGGAGAAACCTCCTGACCTCGTAATTGTCGGAGGAAATCTCCGAATTGTCCAACTTCCTGAACAAATACAATGTCGTAGGCTCCAGCATCTGCACGTACCGTTTGCTAGGCGTCTGCTTGAAAAAACTCTCACAATCAAGGAAACCATCACCCTCCGCCGAGAGCTGCTCCGTGACTTCCTCCTTATCGCGCATATAATACATACGAACCAAGCCTTTGCACACATATCCCCACGTTTTACAGACATCGCCTTCAACCTGCAAATACTCACCTTTGTCCATTTTTACAATTCGGCCCCGGTTCATCATCTTCTCCTTTGATTCGGGAGACAAACCACAATCAAAGTTATCCCCGAACGTATTTTTGACGAATTCGTCAAACACACTAGTCTCAACACTTCCCATGATGTATCACACATTAACCATTATGTTACAAATGTAGTTAAAAATTGTCAATGTACCAAAAAAATCTTAACAGCATTTGCATGTTTTTCCTTCTCACACACCCCATCCCCGCACCACCAACCACATAAAGCCAAACTTATCCGCCCCATTTCCCAATTGATATACAATAGGTTTCCTCTCCCAACACACATCTTCCCGCCCTTTATACAAAGGCTCTCCCCGCAAGCAAGGCCCTCAATTATTTTTCAACGAACAGACCATTTTTCCACAGATACGTCGCTGGCAAACCCTCGTCAGGAAACACACCTTACTATAAAATAGGGGGCTTCATACCACCAGGAAAAACATCACTTCGCATATATTCTGCATACGCCGCATACATATCGCTTAAAATAGTATATCATTCTATTAGAATATTACGATATAGATATTTTAACCATAATTTTCATTTTGTTTGGAATAGAATTTTACCTAACTTAACTTTGCAATGTCAAACAAACAAGAATATTAACCAATAAAAAAGATAAGAATATGAGTACAGAAAAGAATTTACACGTAGAGACTTTAGCATTGCACGTAGGACAAGAGACAGCGGACCCTACAACCGATTCAAGAGCAGTGCCTATTTATCAGACCGCTTCATATGTGTTTAGAAACGCTCAGCATGCGGCAGACCGCTTCGGACTTAGGGATGCGGGTAACATCTATGGCCGTCTGACCAACACTACCCAAAGTATTTTCGAGGAGCGTGTGGCTGCCTTGGAGGGTGGTGTGGCTGGTTTGGCTGTCGCTTCAGGTGCGGCTGCGATCACGTATGCGCTCCAAAACATCCTTCAGAACGGTGACCATGTCATCGCTGCGGATAACCTTTATGGTGGTACCTATAATTTGATCACCCATACGCTCTCCACGCAGGGTGTGCAGTATTCAATCGTTGACCTCTCCGACCTGCAGGCCGTGGAAAAGGCAATCAAGCCTAACACGAAGGTGATCTACGGCGAGACGCTCGGCAACCCGAACTCCGACGTGCTGAACCTTGAGGGAATCTCGGAAATCGCACATCGCCACAATCTCGTCTTCATCGTGGATAACACGTTCGCTCCGATCCTGATCCAGCCGTTGAAGCATGGTGCGGATATCGTGGTGCACTCCGCTACGAAGTTCATCGGCGGACATGGTTCATCCTTGGGTGGCGTGATCGTCGATGGCGGAAAGTTCGACTGGAAGGCGAATGCGGACAAATTCCCTACCTTGGCTAAACCGGATCCTTCCTATCATGGCGCGGTCTTCGCGGATGTGGCTGGTCCTGCCGCTTTCGTCACCAGAATCCGTGCGGTCATCCTTCGCGATACGGGTGCTTCCATCAGCCCTTTCAACGCTTGGATTTTGCTGCAGGGTGTCGAGACGTTGCCGCTTAGAATCGAGCGCCACGTGGAGAATACTCTCAAGGTAGTGGACTTCCTCAAGAGTCATCCGAAGGTTAAGGCGGTTAACCACCCGTCATTGCCAACTCATAGGGACAACGCCCTCTACAAGAAATATTTCCCTAATGGGGCGGCATCCATCTTCACTTTCGAGATCAAGGGTACCCAAAACGATGCCTGGAAATTCATCGACAACCTGAAGATATTCTCCCTGCTGGCTAACGTCGCTGATGTGAAGAGCCTCGTGATCCACCCATACACCACGACGCACTCTCAGTTGTCGAGCGAGGAACTTGCCCAACAACACATCACACCCACCACTGTACGTCTATCTATTGGTGTGGAGCATGTCGATGATATCATCGACGACTTGAGCCAGGCTTTAGACCGAATTTGATCTAACATCAATTACCACATCTTCAATATCCGAAGGAGAGGGTGTCGCCATAGGCGCCCTCTCTTTATTTTTTCACCCT
>JAGCGM010000150.1 GCA_017649635.1 Paludibacteraceae bacterium | reverse complement strand
GGATACCTTGCGACACATTCACCTCAATGGTGATAATCGTGGCGTCTATGCCTTGCACAGCGGCGCCAAAAGTCTTTACTAACATTTTATCAACGTATTATTAACAAGTAAACTTTCACGAAACAGGCAAACAAGCTTTTTCGCAAACGTATGACACAAAGGTAGGGAAAAAATATCAAACTGACAAATCAAATGCGTCGGCGCAGGCTAAAAAATCCCCGACCAGGGTGGATCCCCAGCCAGGCAGAGGAGTTTCTCCTAGGATCAATAATACTCGAACTTGCGGAATGTACCGCCCGAAAGGGTGGAATCCTTGTCATAGAGCAGAGCCTTGCGGTAGTTGCCGCACCAATCGTATTCGTCGTAGCGGATGATCGCCTTCTCCTCCAGCACGGAATAGCCCGAATAGGTGCATCTCTCCGTCATGTTCCCGTCCTTGTCATACAGGTAGGTCTCCTGCGAGAGGCGCATATCCAAGGAGTCGTACACGTTCAGTTCCGTCACGTTACCGTTCGCGTCATAGTCCTTGTATTCCCTGCGGGAGATGGTGTTTTTGTCTGAGAAAATGGTAAGTAGCGTATCGTTGCCAAACTCATCGTACGCCATGGTGGTCTTGCTGACGAACTTGCCGTCGGAGGTGGTGATGTAGTTCTCCGTCAGTCTGCCTAGTTCGTCGTAGGTATTGTTCGCACGATACATCAGGATGCCTCTGTAGTTGAAGTCTTCACATTCTGTCATATACCCGCTCTCGTTGTAGGTGAACACCAAGGTCCTCTCTAATTCGCCTGCCGCATCTCGCACTTGTGAAATGGTCTTGCGATTATCATCATCGTATTCAGTGCTCCTTTTCTGGAATAAATTGCCCTCTTCATCGAACAACTCGACGCACGTCTGGTTGCCTCGCTTGTCGTAGGTCGTGCGACAGAGGATTCTCCCTTGCACCAAATTGTCTGATTCCGCCACACCCTCATATTCGGTAAGGGTCTTCACTTTCCCTTTCAGTCCGGCCTTCTCCCTATCGCTCTTTCCGGAATCGAAGAGGGAACAACCGACCATCAAGGAAGGCAGAATCAACAACAAGCATAATCTTGTAAATGACATGGTTCTGATATTTTTTAATCTTGATAAAGTGGGACGGGCGCATGGTGGCGCACCGCCCTGATTACTCGTATCTGATAGCCTCGATAGGGTCCAACTCGGAGGCTCTCTTCGCAGGATACCAGCCGAAGAAAACGCCCGTCAAGGTACACACCAGGAAGGAGAGTAGCACGGAGTATGGCTGGATGTAGATAGGCCAACCCAATGCGAGCTGCAAGGCGTACGAGGCGCCGACACCGACGACCACGCCTATCAGGCCACCCGTCACACTGATCAGAATGGCCTCAATCAAAAACTGGGAGAGGATATCGATGCCCCTGGCTCCCACGGACATACGCAGACCGATCTCCCTTGTCCTCTCCGTTACGGAGACGTACATGATATTCATGATGCCGATACCTCCCACCACGAGGGATATACCTGCAATGCACGCCAAAAGGATGGTCATCATGTCCGTCGTGGAGGTCATCATGGAGCTCAACTCCTCTTGGGAACGGACGGAGAAATCATCTTCCGCACCCTCCCTGATTTTGTGGTTCGTCCTCAGTACCTCCGAGATTTCCTCAATCGCTTTGCTCGTGAGGTCTTCCGACTTGGCGGAGGCATAGATGCTGTTCAGGTAAGTGATGTTGCTCACCCTTTTCTGTATCGTCGTGTAAGGAGCCAGCACCACAGCGTCCTGGTCTTGTCCCATGCTGTTGTAACCCTTTGCGGTGAGCACACCCACCACGGTGAAAGGTACTTTGCCGAAGCGTACGACCTTCCCGACCGGTTCCTCCTGGTCAGGGAAGAGGTTGTCGACGATGGTCTTCCCGATGACGCACACCTTGGCGGAGGAGGCGATGTCCTGCTCGGTGAACATGTCGCCCTTACTGATGGTTAACTTTCTGATTTCCAAGTAATCCAAAGAGACACCCGTGACGGATGTAGGGTAGTTGTTGTTGCCGTAGATCATCTGTCCGCTACCGCTCACGGTCGGAGAGACATACGCCACGTAATGGGTACATTTGTTGGCGATATCCTCATAGTCGGCGTTCTTCAACGTCTGCATCTCGGAGGCGTTCATACGCGCCCCACCCCCACGCATACGGTCGTTGTTGCCTGGGTGGACCATGATCATGTTGGAACCCATCTCGGAGATCTGCTCCTGAATGCTCTTCTTGGAGCCTTGTCCGATCGCCAGCATGGCGATGACGGAGGCCACACCGATGATGATACCCAACATCGTCAGGAATGACCTCAACTTATTGTTGCTGATTGCCCTGAGCGCAATCTTAAATAAATTCGAAAGATTCATAACGTTCTCTATTCCCTGTTAGTCTTTTTGAGGAGGCAATGCTTCCAAAGCCTCCTTCGCCGACGCTATATGATCATTGTACGTGTCCTCGATGACCTGACCATCCCGCAGGCGGATGTTCCTGCTGCTGTACTGGGACAATTCAGGGTTGTGGGTTACGAAGATGATTGTCCTGCCCTTCGCATGAAGCTCCTGGAAAAGCACCAGGATCTCGAAGGAGGTGCGGGAGTCCAAGTTACCCGTCGCCTCGTCCGCCAAGATGATGACGGGGTCGTTGACCAACGCGCGGGCAATCGCCACACGCTGCTGCTGACCACCCGACATTTGGTTGGACTTATGGTTCAAACGCTCGCCCAAACCGACGGCCTTCAAGGCGTTCACCGCCCTTTCATAACGCTCCTCGTCCGAGATGGACGAGTTGTACATCAAAGGCAACTCCACATTTTCCACAGAGGTGGTCTTGGCTAATAGATTATAATTCTGGAACACGAAACCGATCTTGCGGTTGCGCAGGATGGCACGCTCGTTCTTTCCCATGGAACGCACTTCCACACCGTCCAGATAATACTCGCCGGAGGTAGGCGTGTCCAAACATCCCAAGGCGTTCAACAGGGTGGACTTACCCGAACCGGACGTACCCATGATGGTCACAAACTCGCCCTCGTAGATGGAGAACGAAACGCCACGCAATGCGTGCACCACCTCGTCGCCAACCACGAAATCACGCCTCACATCGCGCAACTCGATGATAGGCCTGCCTTTCCCGTTCTTCTGTTCCATGCGAATCCCTTATTTACGTTTACCTCCACCTGGACGTTTCGGCATGAATGGGCTGTTGCCCCCCTTGCCTCCCTCAGGTGGCATGTTTCCTTTCTTGAAATCCATATCGGCCGTCTCGATGGAAGAGACAATCAGATGCTCGCCGAGGTTCAAACCTTCCAAGACCTCCGTGCGGGTACCGTTGCTCACACCGGTCTTGATGCAACGTTGCTCAGCCGTCTGACGGTCTACGATCGCCCATACGGTAGGACCGGTTATCTCCTCTGGGTCCAAGTACTTCACCTTCATGCCCGGAGGCAAGATCTTCTCGTCCATCTGGAAACGCAACGCCTTGTTAGGGATGGTCATGATGCTGTCCTTGTTCAGGGTAAGAACAGTGATGTTAGCCGTGAGGCCCGGCTTCAGTTTCAGGTCTGGGTTCTTGGCGTCGACAATCACCTCGTAGGTCACCACGTTAGAGGTTGTGGTAGGCTCCAAGCGTACTTGGCGAACCACACCGGCGAATTTGTCGTTCGGGTAGGCATCCACCGTGAATTCCACCTTCTGACCCTCTTTGACCTGACCTATGTCCGCCTCGTCAATGTTGGCTACCACCTGCATGTCCACTAAGTTCTCCGCAATGATGAACAACGTAGGGGTCGTCATGCTGGCGGCCACCGTCTGGCCCTCCTCCACTTCGACGGAGATGACCACACCGTTGATTGGCGAAGTGATGGTCGCATAGCCCAAGTTGGTCTTGGCCCTGTCCACCTCATACTTAGCCTTGCGCAAAGAGTTGGAGACCTTCATGTACTGGAACTCAATCTCCTCGAACTCAGCCTCGCTGATCAGTTTCTTCTCGTGGAGGGCCACGTTCCTATCGTATACTTTCTTGTAATAATCATATTCGTGCATTGCGTTGGAATAGTCTGTCTTCGCAGACTCCAACGATGTGGACAAGGTAGAACGGTCCAACTCGGCCAACAACTGGCCTTTCTTCACCTTCGAGTTGTAATCCACATGGATCTTGTCGATCTTTCCGGAAACCTGCGTACCAACTTCCACTTCCGTGACTGGCTCCACCTTTCCTGTGGCGGTGATCGAATTGGAAATACTTCCCAACTCCACCAACTCCGTCTTCACGATGGTTTGAGGCATCTTCTTCTTCCCGAAAAATAAAAAATACGCGGCTACCGCCAACAGCAGTATCCCGACAATCAAAATGACCTTCTTCTTGTTCATATATTAGAATAATTTATTCGCACACATTAAACTCCTAAAATTAGCAAAAACACGGTAATCGAAAAACAAAAATCGACGAAATGGCATATTTCATCGACCAATCACCCCGTCAATTCGCAGTTTTCCCCGAATGATAATTCACGTATTTCTATGCTTTCCTCTTGGCTATCAGGCAGTTTGTCCACTCAGGATACGGGAAACGTTCTCCCTCCAATCCTCCCTGTTCTGTGGCTGATAGGTATGGAAGCCCATGGACTTCGCCGTCTCGACGTTCCGCGGACCATCGTCCACGAAGAGCGTCTCCTCCGCCTTGATGCCTGCCGTGCGCAACACGTGCTCGAAGATCTCACGGGAAGGCTTCGACATCTTCAGTTGATAGGAGGCGAACATCTTGTCGAAGTAATGGTGGATCGGCTGCCCCAATTCAGAGAACGCTGGGGTCTCGGCCCACTCGAAAACGTACGGATTGATATTGCTGAGGAGGTATAGTTTGTATTTCTTCCGTAACTCCTCCAAGTACAACAGTTTGTTGGGATCCACACGTTCCACAATGGCCAACCATGCGGATGCGATGGCTTCGTCAGG
>JAGCGM010000149.1 GCA_017649635.1 Paludibacteraceae bacterium | reverse complement strand
CTCCTCCACCTTTTTGCGGCTGAGGCAGTAGATGATGCCGGACTTGCCTTCCTGGCTTCGGATGAATTTGATGATCTCCTTGTCGATGTCGTCCCGCTTAGGCTTTACTTCATAGTAGAGGTTCGGGCGGTTGAACGACGATTTGAACACAGTCGCATCCGTGATGCCGAGGCTCTTCTGTATGTCGTGTTGCACCTTAGGGGTGGCTGTCGCTGTCAATGCGATGACGGCGACTTTTTGTCCTATCTCATTGATTATCGGGCGAATCCTTCTATATTCCGGTCTGAAGTCATGTCCCCATTCCGAGATACAATGCGCCTCGTCTATGGCGAAGAAGGATATCTTCACTTGTCTGAGGAATTCCACGTTCTCTTCCTTGGTTAACGACTCCGGAGCCACGTAGAGTAATTTTGTCCTACCCTCCAGGATGTCCGTCTTCACATTGTCTATCGCCGCCTTGTTGAGGGACGAGTTGATGAAGTGGGCGATACCATCCTCTTCACTGAAGTTCCTCATCGCGTCCACCTGGTTCTTCATCAGCGCGATGAGGGGAGATATCACAATTGCAGTGCCTTCCATCATTAATGACGGCAATTGATAGCATAATGACTTGCCGCCACCCGTCGGCATGAGGACGAACGTGTCCTTACCCGCCAAAAGGTTGGTGATAATTGCCTCTTGGTTCCCTTTGAAGGAATCAAAACCAAAATGCAACTTCAGTTGTTTTGCCAATTCATTGTCTTTCATAATCGGAACACAATTAATCGTTAAATCTACCCTTGGACAGTGGTCTGTCCCGTACATCAAGGGTGGCGTGCAATTGTAGGCGCAAATGTATATTACAGTACGTTAATTGGCATCATAAAAATGTTAAATTTTATCATGCCACCCTCAATTTCTCTATATTGGCGCTCTGGATCTTCGATTCAGCGTACGCTTTGGTGATGCTGACCTTCTTTTTTCCAGAGGAGGGGATCTCGAACATCACGTCCAACATGATGGTCTCCACGATGGAGCGGAGCCCTCTCGCCCCGAGCTTGAACTCTACCGCTTTGTCCACGATATATTCCAGCACATCTTCGTCGAACGTGAGCTTCACGTCGTCCATATCAAACATCTTGACGTATTGCTTGATGATGGAGTTCTTCGGCTCTGTCAGGATGGAACGCAACGCTTTGCGGTCCAATTGGTTTAGATGGCAGAGCAACGGCAATCTGCCGATGATCTCCGGGATGAGACCGAAGGATTTCAGGTCTTGCGGGGAGACGTACTGCAGTATGTTCTCCATGTCCACAACTCCCTGTTTTTTCGCCGCGGCGTACCCCACCACTTTGGTGTTGAGCCTGTGGGCTATCTTGTGCTCGATGCCGTCGAACGCTCCTCCGCAGATGAAGAGGATGTTTTTCGTGTCCACCGGTATCATCTTCTGGTCCGGATGCTTGCGCCCACCTTGCGGCGGCACGTTCACGATGGAGCCTTCCAATAACTTGAGCAAACCTTGCTGGACACCCTCTCCACTCACATCCCTCGTGATGGATGGATTGTCTCCCTTGCGGGCGATCTTGTCTATCTCATCGATGAAGACGATGCCTCGTTCGGCCGCCTTGACGTCGTAGTCCGACGCTTGCAACAATCGGGTGAGTATGCTCTCGATATCCTCGCCCACATAGCCCGCTTCGGTCAAAACCGTGGCGTCTACGATTGCGAATGGCACTTTCAAGAGCTTTGCGATGGTCTTCGCAAGCAAAGTCTTCCCTGTTCCCGTCGCTCCAACCATGATGATGTTGGATTTTTCAATCTCAACACCCTCGTCGTCCTTAGGCTGCATGAGCCTTTTGTAATGGTTGTAGACCGCTACGGAAAGGGTTTTCTTCGCCACATCCTGTCCGATGACGTACTGGTCGAGGAATTGCTTGATTTCTATCGGCTTAGGAAGGTCTTTCGCATCGAAGTCGGAGTTGTCTCCATATTCTTTTTTGTTGCTTTCGACTATCTCGTAAGCCATTCTCACGCATTCGTCGCAGATGTTGACGGAAGGTCCCGTGATCAGCATGTTCACTTCTTTCTGTGACCTGCCACAGAAACTGCACCTGTTCGTGCTTTTCGTGTTCGTTGCCATCTCTTCCTCTTCCGCTTATTTGTTCCGCACTAATACTTCATCGATCATGCCGTACGCTTTCGCTTCTTCGGCTGTCATCCAATAATCCCTGTCGGAGTCTTGAAATATCTTGTCGTACGGGTTCCCGGAATGCTCCGCTATGATTGTATATAGCTCTTTCTTCAGCTTCTGGATCTCCCTCGCGGTGATTTCAATATCCGACGCTTGTCCCTGGGCTCCTCCCATGGGTTGGTGGATCATGACGCGGGAGTGCTTCAATGCGGAGCGCTTCCCCTTCGTCCCGGCCACCAGTAGAACCGCACCCATGGATGCCGCCATGCCGGTGCAGATGGTCGCTACGTCACATCCGATGTACTGCATCGTGTCATAGATGCCTAGGCCTGCGTATACCGACCCTCCAGGGGTGTTCAGGTATATTGAAATGTCCTTTCCCGGGTCGGACGAGTCCAGATAGAGCAGTTGCGCCTGAATCACATTGGCGGAATAATCGTCCACCTCCGTTCCGAGGAATATGATGCGGTCCATCATCAGCCTTGAAAAGACGTCCATCTGCGTTACGTTCAGTTGACGTTCCTCCAAGATGCTGGGTGATATGTAGCTGTTGGATATGCGTGAGGTGTATTGGTCTAAGGCTAATCCGTTCATCCCAAGATGACCTACCGCATATTTCCTGAAATCATTTTTTTCCATCATTTTGTTAAATATTAATCTGTCTGGTTACGCTTCTATTTTGTTTACTAAATTAATAAAACTTTTTTATTTAAAACCAAAAAAAATCCCGGCAATTTTTGTTGTCGGGATTGATTTTTTATTGTAAATTGTTATTTTCCTTGCTCAGAAAAGAGTTTATTGAACTCTTCAAGCGAAACTTTCTTCACATCCAATTTGATCTTGGACTTCACAACGCTCATCACTTTCTCTTCCATGACGCGCTCCGCGATCTGCTGGATGGACTCTTTCTTCTTCAACATCTCTTTCGCGTAGTTCTCCAAAACGTCGGTTGGAACAGTCGACATGCCATATTGCGCGAATTGCGCTTGGGCAGTCTTCTTGGCGAACTCCATCATGTCGCCTTCCTCGATCTTGATTTGGTTGTCCGTGGCGATCTTGTTCTTGGTCAGTTGCCATTTCAAATCGTCCAACATCATTGGATATTGTGCCTCCAAATCTTCCGCACTGATCTTCTCGTTGGTCTCTGCTACCCAACGTTTCAGGAACGCGTCAGGGAATGCCGCGTCACCGAACGCTTCCTTAGCCAAAACTTTTTGGGAGTCGAGCAACAATTTGTAGTCGCTGTCTGCCACGAGTGATTTCTTGACGTCGTCCGCCAAGCGAGCCTTGAACTCCTCCTCGCTCTTCACAACGCCCTCTCCGAGAGCCTTGTCGAACAACTCTTGGTTCAACTCAGCCGCCTTGAAACGGGTTACGCTCTTGATGGTGAACTTGAAATCCGCATCTACGGAAGCAACCTCTTCTCTCTTAATCTTCAAGAGGGAAGCGATCTCTCCTTCGTTCTCGAACGCCTTCTTAGGGTTGAACGAAACGGATGCGCCTACCTTAGCGCCTACGAAGAGTGCCTTCTGGTCTGCGTCCTTCATGTATTTAGGGCAAAGAACAGCGTCCTCTACCTTGATGCCGTCTTCCTTCTCCTTCGTCTTGGTGCGCATCTCCACGATGTCGCCCTTCACTACGTCGGACTCAACCACGTCCGTAGCCTCGTCGTAAGATCCGAAACGGTCTTGGTATGACTTCACGGCGTTGTTCACCATGTCATCGCCGACCTCGATCTCGTAGTATGGAGCACTGATCTTGTTGCTCAAAACCAGTTTGTTCTCAGGTGCTATCGCTATGTCAAATTTGAACTCGAAGTCTTCCTCCTTGCTGAAATCAATCTCTTTCTGCTCTGTTTTGTTAGGAAGTGGTTGGCCGAGGATCTCGATGTTGTTCTCCTTGATGTAATCCATCAATTTCTCTGAAATGATGTTGTTGATCTCGTCTGCCATGGCAGCTTTACCGTACAGCTTCTTTACCATCGTCATCGGAACATTTCCCGGACGGAATCCTGGTACGTTAGCTCTTTGTTTGTATTTGCGGAGCGTCTTCTCCACCGCTTCTTGGTAATCTGCCTTCACAACTTGCATTGTGATGATCGCGTTCGTAGCGTCGATGTCTTTTCTAGCGATATTCATATTGTTTATTTTAAGTATAATTCTTTTGTAAATCAGGGTGCAAAGGTAATGATTTTTTCTATTCCTACAAACCAAAATTCTTTATGATTGTTTTTCGCCCCTTTATTGGTGACGGAAGCCAATGAAAAAGGGGATTCCAAGCAGGAGTCCCCTTCCTCGATTTTATGGTTTGTCCGATTGATTAACGGATTTTTGCGCCTAATTTCTCTTCGAAATTCTTCATCAACTTGTTCATGATGGCGTCGATTTGTCCATCCTTCATCGTCTTCGCCTCGTCTTGCAAAATGAAACTTACCGCATACGATTTCTTGCCCGCCTCGAGGTTCTTTCCCTCGTACACGTCGAAGAGATAGATGTTCTTGATGAATTTCTTCTCCGTCTCCATGGTCACCTTGACGATGTCCTCGAAGGTGGTCGACTTGTTGATCAACAACGCCAAATCCCTCTTCACTTCAGGGAACTTGGAGATCTCCTTGTAGGTGACCTTGTGGTTCTTCAACTCGGATAGGATTTTGTTCCACTCCAAATCGGCGTAATATACATTGTTCTCCAATCCGAAGATGTTCAACGCCTTCTTGGAGACTACTCCCAACGTGGCGAGCAGTTTGCCCGCATGGGTCATGATGGTCATTCCCTCCGAGATGAATTCGTCGTCGTAGCCACCGTATACCAAACCTTTCTTCTCGAATCCGAGCCTTGCGAATATGTTCTCGACATATGCCCTCAACTGGTAGAAGGAGGCCTTTTCTTGCTTCAATACCCAGCTTTGGGTGGTCTTGTTACCGCTCAGCCACATGCCGAGGTGGAGTTCCTCGGAGTATGGCTTCAACGGAGCCTCCTCCGTGGATTCCTTCTCAGGGTTCTTGTGGTAACAGTTGCCGAACTCGTAGAACTTGATGTCCGCGTTCTTTCTGTTCACGTTGTAGGCCACACTTTCCAATCCGCCGAAAAGCAACGATTGCCTCATGCATCCCAAGTCGGCGCTCAATGGGTTCATCACCATCACTCCGTTCTTGATAGGGTATTTCTCCGACTCGGCGTAGTAGGATATCTTCGTGAGCGAGTTGTTGAGTATCTCGTTGAATCCGCAGCCCGTCAGTTGCTCGGAGATGAGGTTCTGGAGCTTCAGGCTGTTCGGACGTGGTGAATAGGCGATGGACGAATTGAGGGATAAGCCCTCCTGCACGTTG
>JAGCGM010000148.1 GCA_017649635.1 Paludibacteraceae bacterium | reverse complement strand
TCAATATCAACGCATTGCTCGTTGAAACGCAACTGCCGGGCAAGCTCGTTGGGTGTCTTCCACGCCTTGGTCTTGTTCACGGCGAGGCCAGACGCATAGAGCCCGAAGTAGAGGTTGCAGTTCTTCACGTTCTCGCGCCACCAAGGAGCCAGCACCGCATAGTCCGCCACCGCCTTGCCCACTTCCCAGTATAATTGTGGGGCGATGTAGTCGATCCATCCCTTGTCCGCCCACAATAGCACGTCGGCGTAGAGGTCGTCGTAGTTGGTGCACCCCGCCTTTGTGTTGGAGCCTTTCGGGTCTTGTGACTTGTTGCGCCACACCCCAAACGGACTGATGCCGAACTGCACCCAAGGCTTGGTGTCGAGCAACATTTCGTGGATGCGTTTCACGATACGGTTGACGTTGTCGCGGCGCCAGTCGCCTTTATCCTTGAATCCGTGGTTGTTGGCTCGGAAGGTGGCCTCGTCGGGGAATTCCTTCCCTTTGATGGGGTATGGATAGAAGTAGTCGTCGAGGTGCAGACCGTCGATGTCGTAGCGTGTGACGATGTCCTTGAGTACTTTCAGCAGGAACTTCGCGGTCTCCTCCTTTCCTGGGTCGAAATAGATTTTCTCCCCGTAGGTGATGAATAATTCAGGCTTTTTGTGGTAGATATGGTTGGCGGCGAGTTGGGAGGTCGGCGTGTTGGTCACACGGTAGGGATTGATCCAGGCGTGCAGTTCCATGCACCGTTTGTGGCACTCCTCCACGGCCATCTGCAGGGGGTCGAAGTCGGTTGACGGGGCTTTCCCTTGCTCCCCCGTCAACCATTCCGACCACGGTTCTATCTTAGACTTATACAGGGCATCGGCGGTAGGTCTCACTTGGAACATGATAGCGTTGACACCGCAGTGGTGCAGCGAATCGATCATTTTAACCAATTCCTCTTTCTGTGTCTCGGCTGGAGCTGTTTTGTCCGTCGGCCAGTCTATGTTGGCGACCGTTGCCATCCAAGCGCCGCGCATTTCCCTCTTTTTCTGTGCGGTAGCGTCAGAGAGGAAGGTGAATAATAGAAAGAAGATCGCGAATGCCTCTGATATAAATCTTTTACTTTTCATGTAGTTTCTTGTATATGTATTGGCCCGACTCCGTAAGGATACGTTTGTCGCAGATCAGGAGGTTACCCTCGTTCCACTTCAGGGTTGCGCTCGCGCCACCCTCCGCGCTGAAGCTCCAGTTGCACCAGCTGACTTTTTGTCCGCCGAGGTTATCACCGTCCAGGATCTTCAACCAACGGTCTGTGATGTCTGGTCTGAAGTTGTTCCAACCGCTTGCGTCAGTCGTTCCGAATTCTGTCACAAAGATAGGCAATGTAGCCAAAATACAAGGCGTATGGGAAGCGGAATCTCCCTCACGCAACGGTTTCATGTAGTCATGTCCTCTGTATGGGGAATCTTTGTCTATGCCGTCGTAGTGGGAAGCTGAGTAGAAGTGGAAGGAGTACATCAGGTTGTCGTAGACGTTACCGTTCTCGTCCTGAGGCTCGTTGCCGATGACCACGTGGGCGTCCTGGCTCCAGTTAGGCGTACCGCAGATGCAGATGACATCCTTGTCGTAGGTACGGATGATCTTCAGCATATCCTCGCAGTAAGGCTTGATGTGGTTAGGCCAAGTCGTGGCGCCGTTACGAGGGTTCGGTTCGTTGCAGAGCTCGTAGATTATATGTTTCTGGTTCTGGAAACGACGTGCGCAATAGGTGAAGAAGTCGCCCGCCAAGTCGATGCCCGACGATGGGTGCTTGCGGTACTGCTTAGCCTCCGGGTTGCCCGGGTTGTGCACGTGCCAGTCGATCAGGAGGTACATACCGTTTTCTCCGCACCATTTCACCGCATTTTCGAGGTGACGGGAGCGGTGGGTCTCGTTGTATGCGTATCCGCCCTCCTCGTCCACGTAGAAGACGATACGGAAGACGGAGCAGTTCCAGTCGTTGCGTAATGCCTTGATGTTCTCTTCTGTGATGTCCGCCACACCGGCCCATTGCAGTCCGTGCGAGCTCATGCCCTTCAGTTGGACAGGATTGCCCTTTTCGTCGCAGAGCACGCGCACGCCCTTTTCGTTAGGGGCGACCTTCAACTTGCCCCATTTGCCTACAGGGGAGTTGGCCGGATACTCCATCGGCGGAAGGATCTCCGCATTCAGCGCATCCTCCGTAATCACGCCGATGCCTGACACTTTCTTGGGTTCCTTATTCTCTACACTCTTTCCTTCACTCTCCTTCGCATCTTTGCCCGCTTGTTCGTTCGTGTTGGAATTTCCGCAAGCCATCATCAAAGTTGCCAAACATGGTATTAGAATACGTTTCAACATAAGCACTGATTTAATTGTAAAACTTGTTCATACAAATATAAACATTTTTTTCATTCGTGCAATAGATATTGTGGGGGAGTTGCTCTTTTTCTATGGCCTGTGAAATGATTATTATCAAGATGATGGCTTCGAATGATTTTTTACTTGCTTTTCTTTTTCGCTTTCTTCTTGCCCGCTGTTTTTTCCTCCGTTTTTTTCTCTTCTTTTTTATTGATCTTCTCCAGGTTTACGGGTCCGATCTGTTTCATCAGGCGGAGGATCTTCTGTTGCCTGCTGCGTATGTATGCGGTGGGGTTGGCGGGGTTGTACCTGCGGGGTGCGGGCAGTGAGGCCGCGATGAGGGCGGCTTGCTCTTGGGTCAGCTTGTTGGCGCTCTTTTGGTAGTAGTGCTTGCTGGCTGCCTCGACACCATAGATGCCGTTGCCTGTCTCCGCCACGTTCAGGTAGACCTCCATGATCCGTTTCTTCGGCCAAAAGAGTTCGATCAGCACGGTGAAGTAGCATTCCAGCCCTTTCCTCACCCATGTGCGGCTAGGCCATAGGAAGACGTTCTTGGCGGTCTGTTGCGAGATGGTGCTCGCCCCGTATACCTTCTTCCCTTTCTCGTTCATCTTCTTGGCCTTGGAGATGGCGTCGAAGTCGAAGCCCCAATGGCTCATGAAGAGGTTGTCCTCGGAGGCGACGACCGCATTGACCATCTCGGGGGATATCTTCTCGATGGGTACCCATTGCTTCTTGAGTTGGACGACCTTCCCGTCGGTCAACTGTTCCATGGAGCGTATCAGCATGAGCGGTGTGATGGGCACGGGCACGAAACGATACAGGAGGGTCATGAAGATGCTGGATGCGAAAAAAATGAACAATACGCGCTTCAACACATATTTCAGGATCCCTTTCCAACCCTTCAAGTCCGATTTTTGTGTGAATATCTTCAGTATGTTAACATTTTTTTTGATTACACCCATATTTTTTTCGTTTTGCACTTTCAAATATCATAAAAATATGGGAACTTTACAAATGCATAAACATATTATATTTTCTTAGTTATGGTTTAGGTTAAATAAAGTAGAAAAGGGGAGTCTGTGAAGATTCCCCTTTTTTCTGTCGTATGTTTTTATGTGCCTATGAATCAATAGGATTCGTTCTCGTTCGGGAAGTCTCCCGATTTCACATCAGAGATGTAGTGTTGCAATGCTTCCGTCATCACGTCGAAGAGATTGGCGTAGCGGCGGAGGAACTTAGGCGAGAAACCTTTGTTGATGCCCAGCATATCGTGCATGACGAGCACTTGTCCGTCCACTCCGTTGCCCGCACCGATGCCGATGACTGGTATGTGGAGCTGTGAGGCCACCTTCTTGGCGAGCGCCGCAGGTATCTTCTCGAGGACGAGGGAGCAACATCCCGCTTTCTCGAGCAACAGGGCGTCGTTGATGAGCTTCTGTGCCTCCGCGTCGTCATTGGCGCGCAACGCGAAGGATCCGTATTGGTTGATGGATTGTGGCATGAGGCCGAGGTGTCCCATGACGGGTATGCCTCCTGCTATGATGGCGCGGATGGAATCGATGAGCTCTTCGCCTCCCTCGATCTTCACAGCGTCCGCCCCACTCTCCTTCATGATTCTGACAGCTGATTTCACCGCCTCTTCCTTGCCTACTTCCGTGGTGCCGAAAGGCATGTCGACCACCACGAAGGCTCTTTTCGCGCCACGCACTACGCACTGCGCATGGTAGATGATCTGGTCTAATGTGATGGGCAATGTGGTGGCGTTGCCTGCCATCACGTTGGATGCGGAGTCGCCGACTAAGATGATGTCCATACCGGCTTGGTCGATGACGCTCGCCATGGAGTAGTCATAGGCGGTCAACATGGAGATTTTCTCGCCACGGGCTTTCATGTCTGCGAGGACTTTCGTGGTCACTTTCTTGATTTCACTGTGTACTGACATTTCAATACCTCCTTTTTATCGGTTTATATTTTTGTTTCACAAAGATAATATGTTATTTCCTAAAAGGGAACAATTGTGAAGGATTAGTGGTATTTCCGCTATTTTACTTTTTGATTGTAAGAAGTATCCTAAATGGGATGAGTGTTGATGTGGCATAGGACAATGTCTATATCACGCTAAAAAAGATCACTGTGGATATTATTGCAATGGCCAATATTATAAAAAAGAGTGTTAATGATACTTTCAGAGCCTGCCGATTATTCTCCATTTCATCGTACATTTTTTTATGGTAATATTTTGTGAAGGCCCATACTCCAAAAGGGAACAGAATAATAGGAACCACAACCCAGGGTTCTTTATTGTAGTTTGATGAAAGAAAGGCGAATATGGGTACTATAATGCCCCAGACAATCCCTGATATATAGGGATATTTCTTCAGCAGGAACAAGAATATGGGTGAGATACAGAACAAGAAGGGAATGTAGAAGAAGCACGGTGGTAAGCAATGTCCGCTACTCTTTTCTGTGGTGATGAGGAAAAGAAGGGTGCTCGATATGAGTAAAATGGTGACATAGGGCAATGCCTTCACTGCACTATACATGATTTCCCGACGGTTCATAGGCTATTGCTTTATTAGTATTAACTTGCTTTGCCCTGCCTGCACGGCGATGTAGAGCGTGTTGGGTCGCAATCTCTCTGTGGCTATTTTATTTCCTTGCAGGTCATAGAACTGTGTGTCTTTTAGGGTGAACCTCTCCGCGAATGCCAGCACCTCCGTTATGTTTGTATATTGGGCTGGCTTGAACTTCAGCCAATCGATGTTCACGTAGCTTCCCTCGATCTGCAGTCTCAGGATGTGCTTCCCTTGGGTCAGATGTGCGGTGGAAACGCCTATTTCCTCGTATAGGCTCCAATCGTCGCAGGTCGCTGGGATCGTGTAGGCTTCGGTGATTTCCTTCCCGTCGACATAGAGATGGAACCCGTCCAGTTCCCATGCGTCGGAGACGCGGGCGGTGATGTTGTAGTCGTCTGTTTCCTCCACTTGGATGGTATATTCCACCCATTCTCCTTTTTGCGTGTATCCGATGGCGTATCCTTTCGCTTCTGTTGTGACGATATCCACGCATTCATCACGGTATTCTCCTCCGTTGTTCTTGTCGTCGGTGTCGTAATATGAGATGGCCTGACCTGACTCGTCGAAGTTCTCTGCCTCGATGATGCCCGGCACGGTGGCGATCGTGTTCTTGTATGGTTTGCGGGGAACATCGATGGCGGTCAACGTGATGCGGTAGGCGTAGAGCTCGCTCTCGACCTTCACGGATTGTGTGAAGGTTTTCCCTGTGAGGGTGGTCTCATATTCGTCGATCAGGTCGGTGCCGTCCACGGGGATGTCTTTGTCTTCCCATGTGACACGCTCTATCTTTATCCTCGCCTTGCCTTGCAGCCATTGTGGCAGTTGCGGGAATACGACATCCACGTCTCCCACATAGTTGCCTCCCAGCACCACGCTGGCGGTGTGCCAATACTTGTTGACGCAGGCGAAACCGTCCAATCCGTCGCTCTTGTCGTTAGGGGGTGTGACCATAGTCATGTCGCCCTCCATCTCTCCGTACCATTTGTAGAGCCACCAGCCGCCGCCCCGTTCGTTGCTTTCCGTCAGCAGGCTACCCATGCGTCCGGGCAGGTGGGGGAACCACCAGGAGATGGTGGCGCTCTCCACGTTGTTGCGCTCGAACTTGGAGATGAAGGGGACGCTGTAGCCGGGACATCCCTCGTACTTCCTCATCTCGTAGTCTGAACTGGCGCTGTACTCGTTGATGCAGAGGGGTAGATCGGGTATATCCAACTCTTGTTCCAGCTTATGGAGGTCCTCCACGGCCGCGATGAATCCACCGCTGCCCCATTGGTGCCAGCATATCAGGTCTGGCATGCAATCGTTGTCCTTGCAGAACGTCAGGAACTCCTTGAAGTAACTTCTGCTGTAGAAGGAGGTGGCGGGTCCCACGATCTTGGTGTAGGGTTGATAGCGGCGGATCAATCGGTAGGTGGGTTCCCAGAGATCCTTGAGGAAATCTCCGTTGGACTCCTGCCACGTCTCGTTGGATTCGTTCCAGATGACGTAGCTGTCTATGTTCGTTAGGTTGCTCTCTTCGTGTCGCTTCAGGACCGCTTCCACCAGCTCCAGCCACTTTTTCTGCCCGGGCCATTGGTAGGGCCATTGGGGAAGTAGGTCGGCCAGCAGGAACTGCACGCTTCCCGTGGTGCCTCTCAACCTTTCGGCCACCACGAATCCATCGCCGAAGTCGTGTTGGTTGCTTGACAACGCCGAGGCGGCTTGGCAGAACACGTTGGGTTTGAGGGGAGCGACCATCTCGTTGATGTCCGGAAGAGTCTCCGTCAAACCGTAGAGGGAACCGGAAGCGCAATGGGTCGCGGGGCGGATCGTGTGCGTCAGATCCACCGTCAGCGTATCCGCGGCGACCACGTCCGTCAGGGAAACGCCCGCCATCAAGGCGGTTATAGTGATTATTTTAGCGAAACCATTCATACTCATATCTGCGGGGATGGAATGGGCCGTTTGCGTCCGACCCGTCATCACCTATACGCAAATATAAATTTTTTTATTGAATTGTGAAATGGTCCGCGTCTTTGTGTACGGGAAATTTCAGGCGCATTCTTTCCAAGCGCTCCTTGGTGAGCTCTTCCGAGATGAGGAGCGTCTCTTCCTTGCCGCAGTTGAGCAGACTATTGCCCAGCGGATCGAGCAGTACGGATTCGCCTCCCTGTGTGCCGTAGGGGTCCTCTCCTACCCTGTTCACGCCGCAGACGTAGACCATGTTCTCGATGGCGCGGGCGGGCAACAGTCGGCTCCATGAGGAGATCCGGGACTCCGCCCAGTTGGCGACGTAGAGGATGAGGTCGTATTCGTTGCCGACGTTGCGCACGAAGACGGGGAATCGCAGGTCGTAGCATATCTGCAGGCAGATGTTCCATCCCTTGTAGGGGACGATCACCTTCTCTTTCCCTGCGCTGTAGCTTTCCGCCTCGGTGCCTGGGCTGAAGAGGTGGTGTTTGTCGTAGGTGCGCACATCGCCGTCGGGGGTGATGAAGAGCCCACGGTTGTAGTGGCGGTTGTCCTCCTCGACAATGAGGCTGCCGTATAGGGCAAGGTCGTATCGCTTGGATATCTCCTTCAATTGCTGGATGACAGCGCCTCCCATGGTGGTGGCCAGTTCGGCCGCGTCCATGCAGAAGCCCGTGGTGAACATCTCCGGCAACACCAGGAGGTCCGCCTCTTGGGCACGTTCTGCGAGTTGTTCCACCTTCCGAAGGTTGGCGGCTTCGTCGCGCCATGCCAGATCCATCTGTGCGATCGCTATTCTCATCGTGCGTTATATGGCGAAGGATTCAGGGTGTTTGCCCTGGAATTGGGTGTAGTATTGCTTGATGTATTGGATGTCCGCCGCCTCGTCGTCCGTCGGGATGAAGATCTCGTCGAGGCCAGCCACTTTCCTGCCGTAGTCCAGATAGACCAGCAGGATAGGCACGTTGGCGCTTTTGGCGATGTGGTAGAAACCCATTTTCCACTTGGGGTTCGCCTTGCGGGTACCCTCCGGTGTGATGGCTATGCGCATCTTGTCGCGCTT
>JAGCGM010000147.1 GCA_017649635.1 Paludibacteraceae bacterium | reverse complement strand
TTAGAATCCGTCGAATATCGAGCGCTTGCCACCCTTCTTGAGCGGGAGGGTAACACCCACCTTCATGCCCACGCAGATCGGGATGACCTTCTCCGTCAGCGTGCTGTTGAGGATACTCTTCTTGCTGATACCCATGGTGGCGTCGTGGTTAGAGACCATGTCGGAGAGCCCGTAGGAGAGATAACCGCCGATATGCAACGCGCTGGAGTTGTTCAAGGCGCGGGTCCACATCATGTCCACGTAGACGGAGATGAGCGGCAAGTCCGTGTCGATGTCGTCGTCCCCGTTCGCGTCCTGCTTGTAGAGGCCGTGGTGCGGTATGTTGGAGAGCTCCGCCTCGATGTCGCCGCCGAAGTAGGCGCGCGTCTCGACCGAACCGCGGGAGTACTCGTACTTGGAGATCAGCGGGAAGGCCAGTTTAGGACCGGCGCCGATGATGAACTGGGAGTAGTCGTTCAGGAAGAAACGGGCGTAGAGCCCTATGGGCACCTCGATCTGGAAGGTCCTCTGCTTCTCGTTGAAGTCGTTGAAGATCGTGCGCAGGATGTAAGGCACACCAGCGTCCGTCTCGGTTTCCGTCACCTGCTTCTCGATGGTCTCGTTGATGTAGTAGTTCGCCGTGAAATAGGATAGTCCGACACCCACACCGTAACCGAAATTGTTCACGATGAAGTGCTGGAACTGCCACTCGAACATCACACCGCCACCCGGTTTCGGCTTTCCGATCTCCGGGGTGTAGTTCAATACTTCCAAGCCTCCCCCGAGGGAGATGTTGAACAACTTATCCTGCGCCGATGCCACTTGGGGCAACAACGCCAGCATCAACCATGCTATTTTCCTAAAAACCAATTTCATATCTTTTTCAATTTACTATTTCCAACTTATTTCACCAGCACCTTGCAGTTCGCGTTCTTGCCGTCTTTGACGGTCAGGACGATGACGTATTCCCCTGATTTCAGGCGCATTACCTTCTCCAGTTCCACCTCGTCGAAGAGTTTCTCCACCACCCCATTGGCGCGGTAGACCACGATACGGGCGTCCTTCAGATCCTCCTCCGCCACACCCGACACCTTCAAGGTGAATTCCGTACCCTTCGCCACCACATTAGGCTCCGCCGTGATGGCGTAGGCGGCCTCGACAGGGGCGTAGGTGACTGGTTCGATGAAGTAGCTCCTGCCGTCCTTATCGCTCACATAAACCATGTACTCCCCATCGAGGAGGGTGACATCGTTGAAATATTGCAGGGCGGCGTTCTCGCACTTCTTACGTCCCTTGTACCATTGGTAGGTAAGGAACTGCCCTTCCCCGTTGCGGCAGATCACCACGTCGTTCCAAACCTTCACGTAGTTGCTCTTCTGCTTGTTGTCCGGAAGCATCACGTTGAAGGTGAAATCTCTCTTGGAGAAATAACCCTCCTCGTCATACATCACCATCGTAGCCTCGTAGGCGCCCGGCTCCAGATCCTTCGGGCAAGTCAGGCTGACCGTGCTGTCGTTGGCGACATCGCCCGAACAGATAGTCTGGTTGTTGTAGCGCACTTCATACTTCGAGCCTTCACCGCCTGTGAGTTCGTAGAAAATCGTTTCAGAACCGCCCGGCAGGACAAGGTACAGTTCGTCCTCCACCGTCAGCTGGAGCTTCTTGGTGAGTTCCGGATCCTCATAGTCATAGAGGGCGGTGAAGTAGTAGGTGCCCGATGATTCGACCACGGAGAGATCCTTATCCCAACCTTTGAAGGTATAACCCTCACCCATGGTAGGTGTCTCGCCACCGTATTCAGGTGTCTCGCCACAATTGATCGAGTCTCTCCAGAGCACTGTGCTGTCAGGGTTCATGAAAACGATAATCGGCATATCCCTGACGATTTCGAAGAGCGGAGGCACTTCGGATTCACCGTGCTTATCGTAGGTGCTACCGCAAGGGAAGATGAAAACACCTGGACCATCCACACCAGCGACCCACTCTGCCGTGGCGTCGAAATCATTGTCCAAGGTCATGACACCCACCTTGATGTAGTTCAGGCTGGAGCAACCAAGGAACATCGACGCATAGCACTCCTCCGCCAACTCCTCGGCAGGCAGTTCGGGTGCTTTGACGAGAGACGAGCATCCACTGAACATTTGTTGGTAACAATGTTCCTTCAACTCTGTAGCAGGCAATGCCGGCGCATCCTTCAAGCTTGTGCAACCCATGAACATCCTCCAGTAACATCCGAACGCCAGTTCCGTAGCCGGCAGTTCAGAGACCTCCGTCAGGCTGGTACAATCGACGAACATATCCCGATAACAATCGGTAGCCAACTCCGTAGCGGGCAATTTAGGTGTCTTCTTCAGGCTGGTGCAATTCAAGAACATCTGATCGTAACACATGTTGGCCAATTTCGTCGCCGGCATTTCAGGTGGAGTCACAAGGTTTCTGCAACTTTCAAACATATTGCTGTAACACCATACTGCCAATTCCGTAGCAGGCAAGTCTGGGACTTGCGTCAGGCGCCCACAACCTCTAAACATTCCACCATAGCAGAGGTATGTTAACTTCGTGGCAGGCAATGTGGGTGCCTTCGTTAGACTATTACAGAATTCGAACATCTCCAGATAGCATGACTCTGTCAACTCCATGGCAGGTAATTCGGGAGCCTCCAATAAATTTTCGCAACCCCAAAACATGCCGAAATAGCAGCCATTCGTCAGCTTGGTAGCTGGCAGTTCAGGTGCTTTCGTAAGGGCAGCGCATCCTTTGAACAGGCTGGTGAAGCATTCGTTGTTCGGAATCACGGTTGTTTCACCCACACCATCGATCAGGCTCATCACGTTACCGCTAGCGGCGATTAGGCCTGACATATGGAATGATGTTCTACGCCCACTTTGGGAGAATCCATCCGGATTATTTCCCTTGAAATAGACCTTATCACCCACGTTCTTTAGGGTCACGATTTCCTTCGGCGCCAATGGAGTCCATGTTTTCCCCTCATCAATGGAGTATTGCAAATCAGGGTATTTATCCTCAACTTCATCTCCATCTTCATCAACTACTCCGACCCAAATTTCAGACCCCTCCTTCTCGGCCGTGAAGCATAGCCAATCGCCTTGCGTAGGGTCTACCTCCTCGTAAACGGCGGTGTAGTAGTACGTGCCAGGTTCCGGATGGGCGGCTGGTTCCTCGTCCCAACCCTTGAAAACGGAACCTTCCCCATAGGTAGGAGTGGCTCCCTTGTATTCAGGAACCGTCTCGCAGTCGGTCGTGTCACGCCAGAGCTCCGTGTTGTCCGGGTTCTGGAATACGACGATTGGAGAAGCTATGATAATGAAATCCTCAGGTACTTCGGAGACTCCATGCTTGTCGTATTTGCTGCCGCAAGGGAAGATGAAGGTGCCAGGACCATCCACGCCAGACACCCAATTCTCCGTGGCGCCGAAATCATTGTCAAGCGACATGACGCCCACCTTCACGTAGTTGAGGCTAGAGCATTCCTCGAACATTCCCTTATAGCATCCTTCCACCAAAGCGGTGGCTGGCAGTTCAGGCGCCTCCTCCAACTGAGAGCATCCCTTGAACATATCCTCATAGCAATGTGCGGACATTGTAGCGGCCGGCAAATCAGGAGGCGTAACCAAGCTGGTACAACCCGCAAACATCGATTGGTAACAAGACTCCGTCAATGTGGTGGCAGGCAAAACTGGGGCTTGCGTCAGGGACTCACAGCCACTGAACATGCCCGAATAGCACCCCTTCGTCAATGTGGTGGCTGGCAACTCCGGAGCTTTTGTAAGGGCTGCGCAATCCTCGAACAATGAATAGAAGCAGTAGTCACAAGGCATTGCCGTCGTTTCCCCCGCACCGTCGATCAGGCTCATCACGCTTCCACCGCCAGCGACTTTGCCGGACATTCCGAAGTGTGTATATTTTTCCGGACCGGAGGTTGAGAACCCGCTCGGGTTATCTCCTTTGAGATATACCTTGTCGCCCACGTTCCCCAACGTCACTTTTTCACCATCTTCCAATGGTTGCCATGTCCTGCCACCGTCAATGGAGTACTGCAGGTCAGGGGAATTACCGTTGACATTCGTGTACCATACTGCTGAGCCTGCCTCCTCGGCCGTGAAGCAGAGCCAGTTGCCTGACTCAGGTGCCCCGACTTCCTCATAGACAGCCGTGAAGTAGTAGGTATCAGGGATAGGCAGGACGGTCAGTTCATTGTCCCAGCCCACGAAGGTGTAGCCGTCGCCGATGAAAGGTTCCTCGCCCCCATATTCAGGGACCGTCTTGCAATCGACGGTGTCACGCCAGAGCTCCAAACCGCCAGGGTTTTGGAAGACGACAATCGGAGAAGCGACGATGGTGAAGTTCGTAGGCACCTCAGAATCACCATGCTTGTCGTATTTGCTGCCGCAAGGGAAGATGAAGGTGCCGGGGCCGTCCACACCGGATACCCAGTTGTAGGTCGCGGATTCGTCGTTGTCCAAGGACATCACACCGACTTTGATGTAGTTGAGGGATGTACATCCGTTAAACATGTTGGCGTATGATAGTTCAGCCAATTGAGTGGCCGGCAATTCAGGAGCCCGAGTTAGGCTGGAACAGTTCCCAAACATCTTGAAATAGCAATTTGTAGCCAATGTGGAGGCTGGCAATTCAGGAGCAGTCGAGAGGCTCACACAGTTGCTGAACATCTCCTGATAGCAGCCTTCCGCCAGGATGTCGGCAGGAAGGTCTGGAGGGGTAACCAGACTCTCGCAAAGCGAGAACATGAATGCATAGCAGTTGGATACCATCTTGGTGGCCGGCAATTGGGGCGCTTGTGTCAATGCATAACATTTATAGAACATTGTGGTATAACAGCCTCCCGCCAGCGTGGTGGCCGGCAATTCAGGAGCCACAACAAGTTTTTGGCAATCGCTGAACATACCGGCATAACATCCTGTAGCCAATGTTGTAGCAGGCAATTCAGGCGCTTTCTCTAGCTTCCGGCAAGCAAAGAACATGTTGGAATAGCAATGCTCTTTCATCTCCAAGGCAGAAAGAACAGGAGCTTGTGTCAGACTTTCGCAATACATGAACATGCGGGAATAACATCCCTCCTCCAATTGTGTGGCTGGCAATTCGGGAGCCTTTTCAAGGCTGGCGCATTGATAGAACATGTCTTCGTAGCATCCCACAGTCAGTTTGGTGGCTGGTAATTCAGGCGCTTGGGTAAGAGACGTGCAATTGTAAAATAGGCGGAAGAAGCAATAGTCGTTTGGAATCTCCGTGGAGGTCCCTTCTCCGTCGATTAGGCTCATCACGCTACCGCTAGCCGCGATATACCCCGTCATTCCGAACATAGTATATGGACTTTCCTCTCCTTCCGTCTCACTTCCGTGGGAGAATCCTTCCGGGTTATTTCCCTTGAAGTAAACTTTGTCACCGACATTCTCCAACCTCACTGTTTCTCTTGCATCCAACGAGTGCCATGTCTCACCTCCGTCTATGGAGCATTGGACCTCAGAATAGTTTCCATTTCGGTTTTCGTACCATACGGTTGAGCCCGCCTCCTCAGCCGTGAAGCAGAGCCAGTTGCCAGGGGTGATGTCTCCCTCTTCTTTGTATTGAGCCGTGTAGTAGTAGACATCCGGATCTGGATGCACAGAGAGTTCAGGATCCCAACCCATGAAGGTGTAACCCTCCCGAACAGGCTCCTCGCCCCTATATTCAGGGAGAGTCTTGCAATCGATGGTGTCTCTTTGCAACTCTGTGCTGTCCCAATCCTGGAAGATGACGATCGGGGAAGCCTTGATGGTGAAGTTATCTGGCACTTCGTGGATGCCATGCTTGTTGTATTTGCTACCGCAAGGGAAGACGAAGAGACCCTCTTCGTTTACACCATTGACCCAATTCGAAGTGGCCATGAAGTCATTGTCCAAGGTCATGACACCCACCTCGATATAGTTCAGGCTGGAGCATCCTTGGAACATTGAGTTGTAGCAAGCGGGAACCAATTGTGTGGCAGGCAGGATAGGTGCCGTCTCTAGGCTGGAACAATCCACGAACATGGAATAATAGCAATCTTCCGCCAGATTCTCGGCCGGCAATTCCGGCGCGCTGGTTAAGTTCATACACCCTTGGAACATAAGGGCGTAACAACTCTCGGCCAATTCCGTGGCTGGCAGTTCGGGAGCCTTCTCCACGAACAAGCACTTCGCGAACATGGCCAAATAGCACTCCTTCGCCAAGTTGGTTGACTTCAGTTCCGGCAAATCTGTCAGGGCTGAGCACATTTGGAACATGCCCTTATAACAGCCATCCTTCATGATTTCGGCCGGCAGTTCAGGCGCCTCCGTCATTTGGTAGCAATTATCGAACATATAGCTATAGCAGTATGGGGCCAACTCCGTGGCTGGCAGTTCGGGCGCCTTCTCCAGGGAGGAACATTCCGCGAACATGCTCAAATAGCATCTGGACGCCAACGTGGTGGCTGGCAGTTCAGGCGCTTGTTTCAACCTCGAGCAGCGCCAGAACATTCCTTCGTAGCAGTTGTTCTTCAAATTGGTGGCTGGCAACTCAGGCGCCTTAGTGAGGGATTCCGACCACTCGAACAGGTATGCGAAGCAATAGTCGTTCGGAATCGTGGTGGAGAGTCCTTTCCCGTCCACCAAGCTCATCACGCTACCGCTGGCGGCGATATCTCCCGTGTTCATCACGAAGTATGAGTACTCGTTCGGATCCATCGAGAAACCGTTCGGGTTGTTTCCCCTCAGGTATACTTTGTTGCCGGTTCCGCCCATCCATACCGTGTCGCCATACGCCAGACTGTTCCAAGTGGCACCTCCGTCGGTGGAGTATTGCACGTCAGGATCGTACTGTCCGCGAGACATGTAGAAGAAGGAGGCGTTGTCCGATTCGGCGGTGAAACACAACCAGTTGTTGGCGGACGGATCCTCGTACTGTGCGGTGTAATAGTAGACGCCCGCCTCCTTGTACGAGGTCAGTTCAGGCTCCCAACCCGAGAAGAGGAGCCCCTCCTTGTAGAATGGTGTTTCACCCTTGTATTCCGCCTTCACGTTGCAGTCGATGGTGTCACGCCACAGCTCCGTGCTGTCCGGGTTCTGGAAGATGACGATCGGCGAACTGATGATGGTGAAATTGTCCGGCACCTCCGAGATGCCATGCTTGTCGTATGTGCTGCCGCAAGGGAAGATGAACACACCCTCGCCGTCGATGCCCTCGACCCAATTTTCCGTGGCGGAGGAATCATTATCCAAGGTCATGACGCCCACTTTGATGTAGTTCAAGCTGGTGCATCCATTGAACATGTTGGCGTAACAATTTCTGACAAGTGAGGTGGCCATCAAATCGGGCGCCTTCTCCAATTCGGTGCATCCTTTAAACATGTCGGAGTAGCATGCATTCGCCAACTCAGTGGCTGGCAATTCAGGAGCTTCTGTCAAACTGGTACAATTTGCAAACATACCTCCATAACAATTATCTACCAATTGTGTTGCGGACAACTTTGGCGCTTTCGTCAGCTTGGTGCAGCCATAGAACATATTTCTATAACAACTAGGAGCAAGATCTGTGGCGTTCAGTTCAGCCACATCCGTCAGATCTGAGCAATTTATGAACATAGCCGAATAACAAGTATCCGCCAGCTGAGTAGCCGGGAACTCTGGCGTTTGCGATAGGGACGTACACTCCCCGAACATACGGGAATAACAATAATCCGCCAAAGTCGTGGCAGTCAATTCAGGCGCCTTCGTGAGAGCCGAACAGCCAGCAAACAAGTAAGAGAAACAGTATTTGCAAGGAATCGTATCGGCTTCTCCCACACCATCGATGAGACTCATCACACTTCCTGAGGCGGCAATACGTCCACTCATGCCGAATGCGGTGTTATGCGTGTTTGCCGCCACTTCCGGATTTTGCGACGCAAGTATCGTATACCCGATCGTATGAGAGAATCCGTCGGGGTTGACGCCCCTGACATAGACTTTATCGCCTGTTTTCTTCAACACAATAGGCACCTGGTTCCCCCAAGTTTCCCATGTCTCTCCATTGTCCAGAGAGTATTGTATATCCGGCTGGTTGTTTGTGTTTCTGAACCACACTTTTGAGCTATCCATCTCGGCGGTGAAACAGAGCCACTTGCCCGGTGCAGGATCTTCCCCTTCATATTGTGCGGTATAGTAGTAGACGTCCGCCTCTTCGGCCACCGTCAACTCCGGTTCCCATCCTATGAAGTTGGACGGCAGCGGTTCACCCCCATATACGGGCATTTCGTTGCAGTTGATGGTGTCGCTCCAAAGCACGGTGCTGTCCTCGTTCTGGAAGATGATGATCGGTGAGGCCTTGATGGTGAAGTTAGAAGGCACCTGTGAGATGCCATGTTTGTCGTATGTGCTACCGCAAGGGAAGATGAACAATCCTTCTCCGTTCACGCCCTCCACCCATTTGTTCGTGGCACCCGCCAATGGGTCCGTCAAGTTAAGATCGAACGTTGCTGCTTGGTAATCCAACGACATGACGCCCACCTTGATGTAGTTCAGTTTGGAGCACCCCTTGAACATCTCTTTGTAACAGTCTTCGATGAGCTCCTCCGCAGGCAATTCGGGAGCCTCCACCAAACTGGTGCAACCCTTGAACATGCCGCTATAACATTCCTCTGCCAAAGTGGTGGCTGGCAGTTCGGGAGCCTTCCCCAAGTTGGCGCAGTTTGAGAACATGCCACTATAACAAGCTAACGCCAAATCCGAGGCAGGCAGTTCGGGAGCTTCGGTGATGGCGCAACCAGAAAACATGCTGGAATAACAAGCCGTGTCCAATTTCATGGCCGGCAGTTCGGTGGCTTCCGTCAGACTTGTGCAATTGTCGAACATGCCGGCGTAACAATACGGGGCCATCTCAGTGGCGTGCAGTTCGGGAGCTTTTGTCAAACTCGTGCAATTGGAGAACATGTTGAGATAGCACCAAGGGCTCGTTTGTTTAGCGGGAATCGCAGGCGCATCGACCAACGACGTACAACTGGTGAACATGAGATAACAGCATTCAGTCGCCGGAACGAATTCCGGGAAATCAGGCACGTCGGTCAGGTTTGAGCAAGCTACGTACATGTAGGCATAGCAATGATGGCTCAGCTTGGTGGCCGGCAATTCAGCGGCTTTTTTCAGCCCGGTACATGCGGTGAACATACGGGTGTAACAGCTGTCCGCCAACTCGGTGGCTGGCAAGTTAGGGGCTTCCTTTAAGCTTGAGCAACCCGCAAACATGCTTTCATAACAGGAGACCTCCATCTTGGTAGCCGGCAATCCGATGATTTGGGTCAGTGCCGAGCATCCCCCAAACATGTTGCAATAACAGCGGTTGGCCAATGAAGTGGATATCAGGTCAGGGGTCGTCGTCAAGCTCGTGCACATGGTGAACATGCTATAGTAACATCCACGCTGCATCTCGGTGGCTGGCAATTCCGGCGCATAGGAGAGGTTCGCGCAATTACCGAACATACCGGAATAGCACCAATCCTTCAATTCGGTGGCCGGCAGTTCCGGAGGGGTAAGAAGCGCGCTACAGCGAGCGAAAAGATTGCAGAAACAGTAGTCGTTAGGGATCACGGTAGAGGTTCCCTCCCCGTCGATGAGGCTCATCACGCTACCGCTGGCCTCTATCTTCCCGCTCATCATAAATTGAGAGTATTTTTGCTCCGACGATGAGAAGCCTTCCGGATTGATTCCCTTGAAGAAGACCCTATCTCCCTCTGCCTCCAATTCGACGGAACCATTCTCAGACAATACGTTCCACGTTTTTCCCTCATCGATGGAATACTGGATGTCCGGTGTATTTCCGCCAACGTTTACGCATGAAATGGTGGAGTTAGCCTCTTGGGCGGTAAAACAGAGCCAGTTGCCTGGTGTAGGAGGAATCGCCTTCTCATACTCCGCCACGTAGTAATAGATATCCGGGTCGTCGAGGCGAGTCATTTCCTTGTCCCATCGCACAAAGACATGCCCATCGTCCAGGAACGGCGCCTCTGGTCCGTAGTCAGGGGTTTCGCCGCAGTCGATGGTGTCCCGTCTCAGCACCGAACCGTCCGGGTTCATGTAGACGATGATAGGCGAACTGACGATGTCGAAGTTCGTCGGCACCTCGGAGGCTCCATGTTTGTCGTAGGTGCTACCGCAAGGGAAAATGAACTTGCCGGGGCCGTCCACCATAGCCATCCATCCAGCGAACGCATCTGTACCATCCAGTGTCATGACACCCACTCTGATGTAGTTCAACTTATTGCACGAATAGAACATCATGAAACAGCTCATCGAACCCAGAGACGTTGCGGCTATATAAGGCACCGTCTCCAAGCTAAAACACCTTTCGAACATATTGCTGTAGCATTCCCTTTCAAGTTTTAAGGCTGGCAATTCCGGGGCTTCCGTCAAGCTCTCACATGCCGTAAACATGTTCGAATAGCATACCTCCGCCAACTTGGTGGCAGGCAGTTGAGGTGTTTGAACAAGACTCGTACAATTGCTAAACATGGACATGTAGCAATACGGGGTCAGCTCCTTCGCCGGCAGTTCCGGCGCATGGGTTAGACTTGTACAATATGAGAACATACCCATATAACATCCATTTGTCAGGGTGGTGACCGGTAGTCTTTGGATTTCCGACAGACTCGTACAATGTGAGAACATATCTCTATAACAGCTATCGGCCAATGTTCTGGCTGGCAGTTCCGGCATTTTTGTCAAGCTGTAACAACTATCGAACATGTAGGCATAACAATTACTTTTCAACGTCGTGGCAGGCAGTTCCGGTGCCGTCGTGAGGGTCTTGCAAGCTTCGAACAAATGGCAAAAGCAATCTCTGTTAGGAATCTCCAAACTTGCTCCTTTCCCATCGATGAGGCTCATCACACTACCGCTGGCGGCAATCTTATTTTTCACGGCGAATTGTGTCCTTTGCAGAATAGTTTGGGAGAATCCATCCGGGTTGTTTCCTCGGAAGTAGACTCGGTCACCCACGTTCTCTAACGTGATTGATACTCCCTCGTTCAGTTGCGTCCAACCATTGTCCGGGTTGCGGGAGAATTCCACGTTAGGATTGTTGCCATTCTTATTGATGTATTGGATTTGGGCCCCAGCCTCCTCCGCTGTGAAGCAGAGGTAATCGACGGTGTTCGGGTCATACGTCCGCTCATATTCGGCTGTCACATAATAGGCTGGAGCACCATCATATTGGATGGAGGAAGGATCTATGTCCCAGCCTATGAACTTGCGGTTTTCGCCATAGGTTGGATCTCCCGCCCCATGGTACGCCGGTGTTCCGCCACACTCGACGGTGTCTTTCTCCAGTACCGTCTTGTCCGGGTTTTGGAAGATGACGATGAATTGGGGCGTTCGAATCACGAAGTTGTCCGGCACCGCCGATATGCCATGCTTGTTGTATGTGCTACCGCAAGGGAAGACGAAGACTCCGTCATTTTCCACATTGTCGACCCATTCCGTCGTCGCTTCCGCATCCGCTTCCAGGTCTTTCGTGCCCACTTCGATATAGTTCAGGCTGGTACAACCTTGGAACATTCCCTTGTAGCAATCCGTCACCAACGTGGCGGCCGGCAGAAGAGGCGCCCTCTCGAGGCTGGTGCACTTCTTGTACATCCATTGGTAGCAACTCTTTTTTAGTGCGGTGGCCGGCAATTTGGATGCGATAGCTAGTCCCGTACACTCCTCGAACATCCTTGAATAGCAGAAATCCTCCATCTGGGTGGCGGGCAGTTCCGGAGCACTCAGAAGGGCAGTACAGTTTTTGAACATGCCTGTGTAACAGTATCTTGCCAATTGGGTGGCTGGTAGCGCAGGCGCTTCCGTCAACTTCGAACAACTCTCGAACATGTTTTCATAGCAATTCTCCGCCAATTGGGTGGCCGGCAACGCTGGCGCCTCAGAGATCATGCACATCGTGAACATGCCCGAATAGCAGTGGGGAGACAATATCGGGGCAGGCAGTTCCGGCGCCTTCTTCAGGCCCATACAGGCGTTGAACATGTCGGAGTAACATCCAATCGCCAAGCGGGTGGCTGGCAACACTGGCGCCTCGGTCAGGAATAGACAGGTACGGAACATACCGGAGTAACAATATTCGGCCAATTCGGTGGCAGGCAACTCCGGCGCTTGGGTGATGCCGGTTGACCTGAACATGTCTTGGTAGCATCCCCGTTTCAACGTGGTGGCGGGCAGTTCCGCCGCTTTTTCCATATAGACGCAGCCTTCGAACATCGAGGCGTAGCAATAGTTCGTCAAGGTGGTGGCGGGCAGTTCCGGTGCCTGCTGGAGTTCCTCACAGTCCTTGAATAGACCATAGAAGCAATAATCCACAGGAATCACGGTAGAGGTTCCCTCCCCGTCAACTAGACTCATCACACTACCACTGGCGTTGACATATCCGTTTATGAGGAAGTGGGGGGCATTGGACTTGCTGTAGGGGCGACTTTCGTCATATTGTCCTTTGAAAAGGGCCTTCTCCAATCCTTCTTCTTGGTCTAACGTGATGGTCGTCTCATCAGTCATCACCTCCCACGTTTGTCCATCATCCAAGGAATATTGGATGTTCAAGGATGCCGCATTCTCGCAACGGATTTCAGGCCACCCATCCTTGACAGAGAGGCAAAGATAGTTGGCGGCTGTCCCATGAAAGAACGATAACAAAAGAATAAACAACGTGGTGCAACACCTACGAAAACTACGAATGTCTAACATATAACCCTAAAATTTACGTTTCAAGCAAAGAAAGAATAATCCAAGGATGAGCCTAGACTCATCTACTCAGCAAATACAACACTCACACAATTGGCAAATTTAATAAATTTTAAGAAAAACAAGATTTTTTCTCGATAAACATTTCACGGTGAACCAATTTTTTTACAAAAAAAATAGCGCAACTGAACAGATTTCACAAAAAAAGGCGGAAGGCATACACCCTCCGCCGTAGAAATATTTTCAGCGAATTATGCGAAAATGACGCGTGGAACGTCAATCTCCCAGACGTTTCATCAAAGAAGGCAAAGCCTTTTCGAACTTCACGCCATACCAGTGGGAAGGATCGTCCACCGTGCATTCGATGGCCTTCACGGTGAAGTCCACCGCGATCTTAGCCGCCTCCTCCAGGGAGTAGCCACGCACCATCGCACCCGTGAATGAGCTAGCGAAGACATCGCCCGTTCCGTGGAAAGCACCGCCGATGAAGTCGCGGAAGTAGTAGCTGACAGCACCCGTCTGACCGTTCAGCGTAGCGACACCCACCTTGCCCTCTTCCAAGGAGACACCAGTGAGCAGCACATTCTTAGCGCCCAAACCCTTCAGTTTTTGCAGCATATCCTCCACATACTCCTTCGTATGGTGATCCTCGACATACTTCTCATTCAACATGAAGGCAGCCTCCGTGAAGTTCGGGAGAATCACGTCCGCCTTGGCGCAGAACTGAGCCATCTTAGCCGGGAAATCATCCGTGAAACCCGTATAGAGCTTACCCTTATCGCCCAAGACAGGGTCTATGATGACCAAACTATCCTTCTTGGAGGTGTTGTCGATGATGTCGGTGATGTAGGCCAACTGTTTCGGGCTGCCCACATAACCCGTATAAAAAGCGTCGAAGAAGATCTTCTCCTTCTGCCAATGTTGCATGATAGGCACCAAGTCTTCCGTCAAGTCACGGAAAGTAAATCCTGTGAACCCGCCCGTATGCGTCGAGAGCACAGCGGAAGGCAAAATAGCGGTTTCAATCCCCATGGCGGAGAGAATAGGCAAAGCCACCGTCAAAGAGCACTGCCCTACGCAGGAGACATCCTGCACCGTCAAAATTCTACAATCTTTCATAAAATATCCACTCTTTTAAATCGAGCGCAAAGTTATATATTTTCAAACAACAATAGCACGTTGTCACGTATTTTATTGTTTGGCATCCTCAACGGGTTCATTTACCGCATTAGACTTAACAATATTTACTATTTAACGATTTACAATTTACTATTTGCTATTTTACGACTTGCCATTCCAGAAACGAAGAGCGAATAATCACACGCCGCCTCTAAATGGGGAATCCCTATCTGGCGTCCACAGTCAGCGGAGGATTCGGGGCCGGGACTGATCATCGTTTCACCACCTTGGCGGTCGCCACCCCATCGGCGGCATTCACCAACAGCATATAAACGCCCTTCCCGAGGCCATCCAATTCGAGGGATTCCCCGCTCTGGAGGTAACCCTCCTTCACCACCGTACCCGTCATGGAGAGCAGACGCACGTACATCATACCCTCCGACGAGGTTGAAACGAACAATCTGTCATTGAACGGATTAGGATATACCGACAAGTACCACTCCTCGGCAGCGGTCTCCTTCACAGCGGTAGCAGGCATATTATGGTTAGCGAACGTGACCACATTCGTAACCTCCCAAGTGACCTTTCCTTGATCGACGAAGCGGGCGTACGACTCATGGCGGTCATGCACACGATAGGTAATGGAATCCAATATGACGAACGAACCGTTCTCCTTCTTGGAAAGATAGAGGGTCTTGGAGGTGGAGAAAGGCAACTTGAAATTAGCATGCAAGACACCCTGCTCCGAATCATTGTCCGCCCAGACAATCAGGAAGCCTCCCGCCGGAATAGTGGTCAGGCTCGCGCTACCCGAAGGGATCTCGTACATACCCAACGTGTCGATAGAGCGAGACAAGAACATACCCGCCATATCCACATCCTCCTTGCCGGAATTATAGAATTCAATCCAATCCTCCTTCTGCCTATAGTCATCCAAATAGACGCTATTCTTCGTGCATATCTCATTGAATACCACTTTGTTCACGCTAGGGTCATAAGAGGCGTCCTCAACAAAGATGGCCTCGTAGGAGTCCGCGCAGCTCGTGTCGCTCACCACCGGCTTGTAAAGTTTCTCGGAGACGCCGTTACGGGTGATCTCCCAGTGGTCAAAGAGGTAACCCGTAGGAGCGACCGCCTCAATCTCGCAAGGCGTGCTCTGGAAGTAAAGTCCAGAGAAGTCGTACATGTTGATCGGTTCCTCGTTGAGAAGGAACTTGGCCTTTTTATTGGAGGAGAAAATCCTCACACGGAGGGAATCCGGTCCATACGTGGCTTTAATATCCTTGTAGATGTAAGGGATACGATTCGCGAGGAACTTCCTGATAGCGTTGATATTATCCTCGAAAGGGCTTTCCATCTTTCGCTTTTCGGAGAGATAGTTCGCATAATACTCCGCCTCGGTCCGGACATTGTTCAACAGGCTGTCCAAGATATTGTTCATGCGCTTCTCGGAGAAGGTGGTGGCCAGATGGACGCAGCATTTCGCGAGGAAGCGTCTCTTGATCTTCTCGTTCTTCATCAACCCCTTAAAGGTCTCATTCTTGTTGGCGAGGGAAGCGATGGCGCGAGTGGAATAGTTCTGTTCATACAGTGAGAGTCCGAAGTCCGTGTCATAGAGTATCCATCTCCACTTGCCGCCTTTCTTAGGTTTCCAAGCCTTGATGTTACCACCCGGCCAGTCTCTGTTCACCACATAGATCTCCGACAAAAAGTAATTCAGGAACTCGTTGATGTCGACAAGGTTATTGATTTGCTCATAACGGGCATCCGTGTTGATCTCCCCTTCGGTGAGTTGGGCGAGGTTCAACACCACATCGTAGGTGGTGCCCTCGTGGGCATGGGAGCCTTCATTCATGTAGAACTCCTCCTCATCGAGTCCATAGTTGGAGTAGATGAAATCCTTGTTCGTGCGCTCACGGATATTGAGCATGCCGTAATACTTTCCGTTGATGAAAACGACGGAAGGCTGGTAGGCCTGATGGTCTATGTCGAGACAAGATGCCGCAGTCTGCATGAATCCGTCACGGAGGTATGAACGACCAAAGTCGTTACCGGAGTTCCTCAGCACGACGCTCTTCCAACTCAAGTTGGGTTTCTCCTTGAAAATAGGGTAATCCAACTCATTGTCGCCATAGATTTTAGCCGCATTGACCTTAATGGACTTGACATACTTGGTTCGAGAGCAGGCACCGAAGTTACCGATTTTCACCTCTTGGTTCAGGCGTTCCTTCTTCGAGCGGTCGAAGAGCTCGAAATTGGCAGGTCTGTGCCAATCGTTCCAATAGTTCGCCCAGAGGTCCGGTCCGTTACAGTAGGAAGGGACAACAGAACCATTTTCGCCTGCGACGAGGAGGCCCAGTTCATCTCCATAGAGGAAATCAGGGTCAGACACGAGGGCGACGACCGGCAGATTAATATTCCGCTCATTGACGAAATAGGTGGCGGAAGTGACATTGCTAGGGATTTGTCCATCCCGGTATGCCGCGGCGCGCAAAGGAGTATTTTGCGAGAAGCGGATAGGCTCGCCGTATCGGGTTCCCTTCTCCTTCGTAGGTTCCGATCCGTCGAGGGTATAGTAGATTTCCGCAGCCCCGTCCGCATCGCTGATACGGACAGTCTGTTCGCCGTCATAGAAGCCTGGCTTCAGGTCGAAAGAGGGAGCGGGCGTCTGCGTGCTAGAGGTACCCACACCATTGTTGGAAGCGCCAGGAGTAGGCGTTAGACAGTGGGCGAATTTCTTCTCGCCATCCCCCACTCTACCGTATGAAACATTGCGGTAAGCGGTGTCATAGAGCACACGGTCCACCTGTCGTCCCGACTCATCGAAGAGGTAAAGGCTACCATGTTTGGCGGGCAACTTGAATGAAGCGTGGAAAGGCGCCGGCTCCTCCGATTCGGAAGAACCATCCAAATAGATGACGAGGAAACCACCTGGCTGGATCACGGACTTCTCCGGATGAGCCTCATCGGTAAGAATCTGCCACTTGTCAGAGATGGCGGCCGTGTCCGAAAGGAAGTAGGAGGATATATCCACCGCCTCACTACCATTGTTGTACAACTCCGCCCAACTAGAGAATAGGAACATGTCATCCAAAGAAGAGGAGACATTCTTCGGCATAACCTCATTGATTACGATGGAGGCATGGGAAACCCATGGCGCGGCAACCAATGAAACCCACAGAAAAAATAACTTTTTCACCATAACATTCTTCATTTTAGAAACATTTATACTTACTTAAGCTCAAATTACAATCGCAAAATTACAAAGAAAAACTAGAATCGGAAATAAAAGGGGAATCGGAGCCTCTCACGATATCCAATTCCCCCTCCATTATCCATTAATGCATCTTAACCACCTCAATCGTACCTCTCACAATCAAGCCGTTACCCATCTCGACCTCATAGAAGTAAACCGCAGGGTCGGCATCATGTCCATTATGCTTACCTGCCCAACCGTCATTACCCTCGAATATCTTCTGTCCGTAACGGTCGAAGATGATGACGCGGTGGTTCTTCATGAAGACGTCGTTCAAGCCCTCCTTCGTATGAGGAGTGAAGGCGGTAGGCAACTGCTGGAGCACATCCACCTCCGTGAGGCGTGAAGGAGTCTCCGGGCACACACCATCCGAGATGGTCGCGTAATAGTAGGCCGTATCCTGAGGATAATCCACGATATATGGTGTCTCGAGGTAACCGGAAGACTCATATACCTCATCCTCTTCGTCATCAGGGTCATTGAAGATAAATCCTTCGCCCTCGAGGGAGTTATAGTTCTCCAGATCATACTTGCCTCTTACCTTACGCCATACGAGGTAATGGTAATCGTAATCCGTCTTCAGGGTCAGCGTGATGCTCTCACCGTTCCAGATACGTGCAGGATCGTGCGGATCCGTCTCGATGATGATACTATCCGGATTGTATCTCTTATGGACGTTCAGCAAGATGGAATCCCTTGAGAAGAGTTGGTTGACACGCAGCATCTCGAGGGCGATCGTATCGTTATCCAAGTAAATCAGAGTATCCTCCTTCGTGAGGGAATCCCCATAGCAAGACAACAACGAATGTGAGTCAAGAGACGTGGATGAGCCGCATCGGTTCTCCGCATAGTAGGAAAGCAACTTGCCGTTGGATTCATACGAAACCGCACCGTTCGTGGAATCTGTCGGATCGAAGCGTACGCCATCAATCATCCAATATTGATCCTTGATCGGAGCACCCATGTCATCGACGCATCTCAGGTAAGGATCCAAATCGATCATATTGCCTTCGCAGACCGGCATCGTAGCGGAGACGATGCTAACCTTAGGACGTTCCAGAATGTTGATGTAAGCCGAAGCCGTATCCGCACATCCGGTTGTGGTATCCATCGCGACGAACGAGTAGATACCGCTCTGAGCCTGTTGATACAACGTGGTCAAAGCCTTGCTCATATTATACTCTGAACCATACATCGGCAAATACTCGGAGAACTCATCCTTGTACGTCCTCCGGTTATCACTGTATATCAAGTTCTCGTGGGAAACGGAGCCCTTATAGTAATCGTAGCTGAACACACTCGGGATCTTACGTATCCTACCATTTGACATCACTTCCTCCACATAACCGGAAGCATAACGTATGCTTTGGCTCGCCAGATAGATGCCGACCTCGTCCGTCACACAGGTGTCGGTGGAGAAGGCATTCAACGAAACGATTGCGCTTGGCGACTGAACTCTCACGAACTTGGAGATGCTGTCGGCATTGCCACACATATCGGAGACACGCACCCAAACCCACATGGATTGCTGGATAGCGGTGCCCGCCGCAGGAATCTGGACAATGGTGAGGTTCTCATTCTCCGTACAATTATCGCTCACCATGGACTTCGCATCCAGTGTGAAGTCTGGTACCTCGAACAAACAACCCTTCAGCGACTTCGCCAAGACTGTGTCACGCCATCCATCAGGATAGGTGAACGTAGGACCCACCGTATCACGGATCATGACGACTTGGGTCATGGAATCAACGTTGCCGCAACGGTCGTACGCATAGTAGACACGTTTGATGTTGTAGTTGAAGTAGTCGCAAGAAGCTGGATCCTTGCTTCTGTCATTGCTCTCCACCATTTCGACGCGCGCGTTCTTGTCGCAGTTGTCGGTAGCGGTCACCGTGACAGGGCTGAAGATGGAATCCTCGCAAGAGAGCGTAGTGTCACGCAAGACGAAGTCGAAGACTGGAGCGATGGTATCCTTGATGTAGATGACCTCCTCGCAGGTGTCGATGTCACCCCTCGTATCCGTCACTTGGTATTTCCTGGTCACGATCATCGAGCAGGAATCGCCTTGGTAAGTATCCGTATAGCGGAATGATCCGTCCACGATCTTGTACTCCGTAGTGAAGGAACCGCCCGCATCCTTGAACGCCTCGAAGGAGTCGTAACCGGCAGGAATGTCCTCGACACAAGTGAAGACCTTGCCGTCCAAATCGCCAGGACAGAAGAGCGTATCCGTACCATGATCCTCCACTTGGACGATCTGCGTACAAGTGCTTGAGTTGCCTGACTTGTCGGTGTAAGTCCAGATGATGGTGGTCAGACCGATTTCAAAGTCACCCTCCAACGGAGAACCATCCTCACGGAGACCCGTAGCAGTGATCACACCGTCGCAGAGTTCATCCAACGTAGGAGCCACCAAACCGGCGGCGACAGCCTCCTCGTAAGTGGTGAGGTTCTTATGAGCGGAAGTGGCGGTGATATCCGCATGGATCGTATCCAGATCCTCGCAATGAGGAACAGGTGCGATCGTATCCTTCACAATCACATGTTGCTCGCAGACCTTCGGAGTCGTACTGTATGGGCTGATGAACGTCCACGTCACCGTAGTCGTTCCGACAGGGTAAGCGTCCGCCAACGTGAGTCCGTCGTCACGGGTAGGCTCGCCCGGCACATCATCGTCCGTGCAAGCGTCCTTAGCCACAGGCGTAGGCAATATCAATTGTCCCGCAGGGATTTCGCACTTGTCCATCGCAAGGAACAGGGTCGTATCCGTCAACTCGTCACAATCGAACTTAGGAGCCAAATCGCTTTGGATGAAGACATATTGTTCACACTCCACAACAGCCGTCGAATAGAGACTCGTGAAGGTCCATACGATGGTATCACGGCCCACCACATAAGAGCTGTCCATGTCGCGGCCGCTCGTTCTTCTGCCGACCCCCCAAACCGTATCCTTCGTGCAGGCGTCGAGGGCGAACGGAGTCTCAACATTCAGATCCTCCGCAGAGATCTCGCAAACACCCGTCAACACCTTCTCGACCGGAGTGTTCTTCAACGAATCACAGTTGAAGATTGGCTCCAAATCGCTTTGGATAAAGACATACTGTTCGCAAGTATCATTATTCGTAGAGTATTCGCTGTCGAACACCCAAACGATCGTGTCATTTCCGACAACATAGTTATCCGTCATCGCCTTGCCGCTCTTGCGGGTACCGACGCCCCATACCGTGTCGTTCGTGCAGACATCGAGGGCGAACGGAGTATTCACGTTCAAGTCAGCCGCGGAGATCTCACAGACACCCGAAAGCACCTTCTTGATCGGATCGTTCTTCAACGAGTCGCAATCGAACTTAGGCTTCATATCGCTCTGGATGTAGACATATTGCTCGCAAGTGTCGTTCTGCGTGGAGAACTCGCTGTTGAACACCCAGACGATCGTGTCTCGTCCGACCACATAAGGGTCGTCCATGCCACGTCCGCTCTTGCGGGTACCGACACCCGGGATAGGCTCCTTCGTGCAAGCGTCGTAAGCGATAGGCGTGATGACGTTCAGGTCAGCCGCACTCACTTCACAAACGCCCTCCAGTACCTTCTCGATAACCTCCTGCTTCAACGAGTCGCAGTTGAAGAGTGGCTTCATGTCGCTCTGGATGAAGACATATTGTTCACAGACGGACGTGTCTGTAGAGTATTCACTGATGAAGGTCCAAACAATCGTATCACGGCCAACGACATAGGACTCGTCCATGCCACGTCCACTCTTGCGCACGCCCTCGCCGTAGATCTTTTGTTTGGTGCAGGCATCGATGGCGAACGGAACCTGAAGGTTCAAGTCAGCCGCGGATATTTCGCAGACGCCCTCCAGAACACGTTCAACAGGAGTGTTCATCAACGAGTCGCAATCGAACTCGAGTTTCTTATCGCTACGGATGAATACCGGTTGTTCGCAGACCTCAGCCACAGAAGAATAGGTGCTGACGAAACGCCAGATGATGGTGTCGCGGCCCACACGGAACGGTTCGTCCATGCTCAAGCCACTCTTTCTCTTCGCCACGCCCCAAACCGTATCGTTCGTGCAGACATCGATAGCGAACGGCGTGTTGATATGCAAGTCAGCGACACTGATCTCACAAACATCATGCAACACCGTGTCGATTGGGTTGTTCATCAACGAGTCGCAATCAACCTTAGGCGCCATATCGCTACGGATGAAGACGTACTGCTCGCAAACGGCCGTATCCGTGGAATATTCGCTGATGAAGCGCCAGATGATGGTATCACGTCCCACCTTGTACTTGTCGCCCATCGTCAAGCCACTCGTTCTCTCGCCGACGCCCCAGATCGTATCCTTCGTGCAGGCGTCGAGGGCGAACGGAACCACGAGGTTCAGATCCGCCGAATCGATCTCACAAACGCCCTGGAGGTCACGCTCGATAGGCGTACGCATCAACGAGTCGCAATCGAACTCAGGCTTCATATCGCTTTGGATGAAGATATATTGTTCACATGTGTCGCTAACAGTAGAGTATTCGCTGTCGAACACCCAGACGATCGTATCGCGACCCACCTTGTAGATGCCGCCCATCGGCTCACCGCTCTTACGTGTACCCACACCCCAGATGGTATCCTTCGTGCAGGCGTCGAGGGCGAACGGAACTTGGAAGTTCAGGCCTGCGGAGTCGATCTCGCAGACTCCATGAAGCACCGTGTCGATCGGGCTATTCTTCAACGAGTCGCAGTTGAACAGAGGAGCTATATCGCTCTGGATGAAGATATATTGTTCACAGAGAACATCCTCCGTCGTATAGGCGCTGGAGAACCTCCAGACGATCGTGTCGCGGCCCACGTAGTAGGTACCGCCCATCGGCAGACCGCTCTTGCGCGTGCCCACGCCCCATACCGTATCGTTCGTACAACCGTCCATCGCAAATGGCACTTGGAAGTTCAAGGTAGCGGAATCCACCTCGCAGACACCATGGAGCACCCTCTCGATCGGAGCGTTATTCAACGAATCACAATCGAACTCGATGCCCTTATTGCTTTGGATAAATACATATTGTTCACAAATAGCCGTATCGACGGAGAATTCGCTGATGAACCTCCAGACGATGGTATCATGACCCACCACATAATTGTCGGTCATCGCGCGTCCGCTTGTTCTCTCGCCAACGCCCCATACGGTATCGCCCGTACAAGCGTCGAAGGCGAACGGAGTCTTCACGCCCAAGTCGGCAGGAGTGATTTCACACACGCCGTCCAACACCTTCTCGATCGGTGAATTCTTCAACGAATCGCAGTTGAAGATCGGCTCTATATTGCTCTGGATGAAGACATATTGCTCGCAAGTGTCGTTCACTGTAGAGTATTCGCTGTCGAATACCCAAACAATCGTGTCACGACCCACCACATAGTTGTCCGTCATGCTCTTACCGCTCTTGCGTGTGCCCACGCCCCAGATCGTATCATTCGTACAAGCATCGAGGGCAAACGGTGTGTTCACCTTCAAGTCGGCAGGAGAGATCTCGCAAGTATCAACCAAGACCTTGTGGATCGGATCATTCTTCAACGAGTCGCAATCGAACTTAGGACGCAGGTTACTCTGGATGAAGATGTACTGCTCGCAAGTATCGTTAGCCGTAGAATATTCGCTGTCGAATACCCAGACGATCGTGTCGCGGCCCACCTTGTAGATGCCACCCATCGGCTCACCGCTCTTGCGGGTACCCTTGCCCCAGATCGTATCATTCGTACATGCGTCGAGGGCGAACGGAACGATCATGTTCAGACCAGCGGAATCGATCTCACAGACACCCTCCAACACGCGCTCGATCGGTGCGTTATGCAACGAGTCGCAATCGAACTTAGGCTTCAGGTCGCTCTGGATGTAGATATATTGCTCGCAAGTATCGTTAGCCGTAGAATATTCGCTGTCGAATACCCAGACGATGGTGTCGCGGCCCACCTTGTAGATGCCGCCCATCGGCTCACCGCTCTTACGTGTGCCCACGCCCCAGATCGTATCGTTCGTACAAGCGTCGAGGGCGAACGGAACTTGGAAGTTCAAGCCAGCTGAATCGATCTCACAGACACCATGCAACACCGTATCGATCGGTGAATTCTTCAACGAGTCGCAATCGAACTTAGGTTTCAAGTTGCTCTGGATGAAGATATACTGATCGCAGATAGCCGTATCGGTGGAGTACTCGCTGATGAAGGTCCAAGTGATCGTGTCACGGCCCACCTTGTAGATACCACCCATCGGCTCACCGCTCTTGCGTACGCCCACGCCCCAGATCGTATCCTTCGTACAAGCGTCGAGGGCGAACGGAACGATCATGTTCAGACCAGCGGAATCAATCTCACAGACACCCTCCAATACACGCTTGATCGGAGCATTCTTCAACGAATCGCAATCGAACTCAAGCGCCTTGTCGCTCTGGATGAAGATATACTGGTCGCAGACCACCGTATCGGTGGAGTACTCGCTGATGAAGGTCCAAGTGATGGTATCACGGCCTACTTTGTAGATACCACCCATCGGCTCACCGCTCTTGCGTACGCCCACACCCCAGATCGTATCCTTCGTACAAGCGTCGAGGGCGAACGGAACCGTGAGGTTCAGTCCGGCGGAATCGATCTCGCAGACATCATGCAATACACGCTCGATCGGAGCATTGTTCAACGAGTCGCAATCGAACTCGAGTTTCTTATCGCTCTTAATGTAGATATACTGTTCACATTCAGCCACCGCGGTAGAGTATTCGCTGATGAACTTCCAGACGATGGTGTCGCGGCCCACCTTGTAAGTGCCACCCATCGGCTCGCCGCTCGTTCTCGTGCCCACGCCCCAGATCGTATCCTTCGTACAAGCGTCGAGGGCGAATGGAGCCGTGAAGTTCATGCCAGCGGAATCCGTTTCGCAGACATCATGCAGAACACGCTCGATCGGAGCGTTCTTCAGGGAGTCGCAATCGAACGTAGGCTCCATGTCGCTTTGGATGAAGACATATTGTTCACAAGTGTCGTTTGCCGTAGAGTATTCGCTATCGAACACCCAAACGATGGTGTCACGGCCCACAGGATAAGGGTCGGCCATGCTCCTACCACTTGTACGGGAGCCCACGCCCCAGATTGTATCCTTCGTGCAGGCATCGAGGGCGAACGGAGTGTTCACCTTCAGGTCAGCGGCACTGATCTCACATACGCCATGCAAAACCGTATCGATCGGCGCATTCTTCAAGGAGTCGCAATCGAAGATTGGTTTCAGGTCGCTCTGAATGTAGACAAACTGATCACAGACAACCGAGTTCTTCGCATACTCGCTGGTGAAGGTCCAAGTGATGGTGTCACGGCCCACGATATATGGATCGGTCATGTCCTTGCCGCTCTTGCGGACACCCACGCCCCAGATGGTATCGTTCGTACAAACATCGATGGCGAACGGTGTGTTCACCTTCAGGTCAGCAGCACTGATCTCACACACGCCATGCAAAACCGTATCGATCACAGCCCTATTCAACGAGTCACAATCGAACTCAAGTTCCTTATCGCTTTGGATGAAGATATATTGTTCACAACTATCAAGCGTTGTCGAGTAGATGCTTTGGAATACCCAGACGATAGTGTCACGACCGACGCTATACGTACCGTTCATCGCCAAGCCGCTCTTCCTGTGTCCGACGCCAGGGACAGGGTCCTTCGTACAAGCGTCATATGCGATAGGCGTCACGATGCCCAACGATGTGGAATCGGTTTCGCAAGCATTCTCCAACATCTTCGTGATCGGGCTATTCATCAGCGAGTCGCAGTTGAAGATCGGCTTCAGATTAGTATTCAGCATCAACTTCTGGTCGCAGTATACCTTATTGCCCGTCCTATCCTGGAATATCCAGTAGAGATTATAAAGCGTACCCACCATGAAGACATCCTCCGCCTTCACGCTGTCGGCGAGGTTCGTCGACGTGGAGAGGATACCGACGATGTCGCCATCGCAGTTATCAGAAGCCGTATAGGTGTTCAGATCGATAGACTTGTAAGGCAATTCGCAGACACCGTCCGCAACCACCACAGCCGAATCAGGATCGATGTCGTCGCAGTTGAAGAGAGGCACGGTCGTATCCTTCAGCAAGATAGGGAGCTCGCAGGAGTCAGACTTCGTCACGAGGTTATCGCCCGCCTTCACGAATACCCAACGGATCACGTAAGGCGTATTGTAAGGAATCAAGTCGTTCTCGCCCAAGATCGCCCAATTGTTGGAGCCCTTCTCCGAATACTTCATGATGATGCTATCGATAGGAGTCTCCAGGGTCGTCTTGCAGTCCGTATAAGAGGCGGAAGCGTTCATGTTCAGTTTGGAGAGGCTGTCGCTCAAGTCCTTCCAAGGCAAGTCGGTGCAGGTCTCCACGATGAACGGATCGGCGCCCGAGTATGGAGGGCAGTTGATGTCGAAGGTATGGTCATCCAAGATGGAGATCTTTTGCTCGCAGGTGTCGGAAAGGACACCATGGTTATCCTCCGCATACCAATAAACCGTATAGTCACCCACCGCGAAGTTCTTCGTCACGGAAGAGGTGAGCGTAGGCAAAGCCGTGAATGAGGCATTGTCATACGAGTAGTAGATCGTCTGCACCTCGCAGTTGTCCTCCGCCGTGGCAGGGCCGAACTCCACATCCGTATCACAACCGGTGGTCAAAGAGATGGAGATATCGCTCGGACAAGTGATCGTAGGAGCGATGGTATCCAGGACGGTCACCTTATAGTGGCACGTGTCAGTCAAGTTATTGTGGATATCCTCCGAGTACCAATAGATGGTCGTATCGCCCACCTGAAGCGTATGGTTGAAGGTCGCGCCCAATTGAGTGAACGACACACCGTCGAAGGAGAAGAACACCTTCGGTTCGCCGCAGGCATCCGTAGCGGTAGCGACAGGGAGGTCAAGCGTGATGGAGCATCCGGCCAGCACCCTCACCGTCGTATCGGTAGGGCAAGTCATCTCAGGAGCGATGGTATCGAGCACCGTCAGAGATTGGCTACACTCACCGGACTCATTGCCGATCTGATCCTGCACCTTCCATACGATGGTATGGGAACCATTCGTGACGGTACGAGGCAATGCGGACGCAAGTTCCGTGAAGCTAGCGTCATCATCCAGTTTGAAGAAGTACTTGAGGTTCCCCTCGCCGCAATTGTCATCGAAGACGCCCGCAGGCTTCTCGAACTGATAATCGACAGAATCGCAAGTGATCGGTTTCAGGACGATGTCCTCGATCTTAGAGCAATCCATCGTAGGCACGCTCGTATCCTTGAGGATGAGTTTGCTGTCGCAGCTGTCATGGATATCCTCCATGTTTGTTCCGCTCTTCTCGAAGACCCAACGGATGTCGTAGGAGACATTGTAGGTCAAGACCGTATTGTCAAGAAGCGGAGCGTACGCGTCGTCCGGATCGGCGCTCGCCTTGTAGCGCATGATCGGATCGATATGGATGGCCTCACCGTTGTTCGCGCAGTTCAGACGAGTCGCGATAGCCTTCTGCGCATCCGTGTAGAGGGCGAAGACCTCACCCCAAGTCATATCCGTACAAGTATTGATGGTCACATCGTCCTCCGTAGGACAAGTCTTGGTGATGCTCGTGTTATCCGTCACCGTATAGGCACGTGAGCAATCCGCCATATTGTTGGAGGCATCGTAAGCGAACCACGTGATAGTGGTCGTTCCCAGCTCAAATTTAACCAGGTCATTCCCCGTATAATCTTGCTCGGCGCCAGCATTGACGCTATAGGTGCGTCTCGTCACCTTACAATTATCGGTCACATTCGGGAAGAATATGCGCATGGTCGTATCACAGTTGTGATAGAGCTTGAAGGAGGTGTCTGCAGGGCAATCGAAGATAGGAGCCGCCACATCCAGCACCGTATATTGGCGGACGCAAGTGTCGGAGACATTACCCGCGGCATCCTTCGCGTACCACTTGATGAGCGTATCGCCCACAGCGAAGGTGACATCCACCTTATTGGAGAATTCATGCTCCACGCCATCGCCCAACATATAGTAGATATTAGCGACACCGCAAGTATCCGTCACAGACGGAGCCCCGATGGAGAAGGAGGTGTCGCAAGCCGTCACGATACGCAATGTCGTATCCGGAATGGAGGCACAATCAACCAAAGGAGCGATTGTATCCAAGATGGAGATGTTCTGCACGCACTCGGCGGATTCATTTCCATGCACATCCTTCACCTTCCAAACCACAGTGTGGGAGCCATTGGTCAGCTCATCCTTCACACCATCGGTAAGCACGGCGAAATCAGCCGCGCCATCCAGTTTATAGTAGTAAGTCAAATTAGACTCTCCGCAGTTATCGTCAAACACGCCCTCCGGCTTGGTGAATTGGTAGGAGGTGTCGCAAGAGACTGGTTTCAGTACGATATCCTCCATCGCGTCACAATCAGCGGAAGGAGCGGAGATATCGGTCAGGAGGACATGGCTGATGCAAGAATCCGAAACAGATTCCAGAACGCCACCACCCTTCTCGAACAACCATTTCAAGTCATACGGCACATCCATCACGAAGAGAGATGCGTTCGTCAGAGCCACGTAAGCGTCCTCAGCCTCCGTCTGTCTCTTGTAGAAGAAGACTGGGTCGATCACGATGCTATCGCCGTTTTGGCAATCCAAATACTTGGCGGAAGCGGCATATTCGCCCGTCAGGCGAGCCCTCACCACATCCCACGTTTGATCCACGCAGACATCGAGGGTCAAATCAGGGTTCGTAGGGCAAAGGATATTGACGCCCGAACTATCCGTCACCATGTAATCGCGCGAGCAGGAAGCCTCGTTGCCCGAAGGATCCACCGCGCGCCAAGTGACGGTAGTGGTTCCCAAGTTGAATTGCGAGCGGACAGGCGTATTCGCGTCATATAGCTGCTCCGTACCCGCACCCACCTTATAGTAGAGCGAATAGGAGCAATTGTCGCTCACCGCAGGCGCAACCAACGTGAGCGTGGTATCGCATCGGGTGAGCAGTTTGATGCTCGTATCAGGAGCGCAAGCAATGGTAGGCGCAGCCACATCCCTCACCGTATACTCCTTCACACACGTGTCGGAGACATTACCCGTCGTATCCTTCGCGTACCACTTCAGCAACGTGTCGCCCACAGCGAAGGTGACATTGAAGGAGTCGGAATAGAGATGTTCTATACCGTCACCCAGTTTGTAGTAGATGTGGAACGTGTCGCAATCCGTCACAACAGGCGCACCCACCTTGAAGGTCGTGTCACATCCTTGCGTAACATTCAACGTAGGAAGGACAACCGCGTCGCATAGGATCGTCGGAGGAAGGATGTCATTCACCGTCAACGTATAGGAGCAAGTGTCCGAAACATTGTTATGGCCATCGACCGCGTACCAATAAACGATATGCTCACCTATCGCAAGGGTCACCTTATTGCCATTCACATTATCCGCATAGTTCACGAACTCGCTTGTGTCGACACGGTACCAATAAGCGAGTTCATCGCTAGGCGTACAATTGTCTCGGAATGCGCCGATCGGAGCCTCCAAGAGGTACAACGTGTCGCACCCATGAGGCTCAAGAGCCGGCATCACGATGTTGCAATCCGCCTCCGGCGCGGTCGTGTCGGTCAACAAGACTGT